>CAJMQQ010000037.1 GCA_905215625.1 uncultured bacterium
GGTAACTTATTAACCAAGATACATGGATTTATGTATCTAAAAGATATTATACGAGAGATATTATTATGAGAAATCAAAGCCTGGCGTTCAAGCAGGAAGCAGAAAACGCTCATTTTCCAGAAAAGAGTCTTGAATCCAGTCTCTAAATACGATATAATTTTTATATTCGGCAGATTTCTTTCTGCCTGATTGCTTAACCGGTATTCTCCGGAAAATTTCCTATATGACAAATGACTGTGGCCAAAGAAGGGCGGTGATATTTGATGGTGGGAATCAAAATTACCAGTTGACATTTCAATAAGGATATATTATAGTTATAGGTACAAATAGAACGTTTGTTCGCATTGGAGGACGCTATGAATAAAGACGATAAATTAAAGGCATTGGATGCCGCTTTAACTCAGATTGAAAAAGCTTATGGCAAGGGTTCTGTGATGAAACTTGGAGAATCCGGAGTAAATATGAATATCGAGACGATCCCGACCGGTTCTTTAAGCCTGGATATTGCATTAGGATTAGGCGGGGTTCCAAGAGGACGTATTGTGGAAATTTACGGTCCAGAGTCTAGTGGTAAGACGACCGTTGCCCTTCATATGGTAGCAGAAGTCCAGAAAAGAGGCGGGATTGCGGGATTCATCGACGCAGAACACGCACTGGATCCAGTTTATGCAAAGGCCATAGGGGTAGATATTGATAATCTTTACATTTCACAGCCGGATAATGGAGAGCAGGCGCTGGAGATTACAGAGACGATGGTGCGCTCCGGAGCAGTGGATATTGTAATTGTGGACTCCGTTGCAGCCCTGGTTCCAAAGGCAGAGATTGACGGTGAGATGGGAGATTCCCATGTAGGCCTTCAGGCTCGTCTGATGTCCCAGGCTTTGAGAAAATTAACTGCAGTGATCAGCAAGTCCAATTGTATTGTCATTTTCATTAACCAGCTTCGTGAAAAAGTTGGCGTTATGTTTGGAAATCCAGAGACAACGACAGGCGGCCGCGCGCTGAAGTTCTATTCTTCTGTCCGTCTGGATGTACGCCGTACTGAGACCTTAAAACAGGGCGGAGAGGCCATTGGAAGCCGCGTCCGGGTAAAGGTTGTAAAAAATAAGATTGCGCCTCCATTTAAAGAGGCTGAGTTTGATATTATGTTCGGTAAGGGAATTTCCAAGGTTGGGGATATTTTAGATCTGGCGGCTAAGGAAAATATTGTCGAAAAGAGCGGAGCCTGGTACGCTTACAACGGAGCTAAGATTGGACAGGGCCGAGAGAATGCTAAGATTTATCTGCAGAATAACCAGGAAATCTGCCAGGAGATTGAACAGCAGGTAAGAGATAAATACAATCTTCAGGGCGGTTCTGGGAAAGGACAGGCTCAGGAACAGGAAGCCAGAGAAACGGCGGCAGAAACGAAGAGTGAAAAAGAATGAGCAGACTCCGGGTACTGAGTATTGCGGAGTTTGATAAGAAAAGACGCAAGATCCTTCTGGAAGGGGATCTTGCGCTTGTCTTATACCCCAGCGATATCCGCAAATTCCGAGTGGAAGAAGGAATGTTCCTTGAAGAAAAAGCACTGGCAGAGATAATGGAGATTTTATGTGCAAGAGCCAGGGAACGGGCGCTTCATCTCCTTGAATTTTCGGATAAGACGGAATCTGCCCTGCGTACACGTTTAACCAGGGAAGGTTATCCAGAACAGGCAGTGGAGTCAGCCATTTCCATGACCCTGAGATTTCATTATGTAGATGACGAAGCATATGGAACCAGGTATGTGCAGTCACACAGCCAGAGCAAGAGCCGGCGCCAGATGATGAACGGCCTTTTGCAGAAGGGAGTCAGCAGGGAACTGGCAGAACAGATTTTAGGGGAACAGGATATTGATGAAAAGGCCCAGATCCAGACGATTTTAGAGAAAAAGGGATTTTGGGGAAGGACATTAGAACGGAAAGAATATGAGAGAGCGGTTGGAATGCTGGCACGAAAAGGCTACTCCTTTGAAGTGATTCATAGTGTTATGACAAAAATGCAGGATGATATTTGGGCAGATTGACTGTAATTTCCCAAACACTTTGTATTAGACTTGACACATTACCGAAAAACGTATAAAATTATACTGTTGTAGTTCGTACAATGAAAACTAAATAAGGAGGTGCTCCTGTGTCACCAGTAATAGCTGTATGTATAACAGGCGTAGTAGTAGCTGTTATTACCTGGATTGCGGCGACCCAATACCGGATTAAAAGTTACGAGAGTAAGATTGGTTCTGCCGAAGAAAAGTCCAGGGAGATAATAGATGAAGCGTTAAAGGTAGCAGAAACCAAGAAGCGGGAAGCTCTTCTGGAAGCAAAGGAAGAGTCGTTAAAGACTAAGAATGAGCTGGACAAAGAAACAAAAGAGAGAAGAGCAGAACTTCAGCGTTATGAACGGCGAGTATTAAGCAAAGAAGAAAATGTAGAAAAGAAAGCAGATGCCCTTGAAAAAAGGGAAGCAGGATTACTTTCCAGAGAGGAATCTTTAGGCAAGCGTTCTGCAGAAGTGGATTTACTTTACGAGAAAGGGATACAGGAACTGGAAAAAATTTCAGGTCTAACCTCCGAACAGGCAAAGGAATATCTTTTAAAATCTGTTGAAGAAGACGTAAAGCATGACACCGCAAAAATGATTAAGGAACTGGAAAACAAAGCAAAAGAAGAAGCCGATAAAAAGGCAAAGGATTATATCGTGACAGCCATCCAGAGATGCGCTGCCGATCATGTTGCAGAGACGACAGTTTCTGTAGTACAGCTTCCTAACGATGAGATGAAAGGTCGTATTATTGGACGAGAGGGACGTAACATCCGTACCTTAGAGACCTTGACCGGCGTAGAATTGATCATTGACGATACTCCGGAAGCAGTCGTATTATCAGGGTTTGATCCGATTCGACGGGAAGTTGCCCGGATTGCTTTGGAGCGTTTGATTGTGGACGGACGGATTCATCCGGCCAGAATCGAAGAGATGGTTGAAAAAGCACAAAAAGAAGTAGAAACAATGATGCGGGAAGAAGGCGAAGCAGCAACTCTTGAGGTTGGTATTCACGGTATTCATCCCGAATTAGTAAGACTTCTGGGTAAGATGAAATTCAGAACCAGCTATGGACAGAATGCATTAAAGCACTCAATTGAAGTAGCTCACCTTGCCGGGTTACTGGCAGCAGAGATGGGCTTAGATGTCCGTCTGGCCAAACGTGCTGGATTATTACATGACATTGGCAAGTCCGTTGACCATGAGATGGAAGGTTCCCATATCCAATTAGGCGTTGATTTGTGCCGCAAGTACAAAGAGTCAGCGACCGTAATTAATGCAGTGGAATCCCACCATGGCGATGTTGAACCACAGAGCCTGATTGCCTGCATTGTTCAGGCTGCAGATACTATTTCTGCTGCAAGACCAGGTGCAAGACGAGAGACTCTGGAGACATATACCAACAGATTAAAGCAGTTAGAAGATATTACCAATTCCTTCAAAGGAGTGGACAAGTCCTTTGCGATTCAAGCAGGAAGAGAAGTCCGGATTATGGTTGTTCCGGAGCAGATTAACGATGACGGCATGGTATTGCTGGCTCGTGACATTTCAAAGAGAATCGAGGACGAACTGGAATATCCAGGTCAGATTAAGGTAAACGTTATCCGGGAATCACGGGTGATCGATTACGCAAAATAGGCTTTAAAATTCTAGAAAAATGGCAAAGGCGTTTGGATGCCCATGTATGTGGTGTGTCCAGATGCCTTTTTTCATTTTTCATAGGAAGAAAAATAGAAAAGGAGATAAGATGGCAAAAATCGGATTTATTGGAATGGGAAATATGGGATATGCGATTTTAAAAGGATTGCTGGCCTATATTCCAAAAGAAGAAGTGACATTTTCGGAAGTAAACAGAGAGAGACGGCTGTGGGTGGAAGGGCAGACCGGCGTCTGTGCCGCAGAAAGTGGAAAAGACTGCGCCGCAAGATCAAATTATCTGATTTTGGCAGTCAAACCTCAGTATATGGATCAGGTAATGGAAGAATTAGCACCGGTCGTAAAAAAGGAACAGATTATCATTTCCATTGCAGCAGGCATTGACACCAGGTATTTGAAAGAGAAGCTGGGAGAAGATAAGAGAATCGTCCGTTCCATGCCAAATACGCCTGCATTGGTTGGAGAAGGAATGAGCGGGGTCTGCATGGATGAAAGCCAGTTTACAACAGAAGAAAAGTTGGAAATCGGGAAGATTTTTAATTCCTTTGGAAAAATGAAGATTGTCCCGGAAAAACTGATTGATGCAGTAGGGTGCGTCAGCGGGTGTTCTCCTGCCTATGTATATATGTTTATTGAGGCGCTGGCAGACGGCGCGGTAAAATATGGACTTCCGAGAAAAGACGCTTATGAGATGGCGGCTCAGGCAGTTTTGGGAAGTGCAAAGATGGTGCTGGAAACAGGGATGCATCCAGGCGAATTAAAAGACATGGTCTGCTCGCCAGGCGGGACGACCATAGAAGGTGTTTCCGCATTAGAGGAAAGCGGCTTTAGGAGCGCGGTTATCAAGGCTTGCGACGCAAGCTATCTGAAAAATTCCAGACTGAAATAAGGATAAGAAACGGAAAGAAGAAACGGAAATAAAAATTAGAAACAAGAGTTAAAAGAAAGGAAACAGGAATATTATGGAACAGCAGGAAAATATACCGGTAATCCGTAAAAAAAGAGAATTAAAGTATACGGGTACGATTTTAAAGTTTTATGAAGATACAGTTGTAGTCAACGGACATGAGGCGCATTGGGATTTTATTCATCACGATGGGGCGGCGGCAGTTGTTCCGGTTACTGCAGAAGGAAAAATTTTAATGGTACGTCAGTATAGAAATGCGCTGGACCGCTATACCTTAGAGATACCAGCGGGCAAGCTGGATGCACCGGATGAGCCGAAAATAGAATGCGCTTACCGGGAGCTGGAAGAAGAAACCGGGTACCGCTGCGAAAAGCTGGAATATTTGTTAAGTCTGAATACGACCATTGCATTTTGTGATGAATATATAGATATTTTTCTGGCCAGAGATTTAATCCCTTCCCGCCAGCATTTAGATGAAGACGAGCAGATTGAGCTGGAAGAGTGGGATTTAAAAGATTTGCAGGAACTGATTTATACAGGAAAAATGACAGATGGAAAAACAGTGGCTGCTATTATGACTTATGCGGCCAAGTACGGAAACCAACAGTAAGGAATCGGAATAAGCAATCAGAACAAGAAGTCAGAATAAGAAATAAGAAAACGGCCTTTCGCATACATTGTGATAAACAATGATAGGGGCCGTTTTTTTATGAAAAAAATTCGAATCTCGTATGGGGACGGGCTTTTGGTAAGCTTTTTAATTGGAGTTGCAGCAGGCACAATTCTTATTCAGATGACCAGCAGCGAGCTGAAAGCCGGCTTAAGCGCGTTCCCGTTTTCAGCAGGTGGGGCAAATCCAGAGGAAGCAGCAGGAGATTTGTCCTTGTTCTTTCATTTGTTCAAAAGAAGAAGCTTTGCAGTCCTTATTGGCTGGCTGGTTGGAATGACACCGTATGGAGCGGTGTGCTTTTTGTGCTTATTTGCATATGCCGGATTGACAATGGGGGTTACGGTATCTGTGTTTACCTGGCAGAAGGGACTGACTGGTATCGCTTATTTTTTGCTCAGTATACTGCCCCACAGTCTGTTTTACGGAGTGGTTTGGCTTAGTCTGGCGGCTTTTGCGGGAAAAAACAGCAGAACACCGAAGCTTATTTTAATTCTCTGCTTGTTTGGAATCTGTATGATAGGAGCGGCAATGGAATGCTGGGGCTTTCCTATGCTTTGGAAATGGGGACAGGAAAGGTAGGAAGATAAAATTCGATTTAATGATTGACAAGTTACTAGTTAAATCATATACTAATATTACTAATAATATTAGTGATATTAGTAGGAGGGGCTATGGATAAAAGAATATATGATACTTACATTGAGTTATTAAGAAAAGAATTAGTACCAGCCCTGGGATGTACAGAGCCGATAGCCATTGCATTTGGGGCAGCAAGAGCAAGGGCAGAGTTGGGAAATTTTCCGGAAGAAATGGAAGTGTTTTGCAGTGGCAATATTATAAAAAATGCCCAAAGTGTAAAAGTGCCAAATTCAGGTGGACTAAAAGGAATTTCAGCAGCAGCGGTTTTAGGATGCGTGGGAGGACGATGGGAAAACGGATTAGAAGTTTTGAATGAAATTAGTGAAGAAGAAATAGAGCAGACCAAAAGTTTGCTGAAAACACTTTTTTGCCACTGCAGCTTGAAGGAGGGTATGCCTAATCTTTATATTCAGGTGATTGTAAGAAATGAAGGTCATCAAGCGTCTGTTACAATTGAGGATTATCACACTAATATTACAAAAATTGAGAAAGATGGAAAAACCATATTTCATAAGGAACCGTCTGATCAGACGAGGACAGATGGGAAAGAACTTTTGAATTTAAAAGATATTGTAGAATTTGCACAGAGTGTTCGGTTAGATGATGTGAAGGATGTTTTGAAACGTCAAGTAGAATATAATAGTGCCATATCAGAAGAAGGACTTATTCATGAGTGGGGATGTCAGGTGGGAAGAACACTTTTAGATACCTATGGAAATGAAGAAGTAGGGGTGCGGGCAAAAGCGCGGGCTGCTGCTGGTTCAGACGCACGAATGAGCGGTTGCGCTTTGCCGGTTGTAATTAATTCTGGGAGTGGAAATCAAGGAATGACAGCATCTTTGCCTGTAATTGAATATGCAAAGACTATGAACATAAAAGAAGAAACTTTATATCGGGCATTATGTATTAGCAATTTATTGGCACAAGAACAGAAAAAGTGGATAGGTTCGTTATCTGCATATTGCGGCGCAGTTTGCGCGGCAGCTGGAGCCGGAGCGGCTATTACTTATTTGTGTGGTGGAACATTGGAACAAATTGGCACTACTGTAACCAATACCATTTGTAATATTGGCGGCATGGTTTGCGATGGAGCAAAGCCGTCTTGCGCTGCAAAGATTGCTTCTGCTGTTGATGCTGCTATTATGGCCCACAATATGAGCATGAAAAAAAGAAACTTTATAAGTGGAGAAGGATTGATGCAGAAAAGTGCTGAAACTACGATACAAGCTGTTGGATATGTTGGAAGAATTGGAATGAAACAGACAGATGTAGAGATTTTAAATGTGATGCTTGGAAATCAAAGAGAGAAAAATATATCTTAACTCTTTGATTAGCAAAAAAATTCTGCTATAATATAAATAACTGTAATGATTGAACATCAGAGAGGCTGCTCTCAAATAAAATAGAAAGCGATTCAAAAATATGACCATAAAAGAAAGAGTCTACAATGAAGTTTATAATGACATATTTTCTGGGAAATATGAACCAAATGAAATTTTAACAGAAAATAAGTTGGTTGAAAAATATTCTGTGAGCAAATCTCCTGTTAGAGAGGCTTTGCTTGAACTTTGTAAGGATCAAGTGCTTCAAAGTCTGCCCAGATTAGGCTATCAAGTAAGGCCAGTATCTTTAAAAGAGGTTTTGGATGTTTTAGAATATCGGATTGACGTAGAAACCAGTGGTCTTAGAAGGGCATTTCCATATATTACACAGGAAGATATTAGCGTGCTTGATGAACTTTCAGACAAGACGCCAGAGGAATTGATTGTGCCGGACTGGAACAGAAATGAGTCGTTCCATTTGAAATTATATGAATTAAATCGTAATGCTTATGGGTATCAGGAACTTCAAAAGAATTTAAAGCAAAGTTCAAGATATATTGCACAGTATTTTCATACTGCATGGCAAAAGGCGAATGAGACTAATAATCAGTGCCATAAGGAAATTGTAAATAGTATTCGGATGGGAGATTTGAAGGAAGCTTGCGAGAAGCTTAGCCAGGATATTGCCTCTATAAAAGAAGAAATTCAAAAGATGCATCGCTTTTAATTTATGAAAAACAAGCGAGCAAATAAAGCTGTTAGAGAACAGAAAGATGGAGCGAAAAGCTATGTTCTCTAGCAGTTTTTTTGTTGTTAAAAATAGTTAGCTATAAATAATGGTACTATTGCATATAAAAAATGGCTTAATCCTTAAAATAGTAACAAAAATGCACAATGCGCTCTTGACAACTGTATTACCATATAGTATACTTTACTCATATTACTACTAATATTATTACAGAAATACTTGGAGGGGAAATATGAAAAAAAGAGAAAGGGTAATTAGGGCGATTCAAGGGGAAGAAGTAGATAAGATCCCGTCAGGATTTTCTCTGCATTTTCCAGCTAGTGTAGCAAAAGGAGAACAGGCAGTAGAAGCTCATCTTGATTTTTTCGAAAAAACGGATACGGATATTATCAAAATCATGAATGAAAATCTTGTTCCGGTAGTTTCAGGGGTAAAAGAACCGGAAGATTTTGATAAGATTCCAGCAGTTTCGATGGACGATGAATTTATGCAGCATCAGGCAGAGCTTACAAAAAGAATTTTGGAGAAAAGTGATCCAAATGCATTTTCTTTAGGAACACTTCATGGAATTGTAGCGTCTTCGGTACATCCATTTGAAATGGGGGGAATGGAATACCTAAAGGCAAGGAAATTTGTCCTTGATTCTCTTAGGAAAAACGAAAAACCAGTCTTGGCTGCTTTTGACAGAATTACTGAGGGGATGTGTGAACTGGCAAAAACCTATATTCATCTGGGGGTAGATGGCGTTTATTATGCAGCTCTGGGAGGAGAAGCAGATTTGCTTACAGATGAAGAACATACGAGATGGTTTAAGCCGTATGACCTGAAAATTATGAAAGCAATTAAAGAGGCAGGCGGCTATTGCTTTTTACATATCTGTAAAGATGGCCTGAATATGGAAAGATATCGCGATTATGGAGAACTGACAGATGTGGCCAATTGGGGAGTATATGAAGCGCCGTTTTCTTTAAAAGAGGGAAGAAAACTTTTCCCTGAAACCTGTATTATGGGTGGCTTGAAAAATCGTAGTGGAGTTTTAATTGATGGAAGCCAAGCAGAAATCCATCAGGCAGTAAAAGATGCAGTAGAGGAAGCTGGCCGTACAAGTTTTATTTTAGGGGCAGATTGTACGTTACCTACAGAGATTCCATACGAACGAGTTCGCATGGCAGTAGAAGCAGCAAGAACATTATAATCAATAAAGGAGGAAATGATTATGAGAAGAAAAAATCTGGTATTATTGGGACTGGCAGCAGCATTATGTTTAAGCGGATGTCAAAAACAAGAACAGAGCGGAGATATAACAACATCAGCTGAAACAACCGATAAGGAGTCTGGCGGGGAGAGCGAAGCTAAGACGGAGGCGGCAGAGGAAGCGAAGGTTTATCCAAAGGGAACAGTTACATTTTATATGAATGGAAATCCGCAGTATCGCCAGCAGTATTTTGAAACATGGCTGGAAAATCATAGAGATATTGCTCCTGAAGTATCAGTGGAATTTGTACAAGTAGAAAGCAATGCAGATGCAAGAGAAAAGGTAACAATGACAGCACTTTCTGGAGCAACCGAAGATTTGCCGGACGCCGTTTTCCTCGACAGACTGAACCTGATGGATTTAACTCAAGCAGGACTTTTGGTAGACGAGACAGAGTTTTTAACTCCATTAGCGGATAAGATGGTGGAAGGAGCATTGACAGACGGCATTGTAGGTGGAAAGATGTATGGACTTCCAGATTCTGTTCGACCACAGCTGTTGATGTATAATAAGGAAATCTTCGATAAGTATGAAATCGATCCGGAACAAATGGCTACAATAGAAGGTTATATTGAAGTAGGACGCCAGTTAAAAGAAAAAAGCGGCGGAGAGACCTATCTTTCTTGGATTGGATCTAACAATATGACATGGAAATGCTGGGGAAGAAGAGGACTGATGCCACAGGCTAATGCTAAAATATGGGATGAAGAAGGAAACGTTATTATTGGCAGCGATGAAGGAACAAAACTGGCATTAGGAGCTTTGGATACTATGTATTCAGAAAGCCTTTTGATGCGTGTTGAAATGTACGATCCTGCTCTTTACGATGCGATTAATGCCCAGAAGATAGCTACGTTTGATATTGGAGCTTATTGGGATGAATTTATGCGTCAGAACTGTCAGGCAACCGCAGGACAGTGGCGGGTAATGTCCGCACCTGCATTTGAAAGCGTAGGAAAAGCAGGTGCTCCGGTATCCAGTTATCTTTGTATTGTAGAAAAGGGAGACGACGGAGTATATAAAGAGCTGATTGAACAGATGTGGTATGATTTTACTTTTGACAGTGAATCCAGACAGGCATGGGTTAATTCTATGGAAGAGCAGAATGCTCCTTACACAAATCCGATTTCTTTAGAAATGCTGAAAGATGATTTCTGGAAAGAACCATCCGATTATTATGGAGGACAGTCTTTCAGAGAATGGGAAGCATTAACTTTACAAAATTGCGCAGACAATATGATTGTAACCGCACAGGATGCTGAAGGTGATGAAATTATTTCTGCTGAGATTGAAAAATATGTAGCTGGAGATCAGACTATGGAAGAAGCTATTGCCAATATGGACAAAAACTTAAAGGCCAAAATTGGAAAGGCAGAAATCGTAGAGTAACAGATTACAGGAGAAGGGCATGCTGAAAAAAATCAAAAAATATCGAGCCCCATATCTGTTTATCTTGCCATTTTTTATACTATTCATAGTGTTCCAACTGGTTCCTACAATATGGAGTGTTTATATCAGCTTTACAAAATGGAGGGGAATTGGAACACCAGAATTTGTGGGGCTTGAAAATTACAAAAAAATGGCAATTGATGATATGTTTTGGGAATCTTTGCTGAATACAGCTATATATTGGGTGACAGGTCTGGTTTTGATTCTGTTTTTTGCAGTAGTGATTGCCTCTTTACTGAATAGTAAATGTTTGAAAGGAAGGGCTTTTTTTAAGACGGCCACCTTTCTGCCTAATATTTGTGCGGCGATTGCCATGGGATTGATTTTTAGGATGCTGTTTGATGAAAATGTAGGCCTTGTAAATGAAGTATTGGCAGCTGTGGGACTTGATAAAGTCCCATGGCTTGCCAGTACCAAGTATTCAAAAATACCAGTTATTTTATTAATTGTCTGGAGAAATACGCCATGGTTTACAATGATTGTACTTTCTGGATTATTAAATATTTCTCCGGATTATTATGAAGCAGCTACTGTAGATGGAGCAACTGGATGGCAGAAATTCTGTTTTATTACCTTACCATCTATCAGCAATATCCTATTTTTCTGTTCTGTTACCCTGACAGTGGATATGTGGAAAATTTTTAATGAACCCTATATCCTGCCAGGACCTGGAACTTCCAATACATCGTTGTTCCAGTATATGTATGAATCTGGATTCAATGTATTTAACATGGGATATGCGTCGGCAATTGGCGTAATTATGATGATACTTTTGGCTATCGTGTCAGTCATTCAGTTTATAGTAAGAAAACGCCAGGGGGAGGTGGTATAATGGATTACAGAACCAAAAAGCGGGCTGCATCCATTGCTGTCCACTTATTACTGGCATTGATTGTTCTGGTGTGTTTATTCCCGATTGCGTGGATGTGTCTGATTGCATTTAAAGATACAAAAGAAAGTCTGACAGGATTTCACTCTTTATGGGTAGAACATCCTACTTTGGATAACTTCAAGCGTTTGTTTGAGCTGATTCCAGTTTGGCAGAATACGTTTAACAGTGCATTTACCACAATTATAGGGACGGTAACTTCATTATTTTTTTGTGCGCTGGCTGGTTTTGCATTTTCAAAATACCGTTTTCCGGGCAGAACATTTCTATTTTACTTTATTATTGCCACAATGTTGGTACCTGCTGAAGTAGGAGCGGTTCCGTTGTTCATCATTATGCAGAAGCTGAATCTGATTAACAGCCTGTGGTCTTTAATTATACCGAAGATTGCTACGGCGATAGGCATATTCTACATGAATCAATACATTTCAGATGTGCCGGATGAGCTGATTGAAGCCGCAAAAATAGATGGTTGTAGTGATTTTGGAATTTTTACGAAGATAGTAGTCCCGATTATTAAGCCGGCATTGGCATCTTGGGGAGCAGTTACATTAATTTCAAGATGGAATGATTTCTTCTGGCCTTTGTTATATCTTAGAAAGCAAAGCAAGTATACGTTAATTGTAACAATTTCGCTGCTGCCTATCAGCGAAGGACTGTCAACTCCATGGCCAGTTATTCTGGCAGGAACTACGTTAGTTACAATTCCAATTATTGTGTTGTATTTGATTTTAGAAAAGTTCCAGAAAGGTGGAAGCTTTGCAGGTGCAGTGAAGGGCTAGAAAGGAAGCTTACGACGAAAATGGAAAAGAAATTAAAAAATCGAATTGAAGAAATACAGAAAGCATTAAAGAATAGTCAGGTACAATGTGTTCTGATAGAAGACAGAAGCAATCGGCACTATCTGACGAGGGCAGATGTCTGGCAGGGAAGCCTTCTTGTAACAGAGACAAAAGCAGTACTTCTGGTAGATTTCCGTTATTATCAGATGGCAGTATCAGGCGTAAAAGATTGTGATGTAAAGCTATGTAAAAATATTGATGAAGGAATCAGAAAATGTATAAAAGACTGGAAGATTAAATGCCTGGGATTTGAAACACAGATTCTTTCATGGAAACGGTATCAGAAATTGGTATCTATGTTGGATGGAGTTAAACTAGATGAAACGTTCTGTGCCGATAAATTAGTAAAAGAATGTAGAAAGATTAAAGATGAAGAAGAACTTACCTATTTGAAGCAGGCTCAGGAAATTGCAGACAGGGCTTATGACCATATCTTAAATGTCGCAAGAATTGGGATGAAAGAATCTGATATTCGCATGGCTTTGGGAACGTTTATGATTCGCCAAGGTTCAGAAGGATTTGATATTGGATATATTTCTTCTTCAGGTGTAAAAACATCATTGCCGCATGGCGGCTTTGGGGATAAAGTCATTGAAAATGGGGATTTGTTAATGATTGATTTTGGGGCTATTGTTCAGGGGTATCGTTCAGATATGACGAGAACCTTTGGATTTGGTACAATTTCATCCAGACAAAAGGAAGTGTATCAGATAGTGCAGCAGGCTCAGAAACAGGCTTTGACCAATATTCATCCAGGAATGAAGGGGAAAGAGGTTGATAAAATTGCCAGAGACTTTATTAAAGAAGCTGGCTTTAATGGATGCTTCGAACATGGATTAGGACATAGTATTGGATTAGATGGCCATGAAAATCCCCGGTTTAATGAGGTGGAGGAAGAGGTTTTAAGGCCTGGTGTGGTAATGACAATAGAACCAGGAATTTATTTGACAGATGAATTTGGAGTACGTATTGAAGATATGGGAGTGGTGACCGAACAGGGATTTGAAAATTTTACTAAAGCAACAAAAGAACTGATTATTCTCTAAAAATACGCTGCAGCAAAAGGAAAGGATTTGCTGCAGCGTATTTTCAATAATAAAATGACTTTACAACGTATCTGAAAGGTTTTAAAATAGAATGGTTTCATTAGAATATGGAGGAAAAATGGAGGATGAAAAAGACAGGAAATATTCTGCTGGTATTGCTTGTGGCGGCGGTGGCGGCAGGATGTCAGAATAAGCAGGAGAAAGCGCCGGATAAGAAGGATCCAACGGTCATTCAGGTATGGCATTATTACAACGGGGCACAGCAGGATGAATTTAACCGGCTGGTAGCAGAGTTTAATAAAACCGAAGGAAAAGAAAAAGGAATCGTTGTGGAGGCGACGAGCCAGGGAACCATCGGCGATCTGGAACTGAATGTGCTGGATGCGATTCGGGGAAAAGTAGGCGCAGATGAGGTGCCTAATATTTTTGCTGCTTATGGAGATACTGCCTATGAAGTGGATGAACTGGGGTATGCAGTAGATTTGCGCCAGTATTTTACGGAAGAGGAGCTGGAAGAATATGTTGAAGGCTATATTGAAGAAGGCAGTTTTTCGGGGGAAAATACATTAAAGATTTTTCCAGTGGCAAAGTCAGTAGAATTGTTAATGGTAAATGAAACAGACTGGGAAAAATTTGCGTCTGCAACAGGAGCCGGACTGGAAGACCTTAGTACTATAGAGGGAGTAACGGAAACGGCGAAGAAGTATTATGAATGGACCGACAGCCAGACGCCGGAACCAAATGACGGAAAAGCATTTTTCGGAAGAGATGCATTTGCAAACTATATGATTTCCGGCTATCGTCAGTTGGCGGCAGATATTTTTGAGAAAGATGGAGAGACGATCCGGCTGAATTTTGAAAAAGGCGTGGTGAAAAAGCTCTGGGATAATTATTACATTCCATATATCAGAGGATATTTTGCTTCTTCAGGTAAATTCCGCAGTGATGACATTAAGGTAGGAAATATTCTGGCCTGCGTCAGTTCGTCTTCCAGTGTTACCTATTTTCCATCAGAAGTGACGCTGAATGATGAGGAAAGTTATCCAATCCGGCTGAAAGTTCTGGAAAATCCCAGATTTGCCGAAGGTGAAAATTACCAGATTCAGCAGGGGGCAGGAATGCTGGTATTAAAAAGCGATGAAAAAGAACAGCTGGCTTCTGTAGAATTTCTGAAGTGGTTTACGCAAGAACAGCAGGATATTGCCTTTTCCACTGCAAGCGGTTACCTTCCGGTAAAAAAAGCAGCTAATCATATTGAAGAAGTAGAAAAAGTCACAGAGATTGAAGATTCTGTAAAAGAAGTTCTGACTACCAGTTTTCAGATGATTGAAACAAATCATATGTACACCATGCCACCATTTGCCCAGGGTACCAATGCAAGAGAAGTTCTGGATACGTCCATGAAAAATCTGGCCAGGCAGGATCGTGAGATAGTGCAGGAAAATCTGAAAGCGGGAATGACGCTGGATGAGGCAGTCAGCAGTTTTGAAACAGAAGAGTATTTTGAAAAATGGTATGAGGAGACAAAGGCGCAGCTCTTAGAACTTGTAAAATAGCAATTTGGAGGAAGTATGTTCAAACAGGTAAAGAAGGACAGATCCATTTTTGTATATTTGTTTTCTGCGATGAGTATCCTTACCCTGATTGGGATTATGATTTTAACCGGAAGTCTTACCATTGGCGGTATGTATGAAAAACTGAACCAGAATGCCAAGGACATTATAGATCAGAAGGTAATTAACAGGAGCAGTTATGTGCAGAATGAGATGAATGGTAAATGGGCAGATTTGTCTGCACCCGCTGCAAATATTAATGAAATTGCAGAACGGCTGGATGCAGAAGGAGTGATCCAGTTTGAAACACTGGACAAAAATTCTGAGGAAGCAGCTCCGCTGATCATGGAAACGGTAGAAGAACTGATTTCCATTATGCGGACCAGGCAGGTAACAGGGGCGTATCTGATTTTTAATACCCATGATTTAGATGCAGGAATCGAAGACAAACCGGGAATCTATCTGAGGGATTTGGATCCGCTTTCCAGAGAATCAGCGGGAAATGCAGACATTTTACTGGAACGCGCTCCGGCAGAAGTGGTGAAAGCGCTGAATATTGCTACAGATTCCTCCTGGCAGCCGCGTTTTGAGTTTAAGAAAACAGAAACCCCGTATTACGATTTCTTTTATACGCCTTATCAGCAGGCAGCGTCTAATGAAAAGGGGTATGCAGCTGAAGATATGGGGTACTGGGGTGGAAAATACCGGTTAAAGGGAGTGAATTACGATGCCTTTACCTATTCCATTCCGTTGATTAACAGTGAGGGACTGGTTTATGGCGTTCTGGGAATCGATATTACGTTGGATTATTTGAAGAAACTGCTGCCAAGCTATGAATTATTAGAAGATGAGAACAGCAGTTATATGCTGGCGATTAACAAGGAAGAAGAAAACGTCATTCAAAGCGTTGCGGTTCATGGGGAACTGGAAGCCATGGATTTATCTACTGTGGAACTTAATCAGGTGGGAAACGATTACTATCTGGACGAAAATGGCCAGACTTTTTATGCGTCCATGCAGTATTTAAATATTTATAATAACAATACGCCGTACAGTAATCATAAATGGTCTCTGATAGGAATGGTCAATACAAAAGAACTATTCCTGTTTACGGATAAAGTCCGATCGACTTTTATGGTTGCCGTTTTGATGACATTGGCAGTGGGGATTGTAGGAAGCTATTTTTTCAGCTATCTGATTTCCGAACCAATCCGCCGTCTGATAAAAGAGGTAGGAAAGGCCAAAATGAAAGAACAGGTAAGATTCAGCCAGACCAGAATCAAAGAAATCGACCAGTTTGCCAGGACCATGGAACAACTGAACCAGAATATTGTGGATACTTCCATGAAGTTTACCAATCTGCTTCAGATGGCTAGTGTAAAACTGGCAGGATTTGAATACAATGAAGAAACCTGCGAACTATTTTTGTCTGACAATTATTTTGAAATTTTCCTCGATAGCCAGACAGAAGCGTCAGAGGTATCTCTGGATCAATTTAAGAAAAAAATGAAAGAATACGAGAAGTATATCGTCTCTTCTGATTATGATAAAAAAGGCTATTTATTTCAGATTCCGGATGAAGAAAACTTTATTTATGTAAATATGCGTCTTTTGAAAAAAGGAAGTATTCATACCGGAGTAGTGGAAAATGTTACCGATACAGTAATTGAAAAACGGGTAATCGAATATGAACGGGATCATGACGCCTTGACCGGACTGTTAAACAGAGGCGCTTTTGTCCGGATGATTAACGAGCTGTTCTCTCTGCATAAAGACCAGTTGAAAACAGCGGCCCTTCTGATGCTGGATCTGGATAATCTGAAATATCTGAATGACAACTATGGACACGAAGTAGGGGACAACTACATTGCCAAAGCCGGCCGGGTCTTTGTGGAACAGGTGCCAAAGCAGACGGTTGTTTCCAGAATCTCAGGCGACGAATTCTACCTTTTCTTTTATGGTTATGAAAATGAAACGGAGATTGAGAAACGGATTTTGGAACTGAAACGGGAGATTGATGCCGCGACGATTACCGTTATGGACCAGGAATTTCAGATTACGGCGTCCGGCGGAGTGGCATGGTATCCCAAAGACAGCACGTCTTTCGAAAAACTCCAGCATTTTGCAGATTATGCCATGTATAAGATCAAACATACCAGTAAGGGAACCCTGACTAATTTTGACCGTGATGAATATATGAGGGATTCCATCAAGCGGGAAGCAAAAGAAGAACTGAAGTCCATGATTACGAATAAGACGCTGCAGTTCTACTTCCAGCCGATTATCAGCAGTAGAACCGGTAAAATTTTTGCTTATGAAGCGCTGATGCGTTCTTTTATGCCGTCTTTAAAATTCCCGCTGGATATTTTGAAGATTGCAAAGGAAGAAAACTGTCTGGGTGCGATTGAAGAATTAACCTGGGAACTGTCTTTAGAATCGTTTGCCAGACACAAGAACTGCCGTCTGGTGGATTCAGATACTAGGATTTTCATTAATTCCATCGCAAACCAGATTCTGAGCCAGGAAAAGATCCGGGAACTGGAAGAAAAATATCCGGAATATCTCTCCAACATCGTCTTGGAAGTAACAGAAAGCGAGTGGGCCAACGAAGAACACCAGCAGCAGAAAGCAGAGTTGATGAAAAAATGGAATGGAAAAATTGCGCTGGATGATTATGGAAGCGGCTACAATGGCGACCGTATGCTGCTGATGACCGTACCGGAATTTATCAAAATTGACATGGAGATTATCCGGGATATTGACAGCAATCCGGACAAGTGCAAGATTGTCGAGAACATTATAGGCTACGCCCACGAGCGAGGAATGAAAGTCATTGCAGAGGGAATTGAGACCATCGGGGAACTGAAACAGGTAATAAAACTCCATGTGGATTATCTGCAGGGCTATCTGTTTTCCAAGCCCCAGTATCTGCCGCCCAGGATTCAGGAGGAAATGGTGCAGCTGATTCAGTTCCTGAATGAATAGGAAAGAAGCGGGCAAAGTTCTTGGACTTGTAAAGTCTCCCTATTAATGTTATAAATAAAGAAGCAAATTACGATGAGGAGGAATCCATATGATTTCATTATATGACGGCGGCGTATATCTGGTAAACGGCACATCCCTGATTCCGGAGTCCGATCCGGCAAAAGTAGAGGCAATGACTGGAAAAGCTGTGGATAAAGAAGAAGCAAAAAAGGGAACAATCGCCTATTCCATTTTAAACGCTCATAATACAGCAGACGATATGGAACACTTAAAACTGCGGTTTGACGCTATGGCATCTCATGATATTACATTTGTAGGCATTGTTCAGACTGCAAAGGCATCTGGTATGGAACAGTTCCCAATTCCCTATGTGCTGACCAACTGCCACAATACGCTGTGCGCAGTAGGAGGCACAATTAATGAGGATGACCATATGTTTGGCCTTTCTGCTGCAAAGAAATACGGCGGCATCTACGTTCCTCCCCATATTGCGGTCATTCACCAGTATATGAGAGAAATGATGGCAGGCTGCGGAAAGATGATTTTAGGTTCTGACAGCCATACCCGTTACGGCGCCCTGGGAACCATGGCAGTAGGAGAAGGCGGCGGCGAGTTGGTAAAACAGCTTCTTAGAGATACCTACGACGTCGCCTATCCGGGAGTAGTTGCCATTTACCTGGACGGAAAGCCAAATCCAGGCGTAGGCCCTCAGGATATTGCCCTGGCCATTATTGGGGCAGTCTTTAAAAACGGATATGTGAAAAATAAAGTCATGGAATTTGTAGGCCCTGGCATTGCTTCTATGGATACGGATTTCAGAAACGGCGTAGACGTTATGACTACAGAGACGACCTGTCTGACCTCTATCTGGAAGACGGACGAGGACACCAGGGCATATCTGACCATGCATGGACGGGGAGACGATTATAGAGAACTGAATCCGGCAGAGGTTGCTTACTATGACGGCTGCGTTTATGTGGATTTAAGTACCATTAAACCAATGATTGCACTGCCGTTCCATCCAAGCAATACCTATGAGATTGATGAATTAAATGCAAACCTTTCCGATATTTTAAGAGAAGTGGAAAAGAGCGCAGAAAAGATTGGCGGAAAGAATGCGTCCTTTACCCTGACCGATAAGATTAAAGACGGAAAACTTCTGGTCCAGCAGGGAATTATCGCCGGATGCGCAGGCGGCAATTATACCAACGTAATCGAAGCGGCCAATGCATTAAGAGGAAAGAACTGCGGCTGCGATGAATTCTCACTGGCAGTTTATCCATCTTCTCAGCCGGTATTTGCAGATCTGGTGAAAAAAGGAGCAGTTTCTGACTTAATGGCAGCAGGCGCAATTATCCGTACGGCATTCTGCGGCCCATGCTTTGGAGCTGGAGACACCCCTTGCAACAATGGTTTAAGTATCCGTCACACAACCAGAAACTTCCCCAACCGTGAAGGTTCTAAGCCTGGCAACGGACAGATGGCGGCAGTGGCTCTTATGGACGCCCGTTCCATTGCGGCAACAGCGGCAAATGGCGGTATTCTGACTTCCGCAGAGGGCATGGAATGCTTCGGAAAGGTTCCGGCATACGAGTTTGACCGGACCTCTTACGACCACAGAGTGTACTTTGGATTTGAAAAAGGCGACAAAGAAGCAGATCTGGTTTATGGTCCCAACATTAAGGACTGGCCGGAAATGAGTCCTCTGGCTGATAATATCGTGGTAAAAGTCTGCTCCAGGATTATGGATCCGGTTACCACTACAGATGAATTAATCCCATCTGGAGAAACCTCTTCTTACCGTTCCAATCCGCTGGGACTGGCAGAATTTACTCTTTCCAGAAGAGATCCGGAGTACGTCGGACGCACGAAAGAAGTGGACAAGTTAGAAAAGGCCAGAACTGCAGGACAGAATCCGCTGGAGCTGGATGAAGAGTTAAAGAATGTGTTTGCAAAGATCCGTACCATTTCCGGAAATGAAGAAATTCAGGTAATGGATACAGAGATTGGAAGTATGGTTTATGCAGTAAAGCCAGGCGATGGCTCTGCCAGAGAGCAGGCGGCCAGCTGCCAGAGAGTGATCGGCGGGCTTGCGAATATCTGTAAAGAATATGCTACCAAACGTTACCGTTCCAACGTAATGAACTGGGGAATGCTGCCTTTCCAGATGGAAGAAGAACCGGAATTCGAAGTAGGAGATTACATTTATATCCCTGGAATCCGCAAGGCATTAGACGGGGATCTGCAGAATATCAAAGCGTACGTAATCGGAGATACAATAAAAGAAATCAAGCTGTACATTACAGATATGACCGCTGAAGAGCGGGAGATTGTAAAGGCTGGATGCCTGATTAATTATAATCGGAACCGTCAGAAGCAGTAAAAGATACTATAGCATCAGTGTATAGGGGCAATACGGTCAGAAATGCCCGGATAGCGCGTCTGCAAGGCACTATCTGACCTATTTCTGACTCTGTCGGCCTCAAGTGGAGAGAACCATGAATTACAAAATGATTGTGCTGGATTTAGACGGCACATTGACCAATCGGGAGAAGAAAATCACTCCCAGAACTAAGAATGCGTTAATGGAGGCGGAAAAGCGGGGAATCCTCGTAGTTCTGGCCTCTGGCCGCCCCACACAGGGAATTGTCCACCTGGCAGAAGAACTGGAACTGAACAAATAC
Organism: uncultured bacterium; assembly: GCA_905215625.1. GTDB lineage: Bacteria > Bacillota > Clostridia > Lachnospirales > Lachnospiraceae > UMGS1370. The sequence goes on from CAJMQQ010000037.1 coordinate 20,707, forward strand.
GGCGGTTATATTCTGGCATTTAACGGAGGTCTGATTATAGACTGCACCACAGGCCAGCCGGTGTCTTCGGTTCTGCTGCCCCAGCAGATTAACCGGAAAATTATGAAACTGGCAGAAGAACACCGGGTAAATATTCTGACCTATGAAAACGACACGATTTTGACAAAGAAAAAAGACGACCCTTATGTAGAGTTAGAAGCAAAAATCAACAGCCTTGCCATACGGGAACTGGAAGATATGGAAGAATACGTAGCAGGTCTTACGGTTCCCAAATTCCTGATGGTAGATGATGGAGGGTATCTGGCGACTATAGAACCTCTTGTAAAAGCGGCGCTGGGAAGAGATTTTTCCGTATATCGGTCAGAACCGTTCTTTTTGGAGATTCTTCCGAAAGGGATCGACAAGGCCCAAAGGCTGGAAGTATTGTTAGGAATCCTGGGAATTGCCAGGGAAGAGATGATTGCCTGCGGAGATGGATATAATGATTTGACCATGATTCAATATGCAGGTCTTGGGATTGCCATGGAAAATGCGGTTTTTCCAGTCCGGAAAGCGGCAGATTACATTACAGCATCCAACGAGGAAGATGGTGTAGCTCTGGCAGTGGAAAAATTTTTGCTTTCTTGAGTTGAAACTGTAGACTTTCGAACTTTAGTATGCTAAAATAATATTGTACGAAAAGCAGAGCTAAAAAAGGGGCGTTAATACATGAACAAAAAACTCAGGACAGATGCGGTCAACCACCTGTTTCAGGCGATTCTGACCTTAAAGTCACCAGAAGAATGTTACATCTTCTTTGAGGATGTATGTACGATTAATGAGCTGCTTTCTTTGTCACAGCGCTATGAAGTAGCAAAGATGCTGCGGGAAGGCAAGACTTATCTGGAGATTGCAGAAAAGACAGGGGCTTCCACAGCCACCATCAGCCGTGTGAACCGCTCCCTCAACTATGGAAATGATGGATACGACATGGTATTTTCCAGATTAGAGGAACAGGCACAGGATGCAGAAGAATCATAATGTCTGCAGCTAAATGTAAAAATCGAGCAGAAAAGAGGAAATCCCTTATCTGCTCGATTTTTTCTCATCGTGCTATTTCTTTTTCTTACCAGAACTGTCATGTTCTGCCCGAAGCCCATCAATCAGCATTTCAATCATCTGGTTTTTCAGATATACATCAAAGGAAAGCTCACAGATAAAGGAAAAAAGCTGGAGGTATTCCCGGTCTGCTTCTTCTGCTTCCGGAAACGTCCTGCTGGCCTGACGGAATTTTTCTGCCACATCTGCTTTTAAATTCTCCATCTGACTGTCTTCTAAAGCAAAGACCTCATTGTAAATAGTCTCTAAAGACAAACCGGACTGGCTGTTAAAATGTTCTCCTGAAATTGGCCGGAACAATTCTTCAATGTCATGAAAAGAAAGAAGATTCTTAAAGTAATAGATAAAAATCAGCATCAGCATATGCTCTTTGGAATACTTCTTCTTAATCGGCGGAGGCAGGAGATTGTTTTTGGCATAATTGTTAATCATGGTCTTGGTCAGAACCTTGTCTTCTGGATAGCGTTTGGTGTGGCCTAAGTGTTCATCCATAAACGTCGTTACCTGATCCATATACAGCGGAATATCTGGAATGGAGTCTGGCTTAATATAGGACAAAGAATCCAGGCGGGCGAATAAGTCTTTTAATCGTTCTTCATTTGTTTTGCTCATGTTGTCACCTCTTTGCTCTATTATATAGTATTGGAAACTAGATAGCAAGAGGGAAAGCATAAAAATAAGTAGGCGAAGTCCGATAGAATATGTTATAATAAGCATCAGGCAAAAAAATACATAAGGAGTAGTTTCATGAGTATTTATGATACATTAAATCCGGCTCAGAAAGAGGCGGTATTTTGCACAGAAGGGCCGCTTTTAGTTCTGGCCGGAGCAGGTTCCGGAAAAACGAGAGTGCTTACCCATCGTGTGGTATATCTGATAGAAGAAAAAGGGGTAAATCCCTGGAATATAATGGCCATTACCTTTACCAACAAGGCGGCCGGAGAGATGCGGGAACGTGTGGACAAATTAGTAAGCTTTGGAGCAGAAAGCGTCTGGGTCAGCACCTTCCATTCTTCCTGTGTGAGAATTTTGCGCCGTCATATTGAGGCGCTGGGGTATTCCAGCAATTTTACTATTTACGACAGTGACGATCAGAAGACGCTGATGAAGCAGGTGTTAAAAAAATTGGACGTAGACACCAAGCTTTATAAAGATCGGGCAATGTTAAATCATATTTCTTCGGCCAAGGATCAGCTGATTACGCCGGAAGAAATGGAGTTAAATGCCGGGAATGAGATGCGGCAGAAGAAAATTGCCCAGATTTACAAGGCTTACCAGGACGAATTAAAGAAAAACAACGCCCTGGATTTTGACGATTTAATCGTAAAGACAGTAGAACTGTTCCAGAATCATCCGGAGATTTTAGACTACTATCAGGAGCGTTTCCGCTATATCATGGTAGATGAGTATCAGGACACCAACTATGCCCAGTTTAAGCTGGTAAGCCTTCTGGCAAAAAAATACCGCAATCTCTGCGTAGTAGGCGATGATGACCAGTCTATTTACAAATTCCGCGGTGCAGATGTGCGGAATATCCTGGATTTTGAAGAAGCATTTCCAGGGGCAAAGGTTATTAAGCTGGAGCAGAATTATCGTTCCACCCAGAACATTTTAAACGCTGCCAATGAGGTGATCCGCCACAACCGGGACCGGAAAGACAAGACCCTGTGGACGGCTAATGGAGAAGGAGATCTGGTAAAGGTCCGCCAGTACAATACGGCAGATGAAGAGGCAGACGCCATTGCCCGTTCCATGAAAAATACCGGAAGATCCTGGAAAGACATTGCCGTTTTATACCGGACCAACGCCCAGTCACGTCTTTTGGAGGAAAAATGCATTGCTTACAATATCCCATACCGTCTGGTAGGAGGCGTAAACTTCTATCAGAGAAAAGAGATCAAGGATATTCTGGCATATTTAAAGACCATTTCCAACGGAGTGGACGATCTGGCAGTTCTGCGTATTATCAATGTGCCAAAGCGGGGAATTGGCGCGACTACTGTGGGAAGAGTAACGGTCTTTGCTTCTGAGCATAGAATGAGCTTGTACCAGGCTTTGGAAGAAGCAAGAATGATACCGGATATTGGAAAAGCTGCTGGAAAAATCGGCGGTTTTGTAGAACAGATAGAAAACCTGCGGCATCTGATGACAGAAGAGGGATACAGCATTAAGGAATTAATCGGCGCCATTTTAGAAGACACCGGCTACCGGAAAGAGCTGGAGGCAGAGGGGGAAGTGGAGTCGGAGACCCGTCTGGAAAACATTGAGGAATTGATTAACAAAGCAGTCAGCTACGAGGAAAACAGTGAAAACCCCTCCCTGGGGGAATTTTTGGAAGAAGTGGCTCTGGTTGCGGATATTGACCGGATGGATGACTCGGAAGAACGGGTAACCTTAATGACGCTTCACAGTGCAAAGGGGCTGGAATTTCCGCTGGTTTACCTGGCAGGAATGGAAGACGGTCTGTTCCCAGGCATGATGGCAATTTCTGCAGACGACAAATCCGAATTGGAGGAAGAACGGCGTCTGTGCTATGTAGGAATTACCAGGGCAAAAGAAGAATTGGTTCTGACAGGGGCCCGGATGCGGATGGTCAACGGAGAAACCCGTTATTCCAAGACCAGCCGGTTTATTGAGGAAATTCCGGAAGTATTTCTGGACAAAGAAACGCTGGAACCAAGGCTGTCTAAATGGGGACATTCCGAAGAGGATTTTGACGATTCCGGACTTCCCTGGAGCGATAAGGCGGCAAAAGCCTGGGGAAAAGCAGGAGAGGATAACGGAGCTAAAGGCTGGGGAAGAAGCGGCGGCACTCTGGGAGGCGGTTTTGGCGGAGGATTCAGCGCCGGATCCCATAATGCTTATGCGTCTAAAAAAACAGCTCCGGTATCTGCGCCGTCATTTGGAAAGGCGTTTACGGTGGAAAAGGCTTCTTCCCTGGATTATGGAAAAGGCGACAGAGTCCGTCACATTAAATTTGGGGATGGAACGGTTACTGAAATTAAAGACGGTGGAAAAGACTTTGAAGTAACAGTAGAGTTTGACAAGCATGGAATCAAAAAAATGTTTGCTTCTTTTGCAAAATTAAAGAAAATATAAAATTTGTGTGAACTCTGCATTTTTCGAAAAGTTTTGTATAAAATAAGATAGAAAAAATGAGTATTTAATGCTATACTGAGAGCAGGCAAAGTTGCTGTGGAATTGGATAGAGAAAGGAAGTGCCGCTATGAACAGATTTGACTTTATGGGAAAAGAGGCAAAGGAGGCTTTGAACCGCATGGAAGAAATGATGAATGCCAGCAGATTAAATGAGCTTCTTCATAAAAAAGAAGAGGAAGAGAAAAAGAAAAGCTGTATCCTCTGGATATTGGCAATCATTGGCGCTGTAGCAGCAGTGGCAGGTATTGCATATGCAGTATACCGTTTCTTTACTCCGGATTATCTGGAAGATTTCGAAGACGATTTTGACGATGACTTTGACGACGATTTCTTTGAAGATGAGGAAGAAGAGGAAACCCCAGCACCAAAGGAGACAACTGAAGAAGGTGCAGAAGCTTAATAGAATCCGTGTTATAAAAGCCCTGGACGGCTCTGAAAAAAGAGAGGCCAGGGCTTTCTTATAGAATAAATGATAGAGTAAATCATAGAATAAATGATAGAGTAAATCATAGAAAAATGATAGAAGAAAAAGGAGTAATACCAGGTGAAAAAAGGTACAGTATTAGAAGGAACAGTCAGCAAAATTCAATTTCCAAATAAAGGGATTGTAGAGATAGATGGAGAAAAGGCAGTGGTAAAAAATGCGCTTCCAGGCCAGAAAATCCGGTTTGTGGTAAGCAAAAGCCGGAAGGACAAGGCAGAGGGACGGCTGTTAGAAGTACTGGAACGTTCAGAAAAAGAATGGGACGAGGCAAACTGGGAGGAGAAAGTCTGCCCGCATTTTGAGGTGTGCGGCGGCTGTCTGTATCAGAGTATGCCCTATGAAGAACAATTGTCCATAAAAGAAGAGCAGATCCGCAATTTAATTGACGGCGTCTGCACAAATCCGGACTATGAATTCCAGCAAATCAAGGGAAGTCCAATTTTTGAGGGGTATCGGAATAAAATGGAGTTTTCCTTTGGAGACGAATATAAAGACGGACCTCTGGCGCTGGGAATGCACAAACGGGGCAGCTTTTATGACATTGTTCCAACTCCGGATTGCCGGATTGTCCATCCGGATTTCCGGAAAATTCTGACTGTCACAAAGGACTATTTTGCAGAAAGACAAATCCCGTTTTATAAAAAGCTGGCTCATACCGGTTATTTGCGCCATCTTCTGGTGCGGAGAGCAGTAAAGACCGGGGAGATTCTGGTGGATTTGGTAACCAGCAGCCAGATAAACGACAGGGAAGCTGAAATTTTAAATACCTGGAAGGAAAAAATCCTGGCGCTGGATTTAGAGGGAACTCTGGCAGGAATTTTACATACCCGCAACGACAGCCTGGCAGATGTGGTACAAAACGATGGTACAGACGTGCTGTATGGAAGAGATTACTTCTATGAGGAACTGCTGGGTCTGAAATTTAAGATTTCCCCGTTTTCCTTCTTCCAGACCAATTCCTTAGGGGCAGAAGTGCTGTATGAGACAGCAAGAAGCTACATCGGAGAGACGAAAGACAAGGTAGTGTTTGACCTGTACAGCGGTACGGGAACCATTGCCCAGATTCTGGCTCCGGTAGCTGAAAAAGTCGTTGGTGTGGAGATTGTGGAAGAGGCCGTAGAGGCGGCAAAGATAAACGCTGAAAGCAACGGTTTGTCCAACTGCCACTTTATCGCAGGAGATGTACTGAAGGTGCTGGATGAAGTAGAAGAAAAACCGGACTTAATTGTGGTAGATCCGCCGCGGGACGGCATCCATCCCAAGGCCCTGCCAAAGATTATTGCCTATCAGGTACCAAAAATCGTTTACATTTCCTGTAAGCCGACCAGCCTGGTAAGAGATCTGGTGGTATTCCAGCAGATGGGATATGTAGTGGAGAAGGTCTGCGCCGTAGATATGTTCCCGTCGACGGGGAATTGTGAGACGGTCTGCCTCTTGGAAAACCAAAAGACAAAGCCTGATTCACACATTAAACTTAGTGTTGATATGGACGAGTTCAACAAAGTTAAAAATGGTGAAAAATAGAATATAAAACACGGAACTTAAAAGAGAACTGTTAATACAATGCAAATCGTGTTAGCAGTTCTTTTTTCGTTTAAGGGAGGTGTGCCGTTGGGCTATGGAACGGTTATTCTCGGATGATTCTGTATCCGACACAAGGTCTGCAATTCTAATCTAAAATAAGGCAAATCTAGGAGGCAATAAACTACAAAAAACACTTTTCATCATTCTGAAAGGGGATTGGCCAAAAGAGACAGGTTTTGATATTGGTGGTCTGATTCAAGTGGAAGGTGAGAATGGGAAGTTGATTATCACTCCGAGAGAACCGGAAGAATACATTATGAGCAGAACTCTTGACAAAGAACCACTCATTCATCATAATTTGCCCTTTGTGGTGGCGGAACACCAATCATAGTTTACCTTTAAGGTAGTGGGACACCTGAGAAGATACTCTTCCTATGCTAGTTATCCTTTTTTGTCAAGGATTATTCGGCAATAAATAAGAAAATTTCTTCCTCAATATCTGTGAAAAATATTTAATA
>CAJMQQ010000038.1 GCA_905215625.1 uncultured bacterium
AAAGCTGGAAGCCCTGACCGCACAGCCTGCCCGGGCGCTGTACGAGGACCAGGAACGTTACCTGGACAGGTTCTGGGACACCTGCGAGATCGACGTGTACGGGGATGGGGAATTAAACCGGGCCCTGACCTACAACGTCTACCAACTGCTCCAGTCCGTGACCAAGGACCGCTACGGCAACATCGCGGCCAAGGGCCTCAGCGGCGAGGGGTACGAAGGCCATTATTTCTGGGACACGGAAATGTACATTCTCCCCTTTTTCACCCTGACCAACCGGGAGATCGCAAAGAACCTTATCGGCTATCGTTACCAGATTCTGGAAAATGCCAGGTATCTGGCATCCATTGGAAAGCTGTTTGAGATCCGGACGGTAATTGTGCCGGGACTGTTTGACGGGGAAAAAACGGTTCGGAATGCTGCGGCTATGTTAAAGCCGTATCAGGAAGTCCATCCAATCCAGTATAAGATTATTGCTTATCGGCCGATGGGAGTCCGGAAAGAATACGCCGGATTTCCGGTTCCAGATGAGGAATATTTAAAGAAGCTGGCAGAGGCTGCCAGGGAAGAGGGCATGGAAAAAATCGTCATTATATAACATAATGCGGGAATATAAAGGAGGAACGAGTGTGGGAAAGACGAGTCATATAGACGAGACGACCGTTACCATCCAGATGAAAGACATTGTCAAAAAATTTGGAAACTTTGTGGCCAATGATCACATTAATCTGACGGTTCACAAAGGAGAGGTCCACGCCATTTTGGGAGAAAACGGAGCTGGAAAAAGTACGTTGATGAATGTACTTTATGGCCTTTACCGTCCAACAGAGGGAGAAATTTTTGTAGGAGGCAAACCGGTTCACATCGACAGCCCCAAAAAAGCGATTGAGCTGGGAATCGGTATGGTACATCAGCATTTTATGCTGGTTCAGCCGTATACAGTTACAGAAAATATTATCCTGGGAATGGAGCCGGTCAAAGGACTGAAAGTAGATTTGGATTCTGCCAGGAAAAAAGTAAGGGAGTTGTCGGAACGCTATAATATGCAGGTCGATCCGGATGCAAAAATCGAAGATATTTCGGTTGGTATGCAGCAGAGGGCAGAGATCTTAAAGGTACTTTACCGAGGCGCAGATATTCTGATTTTAGACGAGCCGACAGCTTCCCTGACTCCTCAGGAAATTGAAGAATTGATTGAGATTATCGGCCATCTGACCAATGACGGCAAATCCGTTATTCTGATTACCCACAAGTTGAAGGAGATTAAAGCCAGCGCAGATTACTGTACCATTATCCGCCAGGGCAAATACATCCGCACCGTGAAAGTAGACGATGTCACAGAAAACGAGCTGGCATCCATGATGGTCGGCCGCGACGTAGAATTTGTGGTAGAGAAAAAGAAAATAGAGCCGGGAGACGTGGTTCTGGAAGTGAAAAATCTTCATGGCAAGGACTACCGCGGCGTTGAAATCCTAAAGGGTCTGAACTTAAACGTCCGAAAAGGAGAGATTGTGGGACTGGCAGGTGTTGACGGCAACGGACAGACCGAATTGGTAGAGATCCTGACCGGTCTCCGAAAAGGAGATTCCGGTGAAATTTATATGAACGGGGAAAATGTATTTAATTGGTCTCCAAGAGCGCTGTTTGACAAAGGAATTTCCAGTATTCCGGCAGACCGCCAGAAACACGGTCTGATTCTGGAATTTTCTGTGGCTGAAAACCTGATTTTACAGAATTTTGGAGAAGAAGAATTTTCCCAAAAAAGAATTTTAAATAAGAAATCCATTATGGATCATGCCAAGGAACTGATTGGCAAATTCGACATTCGTCCGTCCGACAGTGAAAACAAACCGGCAGGACAGCTTTCTGGTGGAAACCAGCAAAAGGTTATCATCGCCAGAGAGGTGACTAACGACAAAGATCTTCTGATTGCGGTAAATCCCACTAGAGGTCTGGACGTGGGAGCCATTGAGTTTGTACACAAATATATTGTAGAACAGAGAAATAAAAACAGGGCGGTTCTTCTGGTTTCCTTTGAACTGGATGAAATTATGAGTTTATCTGACCGGATCGAAGTTATCTTTGACGGAACTATCAGCGGAAGCATGGCGGGCAAAGATGCAGATGAGAATACCTTGGGATTGATGATGGCAGGAGGAAAGCGGCATGAATGAGAAAAAAAGTATTTTAAACAGTAATGCACTGTATACCTTTATTGCCATGGTAGTTGGTTTCCTGGTAGGCGCAATTTTCTTACTGGTGGCAAAACTGAGTCCGGCAGAGGTATATGCCAAGCTGTTTAACGGTGTGTTCAGCAAGCCGAAATTTATGGTCTGGGCAGTTATCTATGCAAGTCCCTTGATTTTTACTGGACTTAGTGTGGCATTCTCCTTCCGAACCGGCGTGTTTAATATCGGTGCAGAAGGCCAGTTTGTAGTAGGTTCCCTGGCGGCAGTATTAGTCGGAATTCTAGTAGATGTTCCGGCTGTTATCCATGTTCCGCTCTGCATCCTGGCAGCAGCGGCAGCAGGCGCTCTGTGGGGCAGTGTAGTCGGATATTTAAAGGTGAAAAAAGGCATTAATGAAGTTCTTTTATTTATCATGTTTAACTGGATTGCCTTCTATTTATCCAACTATGTAGTCAATTTGGAAGCCATTCATAAAGAAGGCGGCGGAGAGGCAACAAAAGATATTTTAGAGTCTGCGCAGATTCTTCTTCCAGAAAGCATCCGTCAGATGACCGGATGCAGCAGCGCCAACTTTGGTATTTTTATGGCCATTTTTGCAGCAGTTCTGATCTGGTTTATTATCAACAAAACTACTCTTGGCTATCAGTTAAGAGCCGTAGGATTTAACCGGAATGCTGCAGAATATGGCGGCATCAATGCCAATCGTGCGGTTATGACCGCAATGGCAATTTCCGGCTGTCTGGCCGGTCTTGGCGGAGCAGTTCAGACGCTGGGGATGTCCATGCGTATCAGCCAGTTTGCAACCCAGGAAAGTTTTGGTTTCCAGGGAATTACCGTAGCGCTGATTGCAGGCTCTAATCCAATCGGATGTATTTTCTCCGGTCTGTTCTATGGAGCCATGAAGTACGGCGGCAGTAAATTAAGTCTGATTAATGCACCGTCAGAAGTTGTTGATATTATCATGGGTACGATTATCCTGTTTATTGCAATCTCCCATGTATTTAAAAAATTAGCATTGAAAGGGAAAAGGGGGTAAGAGATCATGGACGCAATTATTAGAAACCTTGGACTGATTATCAATGCAACTCTGGTAGCGACGCCGCCTCTTTTATATGCGGCTCTGGGCTCCTGTTTCTCTGAACGAAGCGGAGTGATTAACATTGGTATCGAAGGCATGATGACCATTGGAGCATTTACCGGCGCAGCAGTAGCGCTGTTTACCGGCAACGGCTGGTTCGCATTTTTCTGCGGCGGACTGGCAGGCGCGGCATTTGGGGTGATACACGCCATTGCCTGTGTTTCTTTTGGCGCAGACCAGACCATTTCCGGTACGGCAATTAACTTCTTAGCGCCAGGTCTGGCAATCTTCCTTTGCAAGGCCATGTTTGACAACTCTACCGATACGCCGCCGATTGATACAGCCAGCAAGCTTCCGAAGCTGTTTGACGGTATGTTCCCGGTAGGATCCTTTGCAAACAATGTATTCAGTACCTATGTACCAGCTTACCTGTGCTTTATTCTGGTAGGGGTGGTATGGTTTATTTTCTATAAGACCCGCTTTGGACTGCGTCTGCGTGCAGCAGGCGAACATCCTCAGGCCTGCGATACCTTAGGTATTAATGTATTCCGGATTCGTTATATCTGCGTGATTATTTCCGGATTTTTAGCTGGTCTTGGCGGCGCTTATGTGACTTTGGCAACTATTAACCAGTTCCGTCCTATTGTTATCGTAGGACAAGGCTTTATTGCCATTGCGGCGGTTATCTTTGGAAAATTCACTCCTCACGGGGCGATGAAGGCCTGCCTGCTGTTTGGTCTGTGCAGCGGTCTGAAGGTATTGGCAAATACTGGAAATACGATTTCGCCGAACCTGATTTCCATGATTCCGTATGTGGTAACCATTGTAACGCTGGTACTCTTTGTAGGCCATGCAAGAGTGCCTGCTGCCAACGGAAAGCCATATGTAAAGTCAAAATAACAGAGGTTTTGTATGAATATTAAATTGCTTGTAGAAGAAGCTTTAAAAGCGCGGAAATTTTCTTACAGCCCCTATTCTGGATTCCAGGTAGGAGCGGCTCTTCTTGCAAAAGACGGACAGATTTTTACCGGCTGCAACATCGAGAGCGCCAGCTATACGCCCAGCAACTGCGCGGAAAGAACGGCGTTTTTCAAAGCGGTCAGCCAGGGAGTACGGGAATTTGAAGCGATTGCAGTAGTCGGCGGACCGAAAGGGGCAAAGAATCTGGATTACTGTACGCCCTGCGGCGTCTGCCGTCAGGTTATGATGGAATTTTGCGATCCAAGGACCTTCCAGGTAATTGTTGCAAAAAATCCAGAAGAATATCAGGTGTTTACTCTGGAGGAAATTCTTCCTATGGGATTTGGCCCGAAAGATTTGGAAAGGCAGGAATAGCCATGATTGATTTACATCTTCATTTTGATGGTTCTTTGCCGGTTCAGACGGTGTTGCGGCTGGCAAAGAAGCAGGAAATTGTGCTTCCTGCTTCTTCCAAAGAAGGGTTGCGTCCTTTTTTAGAAGCGCCTGCTGACTGTAAGGACTTAAATGAATATCTGGAGCGGTTTGATTTGCCGCTCCAGGTGCTTCAGACCAGATGGACCCTTCAGGAGGCCATGAACGATTTGATTCACGAGCTGGCGTCAGAAGGACTGGTTTATGCAGAAATCCGATTTGCCCCTCAGCTTCATACTGCCTGCGGTTTAAACCAGCGCCAGGTAGTGGAAGCGGTACTGGAGGGAATGAATCAGGGACTGAAAGAGAATCCTTCTTTGCTGGATGCAGGACTGATTTTGTGTTGCATGAGAGGAACCGATAACCAGGAAGCAAACCGGGAAACGGTAGAACTGGCCGGAGAGTTTATCGGTCATACCAAAGTTGCTGCAGTGGATTTGGCAGGAGCAGAGGGATTGTTTTTTACGGGAGATTATGAACCGATATTTGAATTGGCAAGAGAGAAAAAGATTCCCTATACCATTCATGCCGGAGAGGCAGACGGGCCGGAGAGTGTAAAAGCGGCGATTTCTATGGGAACGAAACGGATTGGCCACGGCGTCCGCTGTGTAGAAGATCCGGAGGTAGAAGCAGAAATAAGGGAAAAAGAAATCGTATTGGAATGCTGCGTGACCAGTAATATCCAGACCAGGGCTTTTGCATCAGCAGAAGAACATCCTTTGCTGAAACTGTTAAGAAGCGGCGTAAAGGTAACGGTAAATACAGACAATATGACCGTATCCAATACCACAGTTGCCAAAGAATTTGAACTGTTAAAAAAATGCGGAATGACAGAAGCAGAGAAAGCACAGCTTTTAAGAAACAGCGTTGAGGCGGCATTTCTAGAGGAAGAGAAGAAGAAGCTTTTAATGGAAAAGGTACTAAAAGGATAAAAAGAAGTTGAAAAATACAAGAAGTTGTTGTAGAATGTAACAAGAACAAGCGAATAAAGTATGTTGGTTTCGTGGATTGTTACTTTCATTAGGCAAGACCTGGATCATACAGTAGTAGATGTTTATATGTTTTTAGTAAAACAATATAAGCGCCATTAGTGTATGGCCAGGTTTTTTGCTTCTGGGGAATCTTACTTCGCTTACTTCGGATACCTGGAAGCAGAGAAAACAAGGAGGGATTGTTATGGAAATGAACAAAAATTTTTTGTGGGGCGGCGCAACAGCGGCAAACCAATATGAGGGCGGATATGCAGAAGGCGGGAGAGGCCTTTCCGTCAATGATGTAGAGATGGGAGCCCGCCATGGGGTCCAGAGAGAGATTCACGATTATGTGCATCCGGATGCATATTATCCCAGTCATGTGGCAGTAGATTTTTATCATCATTATAAAGAAGATATTGCATTGTTTGCAGAAATGGGATTTAAGTGCTTCCGTCTGTCCATTTCCTGGAGCCGCATTTTCCCAAATGGTGATGAGGAAACACCCAACGAGGAAGGCCTGCAGTTTTATGATAAGGTATTTGATGAAATGGCAAAATACCATATGGAACCAGTGGTTACCATTAACCACTATGAAATGCCTCTGGCTCTGGTAAAGAAATATGGTTCCTGGAGAGACAGAAGATTGGTGGATTTCTATGTCCGGTATTGCGAAGTCTTATTTAAGCGCTATAAGGGCAAAGTCCATTACTGGCTGACCCACAATGAGATCAATCTGTTAATGCTGACCTGGAGACCTTGGCATCAGGCAGGCATTATTTACCAGGAGGGGGAAAATAAATCCCAGACCATGTTAAATGCAGCCCACTATCAGCTTCTTGCCAGCGCAAAAGCAGTGGCACTGGGCCATGAGATTGATCCGGAAAATAAAATTGGCTGTATGCTGGTATATCCGCTGTGCTATGCGGCTACCTGTCGTCCAAATGACCAGATTCTGGCAATGAAGAAGATTAACAAAACCTATTACTTTGGCGATGTGCACTGCAGAGGCTACTACAGCAACGTCTGCACGTCTCTCTGGAGAGAATTAGGAGCCAAGCCGGACATCCAGCCAGGAGATGAAGAGATTTTAAAGAAGGGTACCGTGGATTTTGTTGCATTCAGTTATTATTTCTCCTCCGTTGAGGGAGAAGATACAGAAGTGACAGAAGGAAATCAGATTCTGGGCGGAAAAAATCCATATCTTCCGGCGACAGCCTGGGGATGGCAGATTGACCCCAAAGGTCTCAGAACTTCTTTGAATTATTTGTACGACCGGTATCAGAAGCCATTATTTATCGTAGAAAATGGTATGGGAGCAGTCGATACGGTAGAACCGGACGGCTCAATCAACGATGATTACCGGATTGACTATTTAAGCCAGCACATTCAGGCGATTATGGAAGCAGTAGAACAGGACGACGTGCCGGTTATGGGATATACCCCATGGGGCTGCATTGACCTGGTATCTGCAGGAACTGGCGAGATGAAAAAACGTTATGGTTTCATCTATGTCGATAAAGACGATAACGGCAGCGGCACATTAAACCGCAGCCGGAAAAAGAGCTTCTATTGGTATAAGAATGTGATTGCTACCAATGGCGAGTGCTTGAAAAAATAAATAAGACAGCATAAACAAGGGGCAGCTTCTGTTTAGAGGCTGCCCTGGCTTTTTGGATAAAAAATAAAAAACAGCCGGACCTTCAAAAAAGGCTCCGGCATATCAGCTAAAAGCAGATAACGGGAATCGAACCCGCCTCCCCAGCTTGGGAAGCTGGTGTTCTACCGATGAACTATATCTGCGATTTCATAAGTATAGCATATCAAATGGAAAATTTCAAGGGGAATTTGCCTGTGTCTGGAAATACATTCCTCTGGTAAGTTGTGCATATTGCCAGAAGAATATGGAAAAAATAAAAAAAGTATAAAAAAAGTATTGAAAAAAAAGAAATTTTGTTGTAAAATATCGCTATGACAAGCGAATAGGGTATATTGATTTCGTGGATTGTTACTTTCATTAGGCAAGACCTGGATCATACAACCGTGTACTTTTATATATGTTTAATTATAAAACTATATAAGGGACTATCAGTGTATGACGGGGTCTTTTTTTGTTTCCTGAATCAGGAATCCGGAAATACTGATTCAAAGGGATTCAAAATGCCTAAGATGCAGTTGTATTACCCTGGCCAGGTATACAAACACAAGAGAATAAGGAGGAAAAAAATGGCAAGTAAATATGATGGACTCGCAAGGATTATTATCCAAAACGTAGGAGGAAAGGGAAATGTAATCAGTCTTACCCACTGTGTTACCCGCCTCCGCTTCCGTTTAAAGGACGAAAGCAAGGCAAATACGGAGATGTTAAAACAGACAGATGGAATCGTAACGGTTATTCAGAGCGGCGGCCAGTATCAGGTTGTAATCGGAAACCATGTTCCAGATGTGTTTGCAGCAGTAAATGAAATTGGAAAGTTTTCAGCAGCAGCGCCTGGCGGTGGAGAAGCGGCTGGAGAGGGAGAAAAGCGGGGACCAGTAGCGGTTCTGATTGATACGCTGTCGGGCGTATTTACTCCAATTCTGGCGCTTTTGTGTGCAACTGGTATTATTAAAGGCCTTTTAGGTCTGGCAGTATTCTTACTGGGCAACGAATTTAAAGACACCGGTGTCTATATGATTTTGTATGCAATTGGCGACGGATTTTTCTACTTCCTGCCAATGATGTTAGCCTATTCTTCTGCACAGAAGTTTAAGCTGAATCATTTTACGGCTATGTCTATTGCAGCAGCATTCCTTTATGCAGAAATTAAGTTTCCGGCAATGGCATCCGGTGAAGCAATTATGACCGTATTTTCCGGTACATTTTTAGAAACCGGAGTTTACAAGACCTTTGCAGGAATTCCGATTATCTGGCCGGCAGCCGGATATGGTTCTTCGGTAGTTCCGATTGTATTCTCTGTATGGTTTGCAGCAAAGATTGAAAAATTCTGGAAGAAATATGTTCCAGACGTTGTAAAGAGCTTTATGGTTCCGCTTCTGACCTTGATTATTGCAGTTCCTCTGTCCTTTATGGTAATCGGACCGGTTGCTTCCTGGGTAGGCGACGGTATTGGATGGCTGTGCCAGAGCATTTATAACATCAGCCCGATGGTAGCTGGCGCGTTTATTGGATTTATCTGGCAGATTCTGGTTATTTTCGGTCTTCACTGGGGCTTAATCCCGATTATGTTTAACAACTATGCAACCTTGAAATACGACAAATTCCTGGTAGCAAACTTTGTAGCATCCTTCTCCCAGACAGCAGTTGTTCTGGCAATGTTTATTAAGACAAAAGATAAAAAGCTGAAAACCTTAGCTCTTCCTGCATTTATCTCTGGTATCTGCGGAGTTACAGAGCCGGCTATTTACGGTATTACCCTTCCAAAGAAGGTTCCGTTCTATATTTCCTGCGGCGCAGCAGCAATCGGTGGAGCTTTAGTAGGTGCGTTTGGCCTTACAAAATATATGTCCGGCGGCCTTGGCGTTTTTGGTCTTCCATGCTTTATCCCTGGCGAGGAATCCATTGCGGCCCTGGGAATTACCAATGTATTATATGACGTAAAGATGATCATTATCGTAGTTTTAATTACAATGGCTATTGCATTTGCTGCAACCATGATTCTTTATAAAGAAGAGGAGCCAAAAGAGGAAAAGAAAGAAGCTCCAAAGGTAATGGAAAAAGCAGAAATTGCTGGCGAAGAGGGCATGGTTATGGCTCCGATTACCGGTCATGTAATTCCGTTATCTGAAGTAAAAGACGAGGCATTTTCTTCTGGCGCTCTTGGAAAAGGCGTTGCAATTGTTCCGGCAGAGGGAAAGGTTTATGCACCTTGCGACGGCGTGGTTTCCGCCCTGTTCCCAACTGGTCACGCAATCGGAATTACTGGAACCAATAAGGCAGAAGTATTGATGCATATCGGTATGGACACCGTTAAATTAGAAGGCAAGTTCTTCCACATTAAGACCCAGGCAGGCGCATCCGTGAAAACAGGCGATTTACTGGTTGAATTTGATATGGAAGAAATCAAGAAAGCTGGTTATGATGTAACTACCCCGGTATTGATTACCAATTCTATGGAATTTGTAGACGTTTCCGGAGAAATCAACCAGGACGTAAAGGCTGGAGATCCATTGATTTCCATTATTTAACAGGAGGAAGAGAATGGGACGTTTACCAGAAGGCTTTTTATGGGGCGGCGCAACAGCCGCCAACCAGTGTGAAGGCGGATATGACAAAGGCGGAAGAGGACTTGCCAATGTGGATCTGATTCCAGCAGGTCCGGACAGAAGGCCAGTCATGCAGGGAATCCGGAAAATGCTGGAATGCGAAGAAGGATATTTTTATCCGGGACATGAAGCCATTGATATGTACAGCCATTTCAAAGAAGATATTGCTTTATTTGCAGAAATGGGATTTAAGTGCTATCGCCTGTCCATTGCCTGGACCAGGATTTATCCAAATG
The DNA here is from genome assembly GCA_905215625.1 of uncultured bacterium. Classification (GTDB taxonomy): domain Bacteria; phylum Bacillota; class Clostridia; order Lachnospirales; family Lachnospiraceae; genus UMGS1370. Next base: position 10,130 of record CAJMQQ010000038.1, read on the forward strand.
GGTTTGATGAAGAACCCAATGAAGAGGGATTAAAGTTTTATGATGAGATTTTTGACGAGTGCCTGAAATATGGCATTGAGCCATTGGTAACCATCGTTCACTTTGATGCTCCTATTGCTTGCACTAAAAAGTTTGGTTCCTGGAAGAGCAGGGAGATGATCGATCTTTACGTAAAATATTGTGAGACGTTGTTTACCCGCTATAAAGGAAAAGTTCATTACTGGCTGACCTTTAATGAGATTAACATGATTCTCCACCTGCCGTTTATGGCAGCAGGAATCTTGTTTGAAGAAGGGGAAAACCAGGAAGAATCCAAGTATCGTGCGGCTCACCACGAACTGGTGGCATCGGCTATGGCAACCCGTATCGCCCATGAGATTGATCCGGAAAATCAGATAGGATGTATGCTGGCGGCTGGTCAGTATTATGCCTATACCTGCGATCCAAAGGATCAGTTTGAAGCGCTGAAAAAGAACCGTGACAACTACTTCTTTATTGATGTACAGTCCAGGGGAGAATACCCGCCTTATGCGCTGAAGTTTTTTGAACAAAAAGGATATGACATTGGAATTACAGAAGAGGATGAAAAAATCCTTGCGGAACATCCAGTGGATTTTATTTCGTTTTCTTACTATTCTTCCAGACTTACCAGCGCCGAGCCTTCCAAATATGGAGAAACGTCTGGCAATGCGTTTAAAACGCTGCGCAATCCATACTTAAAGGCGTCTGAATGGGGATGGCAGATCGATCCCCTGGGTCTTAGGATTACGTTAAATGAGCTGTATGACCGGTATCAGAAGCCTCTGTTTATTGTAGAAAATGGACTTGGCGCTGTGGACACGCCAGATGAAAATGGCGAGATCAACGACCAGTACCGGATCGAGTATTTAAGAGCTCATATCCAGGCAATGGAAGACGCAGTGGAACTAGACGGCGTAGACCTGATGGGATATACGCCATGGGGATGTATCGATCTGGTGTCTGCAAGTACCGGCGAGATGAAAAAGCGCTATGGATTTATTTATGTTGATAAAGATAACGAAGGAAATGGAACGTTAAAGAGAAGCAAAAAGGCATCCTTTGATTGGTACAAACAGGTCATTGCCTCCAACGGCGAGAGTTTGTAAATTGTGCTTGGGCAGAAAGAAGAAGTAAATGAAGGTAACACGGATTATTAATAATAATGTAGTTGCGGCAGTCGATGATTACAACCAGGAACTGGTTTTAATGGGAAGTGGGATTGGATTTAAAAAGAAAATAGGAGATCTGGTGGATCCGGACAGTGTGGAAAAGCAGTTTGCCCGTTTCGACGAACAGCAGACGCTGAACTTCCAGCGTCTGGCGCAGGAAGTTCCCTATGAGTATATGCACATGACCAATGAGATCGTGGCCTATGCCCAGATTTCTTTAAATAAGGAGCTGAATGAGGAGATCTACATTTCTCTGATGGATCACCTGAATTTCGCCATTAACCGTATCAAACAGGGAATCTATCTGCCCAACTCCATGCTGTGGGAAATCAAACATTATTATAACCATGAGTACCGGATAGGCGCAGAGGCAATTTCAATTGTAAAAAAATATGCAGATGTAACACTTCCGGCAGACGAGGCAGGGTTTATTGCTATGCATATTTTAAATGCAGAGATGGATTTGGACATGGAACGGGCTAAAATCATGACCAAGATCATCCAGGATGTGTTAAATATTGTAACATACCACTTTTCCATTGCAATCGATGAAGAATCCCTGGATTATGAGCGGTTTGTGACCCATCTGAAATTTTTTATCCAGAGAGCCATGCATGAGAAGGAATCCAGAATCTGGGAAAAAGGCCTGATGGATATGATACGGATTCAATATCTGGATGCCTATGAGTGTGCGGCTAAGGTTGCAGCCTATATTGAAAAAACGACTCCTTATGCCGTGCAGGAGGAAGAAATGGTATATTTGACGGTTCATATTCAAAGACTTCAGAAAGCATCTGAAAAAGTGAAAATTTAAACAGCAGTTTCATATTGACAAAATTAGACAGAACGTGCATAATGATGCTAAATCTTTTTAGATAAAACATTCAGGAGGATTTGGCTATGAAAAAAAGAAGTATGTTCAAATTTACAGTTATGGCAACGGTATCTGCTTTGATGGCGCTGGCTCCTATGACTGTGTTGGCAGCAGATGGAAAGGTATCTGTAATTGATGCCAGAAATCATGCGGAACAGGTCTATGAGTGGGAAGAAAAGAAGGTTGCTGCTCATTGGGAAAAAGATGATTACGGCACAAAGTATGCGCTGGAGGACGGTACGTTCTTGACAAATGTATGGTTCCAGACTGCCAATGGCAACTGGTATTTCCTGGATGAAGATGGCTATCAGGTAAAGAGATGGCAGAACATTGACGGAGTTGATTATTACTTTGAACAGGATGGCCATATGCTGATTGGCTGGCAGAAGATTGACGGCCAGTGGTATTTCTTTGAATTTGCACCAGACAGCACCAGAGGTGTATTATATGAAGAAGAGCTGGCGCCAGACGGAAGAATGGCAGACGCAGAGGGCGTTCTGAAATAAAATAGAAGAGTTTTTGCAGTTTAGATCAGTATGAGACAAAAGCGGCCGGTTGGCATTGGATGGGAAAATCCCTTGCCAAACCGGTCCTTTTTTGTGTATAATGGGAAACGCCGGTATTTTTTGCAAAGGGACCAATGCCGTACCGGCTGTATGGATTTCACAAGATATGGAGGAGCAGAATGGCTAGTACACAGTATAATGCAGACAGTATCACCGTCTTAGAGGGGTTGGAAGCGGTCAGGAAACGGCCTGGTATGTATATTGGAGGCGTAGGGACAAAAGGATTAAACCATCTGGTTTATGAGATCGTGGATAATGCAGTAGACGAGCATCTGGCAGGAGTTTGCAGCCAGGTCTGGGTAACACTGGAGGCAGACGGCTCCTGCACAGTCAGAGATAATGGAAGAGGAATTCCAGTAGGATTACATAAAAAAGGAGTGTCTGCAGCTAGAGTGGTATTTTCTACTCTTCATGCAGGCGGAAAATTTGACAACAACGCATATAAAACCAGCGGAGGTCTTCATGGAGTGGGCTCTTCTGTAGTAAGCGCGCTGTCAGAACGGATGGATGTAAAAATTTACCGGGACGGCTATATTCATCACGACGGATATGAACGGGGCGTTCCGGTAGTCGATCTGATAGACGGCCTGCTTCCGACTATTGGAAGGACAAAAGAAACTGGAACGGAGATTAATTTCCTTCCAGATGGAGAGATTTTTGAAAAAACCAGATTTAAGGCAGAGTGGATTAAGAGCCGTCTTCACGAGACTGCTTACTTAAATCCGGGCCTTACATTAAACTATGAAAACAAACGTCCAGGGGAAGAAGAACGGGTAGTTTTTTCAGAACCGGACGGAATTACAGCTTATGTAAAGGCCTTAAACGCTGGAAAAACGCCGGTGCATGACCCAATTTATTTCAAAGGAGTGCTGGAACGGGTAGAAGTGGAAGTGGCCATCCAGTTTGTAGACGCCTTTGAAGAAAATATTCTGGGTTTCTGCAACAACATTTTTACCCAGGAAGGCGGTACCCATTTAGTTGGATTTAAGACCAAATTTACGGCCTTAATCAACAGCTATGCCAAAGAGCTGGGGATTTTAAAAGAAAAAGACGCTAACTTTACCGGAGCAGATACCAGAAACGGAATGACGGCAGTAGTTGCAGTCAAGCATCCGGATCCGATTTTTGAGGGCCAGACCAAAACCAAGCTTGCCAGCGCAGATGCAACCAAGGCAGTGTTTACGGTGGCCGGAGACGAATTAGAACGGTATTTTGACCGGAATTTAGAGGTGCTGAAAGCAGTAATTGCCTGTGCAGAAAAATCAGCGAAGATTCGCAGGGCAGAGGAAAAGGCAAAGACCAATATGCTGACCAAGTCCAAATTTTCCTTTGACAGCAACGGAAAACTGGCTAATTGCGAGAGCAGGGACGCCTCCAGATGCGAGATTTTCATTGTAGAGGGAGATTCTGCAGGCGGTTCTGCAAAGACTGCCAGGGACCGTCAGTATCAGGCAATCCTTCCTATCCGGGGCAAGATCTTAAATGTAGAAAAAGCTTCTATGGATAAAGTGCTGGCAAATGCGGAGATCAAGACTATGATCAATGCGTTTGGCTGCGGATTTTCAGAAGGATATGGAAACGATTTTGACATTGCAAAACTTCGGTATGACAAAATCATTCTGATGACGGATGCGGACGTAGACGGAAGTCACATTGATACCCTGCTTTTGACCTTCTTGTACCGGTTTATGCCGGATTTGATTTACAACGGTCATGTCTATATTGCCATGCCGCCATTGTTTAAGGTAATCCCGAAGCGGGGAGAAGAACAGTATCTTTATGATGAGAAAGACCTGGAACGGTACCGCAGAACCCACACAGGGGAGTTTACCTTACAGCGTTATAAAGGTCTTGGCGAGATGGATCCGGAACAGCTATGGGAGACCACCCTGGATCCGGAGCGGCGTGTGTTAAAGCAGGTGGAAATCGAAGACGCCCGCATGGCTTCCGAGATTACGGAAATGTTAATGGGCAGCGATGTGCCGCCGAGAAGACAGTTTATCTACGAACACGCAGACGAAGCAGAAATTGATGCATAAGGGAGAGTACCATGGCGGAAAAGATTATTAAAACCGAATATTCAGAAGAGATGCAGAGAAGCTATATGAATTATTCCATGAGCGTAATTACAGCCAGGGCGATTCCGGATGCCAGAGACGGCTTAAAACCGGTTCAGCGCCGTGTGCTTTACGACATGAGCGAGCTGCATTTAAATCACGACAAACCCCATAGAAAGTCGGCCCGTATTGTCGGCGATACCATGGGTAAATATCATCCTCATGGCGACAGTTCCATTTATGAAACTCTGGTTGTGCTGTCCCAGGAGTTTAAAAAAGGAATGGCGCTGGTAGACGGCCATGGAAACTTCGGATCCATTGAAGGAGACGGAGCTGCGGCCATGCGTTATACCGAGGCCAGATTAAAAAAATTTGCAGAAGAAGTTTATTTAAAGGATTTAGACAAAACAGTTGCCTTTGTTCCCAACTATGACGAGACGGAAAAAGAGCCGGAAGTACTTCCGGTACGGGTTCCCAACCTGCTTATCAACGGATCTGAGGGAATCGCAGTCGGCATGAGTACCAGCATTCCGCCTCACAATTTAGGAGAAGTAACGGATTTGGTAAAAGCATACATTGACAATCCAGATCTTTCCACAGAAGAGATGCTGCATCTGATGCCTGGACCGGATTTTCCTACAGGGGGCATTATTGCCAATAAAAAGGATCTGCTGTCCATTTATGAAACCGGCTCCGGCAAGATTAAGCTTCGGGGCAAAATGGAAGTCGAGCTTGGCAAGCGGCGGGCAGATAAAGACAAGTTAGTCATTACCCAGATTCCCTATACCATGATTGGAGCGGGAATTAATAAATTCCTGATGGATATTGCAGATCTGGTAGAAAGCAAAAAATTGCCGGATGTCGTAGATATTTCCAACCAGTCCAACAAAGAGGGAATCCGCATTGTCCTGGAGCTAAAAAAGGATGCGGATATTGAAAAAATCCGGAATATTCTTTATAAAAAGACTAAGCTGGAGGATACCTTCGGCGTCAATATGCTGGCCATTGCAGGGGGACGTCCGGAAACTTTGAATCTTCGGGGGATTTTAAAGAATTTCCTGGATTTCCAGTACGAAACCATCCACAAAAAGTACAATGTCCTGCTGCAGAAGGAATTAGACAAAAAGGAAGTGCAGGAAGGCTTAATCAAGGCCTGTGACGTCATTGACTTGATTATTGCCATTCTTCGGGGCTCTAAGAATTTAAAAGACGCAAAAGCTTGTCTGATGGAAGGCGATACGTCAAAGATTACGTTTAAAGTGCCTGGATTTGAAGAAGATGCCAGAAAGCTTCATTTTACAGAGCGGCAGGCGTCTGCTATTCTGGAAATGCGTCTTTATAAATTAATCGGCCTGGAAATTCTTGCTCTGGAAAAGGAACACCGGGAAACCCTTCGAAAGATTAAAGAATATACCGAGATTTTAAACAGCCGTACCAGAATGGACGAAGTGATTAAAATGGATTTGGATTATATCAAAAACGAATTTGCAGTTCCGAGAAAGACCCGGATTGAAGACGGCAAAGAGGCTGTTTACATCGAAGAACCTGTCCAGGTAAGAGATGTGGTCTTTGTAATGGATCGGTTTGGTTATTGCAAGATTCTGGACAAATCAGTCTACGATAAGAACCAGGAGACGGTTGAAACGGAAAATACTTATATTGTGCCTTGCAGGACCGATGATAAGATCTGTATTTTTACCGATACCGGCAATCTTCACCAGATTAAGGTCTCCGACATTCCGGCAGGAAAACTGCGGGATAAAGGTACGCCGGCAGAGAACTTAAGCAAATTTGACGGAACAAAAGAAGAAGTCGTATACCTGACTTGTACGGCAGACATAAAAGGCAAAAATCTGATTTTTGCGACCCGTATGGGAATGGTAAAGCAGGTTCCTTCTGAAGAATTTGAGACTAACAACCGTCTGGTGGCATCTACAAAGCTGCAGGAGAATGATAAAATTTCTGCCATTGTTCCGGCTGAAGGACAAACCGACGTGGTACTGCAGACTAGCAGCGGAGTATTTTTAAGATTTTTAGCAGAAGAAATTTCTGTGATGAAGAAAAATTCCAGAGGCGTGCGTGGAATTAAGCTGGCCGAAGGAGAAGAACTGGAACAGATCTATCTCATTGGAGAAAATCCGATTATTACGTATAAGAAAAAAGAAGTTCACTTAAACCGCCTGAAAATGGCAAAACGGGACGGAAAAGGAAGCAAAGTCCGGCTGTAAAGAGTCTTCTGTAGAAAGACTTTTGTCCGTCGTACAAAATAATCCTTGCAATTTTCCCAGGTTTGGTATAGGATAAAAACCATGTAAGAAAACCAATACGTGAGGAGAGAAAAAGCTATGGAAAAGAAGTTGAGAGTCGGCATTTTAGGAGCTACCGGTATGGTTGGACAGAGATTCATCGCTTTATTGGAAAATCATCCCTGGTATGAGGTTGTTACGGTGGCAGCCAGCGCCCGTTCTGCGGGAAAAACATACGAAGAGGCAGTCGGAGATAACTGGAAGATGGATACTCCTATGCCGGAAGCCGTAAAAAACCTGGTGGTTATGAATGTAAATGAAGTGGAAAAAGTAGCGGCAGGAGTGGACTTTGTATTCAGCGCAGTCAATATGTCAAAGGATGAGATTAAGGCAATTGAAGAAGAATATGCGAAAACAGAGACCCCTGTAGTATCCAATAACAGCGCCCATAGATGGACTCCAGACGTTCCGATGGTAGTGCCGGAGATCAACCCGGAGCATTTTGACGTGATTGAATTCCAGAAACAGAGACTGGGAACCAAACGTGGATTTATTGCAGTAAAGCCGAACTGCTCCATCCAGAGCTATGCGCCGGTTCTCACTGCGTGGAAGGAATTTGAGCCATACGAAGTAGTGGCAACGACTTACCAGGCTATTTCCGGAGCTGGAAAGACCTTTAAAGATTGGCCGGAGATGGTAGGAAACATTATTCCATTTATCGGCGGAGAGGAAGAAAAGAGCGAGCAGGAGCCTTTACGCATCTGGGGTAAGATTGAAGACGGCGTGATTGTAAAAGCCAAAGAGCCGGTCATTACCTGCCAGTGCATCCGCGTGCCAGTATTAAACGGCCATACGGCTGCTGTATTTGTAAAGTTCAGAAAGAAGCCAACCAAAGAGCAGCTGATTGAAAAGATCAGAAGCTTTAAAGGACTTCCACAGGAACTGAAGCTTCCAAGCGCTCCAGAACATTTTATGCAGTATTTAGAAGAAGACAACCGTCCACAGGTCAGCCTGGATGTGGATTTTGAAAACGGCATGGGCGTATCCGTAGGCCGTTTAAGAGAAGATACGGTTTACGATTATAAGTTTGTAGGTCTGTCCCACAATACGGTAAGGGGCGCTGCAGGCGGCGCAGTTTTATGCGCAGAACTTCTGACTGCAAAGGGTTATATTCAGGCAAAATAGTTTTCAGTAAAAGGGGGAATACAAAATGGCAGTAAAAAAAGAGTTTTACGGAACAATGCCGGATGGAACAGAGGTAGACTGCTATACGCTTACCAATGCCAACGGTACGTCGGCCAGCTTTCTGACATTAGGAGGCATCTGGACCACCATGCTGGTAAAGGATAAAAACGGCCAGTTTGGAGACGTTGTCTTAGGTTACGATACTCTGGAAAACAACATCAAAAATCCGCCTCATTTCGGCGCGCCCATCGGCCGCAATGCCAACCGGATCGGCGGGGCGAAGTTTACATTAAACGGGAAAATCTATGAGCTGGAAAAGAACAGCTCCGGCGTAAACAATCTTCACAGCGCACCTGACTTATATCACAACCGGGTCTGGGATGCAGTTGCAGAAGAGACGGCGCTGGGAAGCAGAGTTACCTTTTCCCTGTTTAGTCCCGACGGAGACCAGGGTTATCCTGGAAATGCAGATATTGCCATCAGCTATACCTTAACCGATGAGGACAGCCTGATTTTAAATTACCGGATGACTTCCGATGCAGATACCATTGCGAATTTTACCAATCACAGCTATTTTAACCTGGCTGGCCATGACTGTCCGGACATTCTGGATCAGGAAGTGTGGATTGACGCAGATTTTTATACTCCTGCAGACAATACTTCCATTCCAACCGGAGAGATTGCGCCGGTAGCGGGAACCGCAATGGACTTTACCTCTTTAAAACCAATTGGAAAAGACATTGAATCTGGTTTTGCGGCAGTGGTTCAAGGAAATGGTTTTGACCACAACTGGGTATTAAACCATCCGGAAGGAGAACTTTCTCTTTCTGCAAAGGCAGTGGATCATAAATCCGGCAGGAAAATGGAGGTTTATACTGACCTTCCTGGAATCCAGTTCTATACTGCCAACTTTTTAAAGGGAGACGTACCTGGAAAAGGCGGAGCTGTATATGGCCCCCGCCATGCCTACTGCTTTGAGACCCAGCATTTTCCAGATGCAGTCAACAAGCCTCAGTTCCCGTCTCCGATTTTAAAAGCGGGAGAAGAATACAATACGACTACCGTATATAAATTTTCTGTAACCGATTAACACGGCAGGAAAAAGTGAATGCAAATAAGCATAGCAGGCAAAAGGGCTGTGGCAGAGGAAATCTGAGCATTTCCTGCCGCAGCCTCGCCTTTTAAAAACAAGAAATACAACCTTGGAGGACATAATGAGTTCAAACAAAGAACATACGACAAAAATTCTGGCTGGAGCCGGACTGATTCTGACAACGATTATCTGGGGCGGCGCCTTTGTGGTAATGAAAAATTCTGTAGATTTAATTCCGCCAAGCTATCTGCTGGCCCTGCGTTTTTCCATTGCCGCCATCTGTATGCTGGCTGTATTCTGGCCCCAGAATAAGGGAATGGACAAAAAAGACCTTCAGTACGGCGTGATTCTGGGCATCTTCCTTTTTCTCAGTTATATATTCCAGACCTATGGCCTAAAATATACCACAGCCAGTAAAAATGCGTTTATTACTACCTTGTATGTGATCATTGTTCCCTTCCTTCATTGGGCCTTTAATCACCAGAGACCATCCGGGAGAAATATCGGGGCGGCTGTGCTGGCAGTAATTGGTCTGGCACTTCTGTCACTGGAAGGAGACATGGGAATCAATCTGGGAGATTTTCTGACGCTGATTTGCGGTATTTTCTTTGCAGTACATATTGTATTTATTGACCGGTATACCGAAACCCACAGTCCTGTGCGCCTTACAACCGTACAGATGTTTACAGCGGCCATTCTCGGCTGGCTTCTGGCGCCGGTTGCAGATGGACGGCTGGATTTTGGAATTTTAAATACCAGTCTGGTATTAGGACTTTTTTATCTGGGCATTTTCAGTACCATGATCGGATTTCTTTTGCAGAATGTAGGGCAGAAATATCTGTCTCCCAATACGTCGTCTATCCTACTGTCTTTTGAATCCGTATTCGGCCTGGTGTTTTCCGTGATTTTCCTGGGAGATCCGGTTACGGTAAAGCTTTTAATTGGCTGTGCAATGATGTTTGGAGCTGTGATTATTTCGGAATATAAGCCGAAGAAAAGCAAGTAGGGAGGAATGGAATGGGAAAATCCCTGTTTATAGCGGAAAAACCCAGTGTAGCCCAGGAATTTGCCAACGCGCTGAAAGTAGGAGGCAGGCGGGGAGACGGCTATATTGAGTCGGACAACGCCATCGTAACCTGGTGCGTCGGACACCTGGTAACCATGAGTTATCCGGAAGCATATGACATCCGGTATAAAAGGTGGAGTCTGGAAACTCTGCCTTTTCTGCCGAAAGAATTTAAATACCAGGTCATTGACGGGGTAGCAAAGCAGTTTCGGATTGTAAGCGGCCTGCTGAACCGGTCGGATGTAGAAACCATTTACGTCTGCACGGACTCCGGCCGGGAGGGAGAGTATATTTACCGCCTGGTGGAGCAGATGGCAGGGGTAAAGGGAAAAACAAGGAAACGGGTTTGGATTGATTCCCAGACAGAGGAAGAGATTCTGCGGGGAATCCGGGAAGCAAAAGACTTATCCGAGTACGATAATCTGTCTGCGTCTGCCTATCTCAGGGCAAAAGAAGATTACCTGATGGGAATTAATTTTTCCAGAGTGCTGACCTTAAAATACGGCCAGGCCCTGTCTGCTTTTTTGAAAAGCAAGTATACGGTTATTTCCGTAGGGCGGGTGATGACCTGCGTACTGGGAATGGTGGTAAGAAGGGAGAGGGAAATCAGAGACTTTGTAAAGACTCCTTTTTATCGGGTAATTGGATCCTTTTCTTTGCCGTCTTCTTCCTCTTTTACAATGGAAGGGGAATGGAAAGCGGTAGAAGGGTCCAGCTATCATAAATCTCCTCTTCTATATAAAGACAATGGGTTTAAAGAGAAAAAAGATGCCCAGACCCTGATTAACACCCTGACTGGTCCGGCTCCCATGGAAGGGGTTTTATCTGGCTTTGAGCGGAAAAAGGAAACGAAAAATCCGCCTCTTCTTTATAATCTGGCAGAGCTTCAGAACGACTGTTCTAAACTGTTTAAAATCAGTCCGGATGAGACGTTAAAAATCGTCCAGGAATTATATGAAAAAAAGCTGGTAACCTATCCAAGAACCGATGCCAGGGTGCTGTCTACGGCAGTGGCAAAGGAGATCGGGCGAAACATCGGAGGACTGAAATCCTATGGGCCAATGGCAGAATTTGCCCAGGAGATTCTTTCCCAAACTGTTTATAAGGCAATTGGAAAGACCCGGTATACCAACGACAAGCAGATTACGGATCATTATGCCATTATCCCTACAGGACAGGGCTTTGGGGCATTAAGAAGCATCAGCCCTTTGGCAGAAAAGGTCTATCAGCTTATCTGCCGGAGATTTCTAAGTATTTTTTATCCACCTGCTATTTACCAGAAATACAGTCTGGATCTTGAGCGGCAAAAGGAGCATTTTTTTGCCAGCTTTAAAGTCCTAGAGTCAGAAGGCTATTTAAAAGTGGCTGGAAAAGGAGACGACAAGGGTCAGGATGGTGTAAAGACGGCTGCTTTGCCGGAACTTTTGGAGTTTTTAAAAACTCTGAAAAAGGGGATGGTTTTAGAACTTTTGTCCATGGAAATAAAGGAAGGAGAAACGTCCCCGCCCAAACGGTATACATCCGGCTCCATGATTCTGGCCATGGAAAATGCCGGCCAGCTCATTGAAGACGAGGAACTGCGGGCCCAGATCAAGGGAAGCGGAATTGGCACCAGCGCCACCAGAGCGGAGATTTTGAAGAAACTAGTCAGCATCAAATATCTGTCCTTAAACAAGAAAACCCAGGTCATTACCCCGACTCTGTTAGGAGAACTGATATTTGACGTAGTAGCCGCTTCTATCCGGCCGCTTTTAAATCCAGAACTTACTGCCAGTTGGGAAAAAGGGTTGACCTATGTGGCAGAGGGGAGCATTACGTCCGACGAATATATGGAAAAACTGGAACGGTTTGTGGCAGGACGGACTTATGGAGTGATGAAACTTCAAAATCAGTATACGCTGCGGGAATGCTTTGACAGAGACGCTGTTTATTATAAAAAGGAATCTTATAAAAAAGAATCTGGAAAAACGCTGCAGAGGCAGAAATAAGGAGGAAATCCACTATGAAAAAAGTAGAGATGAAGATTTCAGAGATGTATGATTTAACTCAGACTATGGCGGCTGATTACCTTGGCCAGTTTACGTATCCATGGGAAGCGCTGGCAGGAATCGGGGAATATGTAGAAGCGCTGGGAAAAACTCTTTCTGGAGAAGAGTACGAAAAGCGGGGCGATAATGTGTGGATCCATAAAACCGCAAAAGTAGCGCCGACTGCCTGCTTAACTGGCCCTGCTATCATTGGAGCAGGAGCGGAAATTCGCCACTGTGCATTTTTAAGAGGAAAAATCCTGGTAGGAGAAGGCGCAGTAGTTGGAAATTCCACCGAATTAAAGAATGTAATTTTGTTTAATAAGGTTCAGGTTCCTCACTATAACTATGTGGGAGACTCCATTTTGGGCTATAAAGCCCATATGGGAGCAGGATCTATTACTTCCAATGTAAAATCTGATAAATGCCTGGTAAAGGTGCACGCGGAGGATGGAGACATTGAAACTGGTCTTAAAAAGTTTGGCGCAATGATTGGCGATAATGTAGAGGTAGGCTGTGGTTCTGTCTTAAATCCAGGTACGGTAATCGGCAGAGAATCCAATATTTATCCGTTATCCAGCGTCAGAGGCTGCGTAAACAGCCATTCGATCTACAAAAAGCAGGGAGAAGTGGCAGAAAAAAGATAATAGAAGAAATCCTGCCTGGGGCGGGCCGCTATTGCGGTCCGCCCCAGTGCGTTTCCCGTTCTTTGCAGTTAATGGACAAATCCTCGATCCACAGTAATTACAGTAAAAAAGTTTGGATGGACTTCCTGAACCATCAATTCAATCTGTTTTACCAGTACATGAGGCGGAGTAGGATAATCAATAGGAATTACTACGTCAAAAATCAGATTGGTATGGGTGGGGCCTTTTACCATGCGGAAATCATGCATGGTAATCTCTGGATCGATGTCATGAATCAGATTCAGGAGTTCATTGTGAATGGAAATGGTTTCCGTATCCTGATCCTGAATGGGATCCATATGGATAACGGCATCGCAGTGCAGCTTGCTGCGCAGTTCCCGCTCGATATTGTCAATGGTATCATGGAGTGCAAAAATGTCGCCGGAAGCAGAAACTTCACAATGGAGAGAAACCATCTGACGTCCAGGGCCGTAGTCATGAACCAGCATATCGTGGATGCCTAAAATTTCCGGATGGGCCAGAGTGATGTCACGGATATTCTGGATAAATTCCGGATCCGGAGCCTGGCCTAACAGAGGATTTAAGGTATCTTTTGCGGCCTGGAAGCCTGCATAAAAAATAAACAGGCCAACGGCAATTCCGCACCAGCCGTCAATATTTAAGGAAGTAAAATATCCGAAAATAGAAGCGGCCAGGACAACGGAAGTCGATAAAGCGTCGCTTAAACTATCTAGCGCAGTAGCCTTCATAGCGGCAGAATCAATCTTTTTGCCGGTAGAGCGGTTATAGCTGGCCATATAAAGCTTTACGCCAATAGAAACTGCCAGAATAATCAGTGCGAGAGGCTGGAAATCCACTGGTTCCGGATGAAGGATTTTTTCTATGGATGTTTTAATCAGTTCAAAGGCCATAATCAGAATAGCGAAAGAAACGATCAAACCGGACACATATTCAATCCGTCCATGGCCAAAAGGATGCTCCAAGTCTGGTTTTTGTCCGGCCATATGAAATCCGATCAAGGTAATGACAGAAGAACCAGCGTCGGAAAGGTTATTAAAGGCATCAGCAGTAATCGCAATGGAATTACTGATAAGTCCTGCAAAAAATTTTCCTGCAAACAGCAGAAGATTGAAGAAAATACCTGCTGCACCGCAAAGAATCCCATATGCCTGACGGACTTTTGGGGAAGATGGATTGTCATAATCCGCGATAAAATGTTTTGCCAAAAAGCGAATCATCAACAGAACCTCCTGGAAAAAGATAGTAATTGTCTGATAAGACAACTTTAAATATTCTACCACTTATCTGCCAAAGGGACAAGGATTCCCTTGCTATTTTTTGGATTTATATTATAATGAAGAAGTAAAACCATACCAGAATAAGTGAATCAGGAGAAAAAGCCATGAAACAAGACATGATTGTGATTTTGGACATGGGAAGCACTGAAAATACCGTAATCGCCCGCGAAATTCGTGATATGGGTGTTTACAGCGAAATCCATCCCCATGACATCACCGCAGAAGAGTTAAAAAACCTGGATAATGTAAAAGGTATTATTTTAAACGGCGGTGAAAATCGAGTAGTAGACGGAGTTCCGGTAGAAATTCATACAGAATTGTATGACTGTGGGATTCCGATGATGGCAGTTGACCATCCTACTGCAAAGTGTGAGCAGGTATTTGAGCAGATTCCAGATCAGGAGACTCTGCGTAAATTTGTATTTGACACCTGTCACGCAGAAGCAAACTGGAATATGAAAAATTTTATTGAGGATCAGGTAGAGCTGATTAAGCGTCAGGTAGGAGATAAGAAGGTGCTTCTTGCCCTTTCCGGCGGCGTTGACTCTTCTGTTGTAGCAGCTCTTTTGCTGAAAGCCATTGGTGACCAGTTAGTCTGTGTCCACGTTAATCACGGATTGATGAGAAAGAATGAGTCTGAAAGCGTGGTAGAAGTATTCAGAAACCAGCTTCATGCAAACCTGATTTATGTAGACGCTACCGAGCGTTTCCTTGGCAAGCTGGAAAATGTAGCAGATCCAGAGCAGAAAAGAAAGATTATCGGCGGCGAATTTATCCGCGTATTTGAAGAGGAAGCCAGAAAGTTAGACGGCATCGAATTTTTAGGACAGGGAACCATTTATCCAGATATTATCGAGAGCGGAACCAAGACTGCTAAGATGGTAAAATCCCATCACAATGTAGGCGGTCTTCCAGAGGATCTGCAGTTCGAACTGGTAGAGCCATTAAAGCAGTTATTTAAAGATGAAGTTCGTGCCTGCGGCGTAGAGCTGGGACTTCCTCATAATATGGTTTACCGTCAGCCATTCCCAGGCCCAGGCTTAGGAGTACGCTGCTTAGGAGCCATTACTAGAGACAGACTGACTGCAGTAAGAGAAGCAGACGCTATCCTGCGCGAAGAGTTTGAAAAGGCCGGACTGGACAAGAAGGTATGGCAGTATTTTACCGTTGTACCGGATTTCAAGTCTGTAGGTGTAAAGAACAATGCCAGATGTTTTGAGTATATGGTAATCATCCGCGCTATCAACACCATTGACGCTATGAGCGCCAGCATTGAGCGGGTAGACTGGGATGTTCTCCAGAAGATTACAGACCGCATCCTGGCAGAGGTAGACAATGTCAACCGCGTATGCTACGATATGTCTCCAAAGCCTCCGGCAACGATCGAGTTTGAGTAAAAAAATGGAGCTCGGAAATCCAGCATTTATGCGGGTTTCCGGGCTCTTGCTATGTGAGTTGAGTGTAGATTGAGTACAAAAATGTTGAGGGTAAAAGAAATATATTGTTTAAGAATTCTTCTGTATTCCAATGTATTCTGCGATTTCATCAACAGTAGGATGAAGAACAGTATTGGTTAGTTCTAATTTCTTAATGGAGAGACCTTTGAAAAGTTCTTGGTTTTTATATTTGCAAAGAGTTTCATAGTCTTCTTTGGTAATATCAGTTTCACCGTGCATAGAGTGATTTCTGAATTGATAAAGGTCATCTAATGCTTCGTGCAATTTATAAGGGAGATAATCGATATCGATGCCTTTTTTACGTACTCTGTTTTTCATATCATACCAATTTAAATGCTGGTCTGGATTAGGATTGAAGCCAGCAAGTACAATGATTTCGTTTACCTCACGCTCAATAATAGAAAGATATTGTTTCATTAAAATACTTGGTGCAATTGTAAAACGTTCATCTTTTAAGTAATACTCTTCTTCGATTACATCGGCAGAAACTAAATCTAAAATAGAAGCATTTGTTAATCCGCAATATTGAGTTTTATATAGCATATATAAATCATTGATTCTATTTGTGCTGTGCCAATCTACATAAATAAAATCATGGTTCTTAGTGTTTGGGGTTAAGGAAATATTTTGCACAGTATCATATATATCAACTGTGATATCGATTTTTGAAATATCTTTTTGGATTCCTTTTGATATGATGCAATAAGCGGTAATTAAAAACGCATTCATTGCAGAATAGCAACACCTTACGAAGTCGTTTTTCATCAGATATTCGTTATAATTGCTTATCATCAATTCACGAAGTAATTTTCGTTCATAAGTTGTTAATTGAGGTAATGATAATGCTCTTTGGGTTGTTGATAATGTAGGGGACATATATTTTAAAAAGGTTTGATATTCTTCAATGCTATCAGTAGCCTTTATTAAGTTTTGGGTGTGTTGTATAATCATTTTATCATCTTTTTGTGCAAAAGATAAAAGTCCGATTAGCTGTTCCAAACTACATAATATAAAAGCACGTTCGCCTTTAAAAGGATCAGTTTTCCCAATTACTCGTGAATTGGAGATCATATAGATATCGTTAGTATATGTGGATATTTCATTTTCAGTTATTGTTATAATATCGTTTTCTTCTTTCATTTGTATATCTCCTTGGAAGTTATTTATGCAAGCAACATCTGACTTTTCTGCAATTCCAATTCCACTTTTTCTTTTGTCTCTGCAATTTCTGCAATCGCAGTTTTAGTAGCTTCATTCGGGTTATCCCCAGCAGATTTCAAAGCATTCTGATAAATAAAGTTCATTTTTTCCCATTTCAACAGGTCATTGAATACCTTGTAACTTCTGATATTCAACAAAGCATCCTGTAATGCCAGAGTATGTGTTTTCCCTCTGCTGTTATATCCAATTTCAAGATAAGGAGAAAGTACAGGATTTAAGTGAATAGATACGGTATCGTCCTTTAATAAATTATCTTCTCCACGTTCACCTGTTATCTGAAGGATACCAGAATTACAAAGCACCATAAGCACGCCCATCAGATCACCGACTGTTTCCAGACGAAGTCCGGCAGTATCACTGCCAT
>CAJMQQ010000039.1 GCA_905215625.1 uncultured bacterium
GAAACCGTCAATGGCGATAATGTCTGCACCACTTCGGGCGATACCGCTTGCGATTGCGGCAATATTGTGTACTGCAGCGACTTTGACAATGACCGGTTTTTGATATTGAGTCGCTTCTTTTAAAGAAAAAACAAGTTGACGCAGATCTTCAATCGAATAAATGTCATGATGAGGAGCAGGGGAAATGGCATCAGAACCTTCCGGGATCATTCTTGTTCGGGATACGTCGCCTACGATTTTAGTTCCGGGAAGATGACCGCCGATGCCTGGCTTTGCACCCTGCCCCATTTTAATTTCAATGGCAGCGCCTGCATTCAGGTAGTCTTCATGGACACCAAAACGTCCGGAAGCAACCTGGACAATGGTATTTTTACCGTAGCAGTAAAAATCTTCATGGAGACCTCCCTCACCAGTGTTGTAAAAGATCCCTAGTTCTGCAGCAGCCTGGGCAAGGGATTTGTGGGCATTGTAGCTGATGGAACCGTAACTCATGGCAGAGAACATTACCGGCATGGAAAGTTCCAGCTGGGGCGGAAGATGGTAATCCAGCCTTCCGTCTGTCATACGGCTTACCTTTTGCGGTTTCTTTCCCAGGTAGACCCTGGTCTCCATCGGTTCCCGCAAGGGATCAATAGAAGGATTCGTTACCTGTGACGCATTGATTAAAATTTTATCCCAATAAATAGGAAAAGACTTCGGGTTTCCCATAGATGAGAGAAGAACGCCGCCGCTGTTTGCCTGCTTGTAGATTTCTTTCATGGTATCGCTCTGCCAGTTGGAATTTTCCCGAAGAGAGCAGTCGGTTTTTACAATTTTCAGAGCCCTGGATGGGCAGAAAGAAACGCATCGCTGGCAATTGACACATTTTGTCTCATCTTCAATCATAATGCCTCGGTGTTCATCGTAGCTGTGGACCTCATTGGCACACTGGCGTTCGCATACACGACAGACTGTACAGCGGTTTTCGTTTCGGCTCACTTCAAACTCCGGATAGATAAATTCGATACCCATTAATATGCACCTTCCTTTACTTTTACAATGACAGGTTCCCCACCGGCAGGAGACCAGATATTTTCTGCATCTGGCTCCATCGTCCGGATGGCGGCTTCCTCGCTGGCAATGAAGATTTTGTCGCCTTTTTCGCCGATTACCATGGAACGGAGTTTCAGACGGTCATTGAGAGCCATCAGTCCCCCTTCAAAACCGAAAACAATGGAAAAGGGACCGGTAATCAGCAGGCTCGAAAACATGGTTCTCAGATAGGTGTGTTTCTTCTGGTCTTCCAAATCTGTTTTGGAAGCAATGGTACTCCAAAACGGCGCTGCAATGACACTTGCGGCTTCGCCAAGAGTCAGTCCCTGTACACGGAGCAGATAATCCATAATATAAGTGATTACTTCCGTATCGGTCTGAAGGGTGCATTTATAGCCGAACATTTCGATAAACCGGCGGTTGGCATCATAGGAAGAGATTTCCCCGTTGTGTACAATGGAGTAGTCCAGCAGCGTAAACGGGTGCGCACCGCCCCACCAGCCCGGGGTATTGGTAGGGTAACGTCCATGAGCCGTCCAGGAGTAGCCTTCATATTCTTCCAGCTTGTAAAAGACGCCGACATCTTCCGGAAATCCTACCGCCTTAAATGTCCCCATATTTTTACCGCTGGAAAAAACATAGGCGCCAGACAGTTCAGCATTAATTTTCATCACTGTCTGGGCAATAAATTCTTTTTCGTCCTGCTGCAGAGAGACAAGAACAGATTTTAAAGGAGCAACAAAATATCTCCAGATAATCGGTTCATCTGTAATTGCCGGAAGCTTGCGGGTCGGGATGACTTCGGACTGTACGATTTCAAAACGCTCTTTTAGGAAAGTTTCACATTCCTTACGGGTGCTGCGGGAATCAAAAAATATATGTAATGCATAGAATTCTTTATATTCAGGATAAATGCCATAACCGGCAAAGCCGCCGCCCAGTCCGTTGGAACGGTCGTGCATGGGTTTCATGGAATTTGTGATCATTTCACCGGACATTCTGTTTCCGTCTTTGGAAATTACCGCTGAAATTGCACAGCCAGAAGGAATTCTTACCTGACCTTCAATCTTCATACATATTACACCTTCCTCTCAAAATAAATAAAAAAAGCAAAAACGTCCATTTTTCAGGCAGAGATAATTCTGCTGTAAAAATGAACGCCCTTGCTCATATTCACTATTTATACAGCGGTTGGTAAGGTTTGTCAAGAAGGTTTGTCAGGAAAAAATCAGAGAAAAAAAGGCTTGACAAATGATTTTTCAAGGCGTATTATCCCACACATAAAGGCAAGGGCGTCTTTGAGATGGGTTCTCAGAGACGTTTTTTCTTTTATAAAATTTCATTGAAATGTAATTTGATTCAAAAGGCAAGGATGTCTTTTATGGTACACGAAAGGTGCTGTGAAAGGCAGCCTTGCCTTTTCGTTTTCAAATTCCGGTTGAAGGAGAGGAGCGGCATTATGAAAATTGTATCTGATTTTTTTGGATGTAATGTATTTGACGACAGAGAGATGAAAGCCAAACTGTCTTCAAAGGTGTACCAGTCATTGAGAAAAACCATTGATGAAGGTGCAAAGCTGGATATCAGCGTGGCAAATGCGGTTGCAGCTGCTATGAAGGACTGGGCAGTTGCCAAGGGAGCGACACACTACACACACTGGTTTCAGCCTCTTACCGGTGTTACAGCAGAAAAGCATGACAGCTTTATTTCTCCATCACCGGACGGCGGCGTGATTATGGAGTTCTCAGGAAAAGAACTGATTAAGGGAGAACCGGATGCATCTTCCTTTCCTTCCGGCGGACTTCGTGCCACCTTTGAAGCAAGAGGATATACAGCATGGGATCCAACTTCATATGCATTTATAAAGGGAAAGACTTTATGTATTCCGACGGCATTCTGTTCGTATGGAGGCGAGGCGCTGGATAAGAAAACACCGCTTCTCCGATCCATGGAAGCTTTAAATAAGCAGGCGATGCGAATTCTCCATTTGTTTGGAAATGAGGATGTAAAATGTGTCCGCACCTCAGTAGGGCCAGAACAGGAA
This sequence comes from uncultured bacterium, assembly GCA_905215625.1. GTDB lineage: Bacteria > Bacillota > Clostridia > Lachnospirales > Lachnospiraceae > UMGS1370. The sequence continues at coordinate 3,077 of CAJMQQ010000039.1, forward strand.
TATTTCCTGATTACAAAGGAAATGTATGAACAGAGAAAGGATCTACGATTTACAGGACGTACTCTTTTTGGTGCAAAGCCGCCAAAGGGACAGGAAATGGATGATCATTATTTTGGGGTGATTAAGCCAAGGGTAGCTGCTTATATGGAAGAATTGAACGAGGAACTCTGGAAACTGGGGATTCTGGCAAAAACAGAACACAACGAAGTAGCTCCGGCGCAGCATGAACTGGCTCCTATCTATACCACAACCAATATTGCAACAGACCACAACCAGCTGACCATGGAAATCATGCAGAAGGTAGCTGCAAAACACGGTCTGGTATGCCTTCTTCATGAGAAGCCCTTTGCCGGAGTCAATGGAAGCGGCAAGCACAACAACTGGTCTCTGGCAACGGATAAAGGGGTAAATCTCCTGTCTCCGGGCGAAACGCCTTACGAAAATGCACAGTTCTTATTGTTCCTGTGTGCAGTGATTAAAGCAGTGGATGACTACCAGGATCTGCTACGGCTTTCCGTGGCAACTGCCGGAAATGACCACAGACTTGGAGCCAATGAAGCGCCTCCTGCAGTCGTATCCATCTTCCTTGGAGATGAATTAAACGGGGTGCTGGAAGCAATTGAAGCGGATACCCCATATGCTGGAGCAGAAAAAACGCAGATGAAGCTTGGAGTAAACGTGCTTCCTAAATTCAACAGGGATACCACAGACCGTAACCGCACCTCGCCCTTTGCATTTACTGGAAATAAATTTGAGTTTCGGATGCTTGGTTCATCCAACAGCATTGCCTGCGCCAACATTATGTTAAACAGCGCAGTGGCAGAAAGCCTGAAGATTTATGCGGACAGGCTGGAAAAAGCAGAGAATTTTGAAAGCGCGCTCCATGAAATGATTCGAAAGACGATTAAGGACCATAAGCACATTATTTTCAATGGAAATGGTTATGACGACACATGGATCAAAGAGGCAACGGAGAAGAGAGGACTTCTCAATTACCGGACGACACCGGACTGTATGCCTCATCTTCTGGATGAAAAAAATGTGCGTATGCTGACGTCTCATAAGGTATTTTCAGAGGCAGAATTGAAATCTAGGTGCGAGATTATGCTGGATAACTACTGCAAGGCAGTGCTGATTGAGGCGAACACCATGATTGACATGGCTAAAACAGAAATTGCTCCGGCGGTAAGCGGATATGTGCGGGAACTTGCCAATACGGCGCTTGCAAAGAAGTCTATAGAGGGTTCGATTTCCTGCAGCTATGAGACCAGTCTGCTGAAGAAGCTGGCAATTCTGGAAGATCAGATCATGATTAAGTCTGAGGAATTGGGAGAAGCAGTGATGCAGGTTCAGGGTATCGAGGATATTACAGAAGAGTCTTATATGATTCGGGATATTGTTTTAGGTAAAATGGGAGAACTTCGGGTTGTCTGCGACAGCGCAGAAACCCTGACGGCAAAGAAATACTGGCCGTTTCCAACCTATGGGGATATTCTGTTCAGTGTAAAATAATTCCCGGTGAAAACTCTGGAACATATAATGATACGGAAAGAAGGAATGTTTATGACCTACAGTGCAGTTAACACAATTTGGGTGCTGATTGGAGCAGCGCTGGTATTCTTTATGCAGGCAGGATTTTCCATGTGTGAAGCAGGTTTTACCAGGGCAAAGAATACAGGAAATATCTTGATGAAGAACCTGATGGATTTTTGCATTGGAACTCCATCCTTCTGGGTAGTAGGATTTGGTCTTATGTTCGGAGCCGGTTCCGGTGCGTAAGGTTATTGAGACTGCGAAGAAGGCTTTGATGCATTACAGGATGTAGAGTAAAACGGAAAAACGGAATATTGTAAAGGCATTTGAGAAAAGAAAAGTAATGCAGGGAATCACTTACAGAGAGTGTGGAATGGTGAGATCCACGCAGCAGAGCACTTGCCCTATAGAATGCTGAATTACTTAGAATTAAGGAGGTACTTTCCTATGTGTTCCATTATGGGTTATTGCAGCCGCAGTGCGGTTCTTAGCAGTTTTATGGAAGGATTTCAAAAGACCATATCAAGGGGACCAGATGACAGCAGAGTGGTTGAAACAGGTGGTGGGATTCTTGGATTCCACAGATTGGCCATCATGGGACTGACTCCATCGGGAATGCAGCCCTTTAAGCTTGGAAAAAGCTATGTGGTCTGCAATGGAGAAATTTATGGGTTTGAGAAGCTGAAGAAAGAACTGTCAGAAAAATATACATTTGCGAGTGATTCCGATTGTGAGATTCTGCTTCCAATGTATCAGGAATATGGTACCGATATGTTTGCCATGCTGGATGCTGAATTTGCCTGTATCATCTATGATGGGGAGGCTGGGGAGTTTATCGCGGCAAGAGATCCCATTGGAATCCGTCCATTGTATTATGGATATGATGACGATCATGCCATTGTGTTTGCCAGTGAAGCCAAAAACCTGACAGGACTTACCGATAAGATCATGCCGTTTCCGCCAGGACATTATTATAAAGGCGGTCAGTTTATCTGCTACTGTGATATAGCGGGAGTTGATGCAGTCTGTCAGGATGATTTGGAAACGGTATGCAGAAATATTCATGATAAGCTTGTAGCTGGTGTGGAGAAACGCCTGATAGCAGATGCAAAGGTGGGCTTTTTGCTTTCCGGCGGTCTGGACTCTTCTCTGGTGTGCGCCATTGCAGCAAAAAAGAGCAGAGAACCGATTAAGACCTTTGCCATCGGCATGAGCGAGGACGCCATTGACTTAAAATATGCACGACAGGTGGCAGATTATATAGGAAGTGACCATACAGAGGTTTATATGACGCCGGAAGACGTGCTGTCCTCTCTGGAGACCGTGATTCAGCTGCTGGGAACCTATGATATTACGACAATCCGCGCATCCATAGGGATGTATCTGGTGTGTAAGGCAATCCACAGCCAGACAGATATCCGAGTTCTTTTAACAGGGGAAATTTCCGATGAATTATTTGGCTATAAATATACAGACTTTGCACCAGATGGGAAAGCGTTCCAGAAAGAATCACAAAAACGGATCCGGGAACTGCATATGTATGATGTGCTGCGGGCAGATCGCTGTATTTCTGTAAACTCCCTGGAAGCAAGAGTCCCCTTTGGGGATTTGGATTTTGTGAAATATGTGATGGCAGTAAATCCAGAATTGAAGATGAATACTTATGGAAAAGGAAAATATCTGCTTCGCCATGCCTTTGAACAGGGAGGTTACCTGCCGGATACAATCCTTTGGAGAGAGAAAGCTGCATTTTCAGACGCAGTAGGTCATTCTATGGTAAATTATCTGAAAGAATATGCAGAAAGTAAGTATACGGATGAAGAATTTAAAAATAGATGTAAGCGCTACACCCATGCAAGGCCATTTACAAAGGAATCTTTATTATATAGAGAGATTTTTGAAATATATTATCCAAAACAGGCAGAGATGGTGACAGATTTCTGGATGCCAAATAAAGAATGGGAAGGCTGCAATGTGAATGATCCTTCTGCAAGGGTGCTGTCTAACTACGGAGACAGCGGAAAGTAAAATAAAAATCTGAAAGGAATTGAATTATGGCAAAATACAGATTTGAAACACTTCAGCTTCATGCAGGACAGGAGACGCCGGATCCTGCTACAGATGCACGCGCAGTACCTATTTATGCAACAACTTCTTATGTGTTTCATGACTGCGCCCATGCAGCGGCCCGCTTTGGACTTGAGGATTCCGGTAATATTTACGGACGCCTGACAAATTCCACACAGGAGGTGCTGGAAAAGCGTGTCGCCGCCCTGGAGGGCGGCACAGCTGCTCTGGCACTGGCTTCAGGAGCAGCCGCAATTACCTATACGCTGCAGGCACTGGGACAGAACGGCGGACATATTGTTGCACAGAAAACCATTTACGGCGGCAGTTATAACCTGCTGGCCCACACCCTTCCAGGATTCGGAATTACGGCTTCCTTTGTAAACATCCATGATTTGGAGGAAGTGGAAGCTGCAATTCAGGAAAATACAAGGGCAATTTACATAGAAACCCTTGGAAACCCCAACAGCGATATTCCGGATATGGATGCGCTGGCGGCACTTGCCCATAGATACGGATTGCCCCTTGTGGTAGATAATACGTTTGGCACACCGTATTTTATCCGTCCAATTGAGCATGGAGCAGATATTGTGGTACACTCTGCTACAAAATTCCTTGGCGGCCATGGAACGACTCTTGGCGGCATCATTGTAGATTCAGGCAAATTTGACTGGACGGCTTCAGGAAAGTATCCTGCTATTGCGGAACCCAATCCAAGCTACCATGGCGTTTCCTTCGTGAAAGCAGCCGGATCAGCAGCCTTTGTTACCTATATTCGGGCGATTCTGCTCCGTGATACAGGAGCATCCATTTCTCCCTTTGCAGCATTTTTACTCCTTCAGGGAACGGAAACTCTGTCTCTGAGGCTGGAACGCCATGCGGAAAATACGAAGAAGGTGGTAGAGTTCTTAAACAGTCATCCGCAGGTTGAAAAAGTGAATCATCCGTCTCTTCCATCCCATCCGGATCACTCCCTTTACCAGAAGTATTTTCCGGATGGAGGAGGTTCTATCTTTACATTTGAGATAAAAGGAGGCACAGAAGAAGCATATAGGTTTATCGACAATCTGCAGATCTTCTCACTGCTTGCCAATGTGGCAGATGTAAAGAGCCTTGTAATTCATCCGGCAACCACAACCCACAGCCAGCTTTCACCGGAAGAACTGGCAGATCAGGAAATTAAGCCCAATACCATACGTCTTTCTATAGGAACCGAACATATTGAAGATATTATTGAAGATTTGCAGAATGGATTTCATGGGGCAGAAGAACTGTAAAAAATAAGATTGACAAGATAAAACTTAAGAGGTAGAATAACGTGGGTAAAGGCAATGGTGTCTTTAAGTTTCATAAGAACTTAAAGGCACCACTGTCTTTTTTTGCGTTGAAACATACAGAAAGTGACGTTGTCGGAGGAATGCAGAAATGGAAAAATGTGAACAATTATACGAAGGAAAGGCAAAAAAGGTTTTTTTAACGGATGATCCAGATGTTCTGATTGTTTCTTATAAAGATGATGCAACGGCTTTTAACGGATTAAAGAAGGGGACAATCGCTGGAAAGGGAGCCATCAATAACTGTATGACAAACCTGCTGTTTCAGAAGCTGGAGAAGGAGGGGATTCCGACTCACTTCATTCAGGAGCTAAATGACAGGGAAACGGCAGTACGAAGAGTGAAAATTATTCCGTTGGAGGTAATTGTACGAAATGTGGCTGCCGGAAGTTTTTCGAAACGGCTGGGAGTAGAAGAAGGAACGGAACTAGCTGAGCCAACCCTTGAGTTTTCCTATAAAAACGATGAACTTGGGGATCCGCTGATTAATTCCTATTATGCAAAAGCGCTGCAGCTTGCAACAGAACAGGAGATAGAGACGATTCGAAAATATGCATTTCAGATAAATGAAGTTCTGAAACAGGAATATAAAGCAGCCGGACTTCGTCTGATTGATTTTAAGATAGAGTTTGGGCGCTTTCATGGTCAGGTAATTCTTGCGGACGAAATTTCTCCAGATACCTGCCGTTTGTGGGATGCCAAAAGCGGGGAAAAGATGGATAAGGATCGCTTCCGCAGAGATTTAGGCAATGTGGAGGATGCGTATATTCAGGTAGCCAGACGTCTGGGATTAGAAGTAGAGAGTAACTAGAGTTTCTGAAAGGAAGGAATCGATATGCTTACATCAATTGTTGGAACAAACTGGGGAGATGAAGGAAAAGGCCGCATGGTGGATCTTCTCAGCGAAAAGTATGATATTGTTGTCCGTTATCAAGGGGGAAACAATGCAGGGCATACAGTGATTAATGAAAAAGGAAAATTCGTTATGAATCTGATGCCCTCTGGAATCTGCCGTGAGAAGACGGTTAATATTTTGGGACCTGGTATTGTGATAGATCTGGAACATTTATATGGAGAAGTTCAGACGCTTAGGGAAAAAGGAGTGGAGGTAACCCCAAAGCATTTAAAAATCAGCGACAGGGCGACCATCTGTATGCCATATCATAAGCTGATGGACTGTCTGGAGGAAGACCGGCTGGGAGACAAAAAGTTTGGATCAACACGCAGAGGCATTTCTCCGGTTTATGCAGATAAATATATGAAAAAGGCGCTGCGTATGGGAGATTTGCTCCATATGGAAACGTTAAAGGAACGCCTTGGGGAACTGGTGGAGTGGAAAAACCTTACTGTGGAAAAAGGATACGGACATGAGCCGATACAGGCAGAAGAACTGTATCAGTGGCTGGAAAAATACGGAGAATATTTTGTGCCCTTTATCTGTGATACTACAGAATATCTTGGAAACGCCATTGAGGAAGGAAAATCCGTTCTGTTTGAGGCACAGCTGGGAGCACTCAGGGATATTGATTTTGGAATCTATCCATATACTTCTGCTTCTACCACACTTGCTTCTTATGCACCTATTGGGGCAGGAGTGCCATTTGCAAAGCTGGATGAGAGCATCGGAATCATGAAAGCATATTCCAGCTGTGTGGGAGAAGGCCCGTTTACCTGTGAATTATTTGGAGAAGAGGCAGAAGAACTCCGGGCAGCCGGAGGCGAATACGGCGCGGCCACCGGAAGGCCAAGGAGAGTGGGAGGTTTTGATGTGGTTGCTTCCAGATATGGAACAAAAATGCAGGGATGCACGTATGTGGCTCTTACAAAGCTGGATGTACTTTCTTACATGAAAAAGATTCCGGTATGCACAGCCTATGAAATCAACGGAAAACGGACAGAACAGTTTCCAGCAGGAATCGAAGAACTGAATGCTGCAAAGCCGGTCTATGAGTATCTTCCAGGCTTCCAGCAGGACATCAGCGGATGCAGAACTGCAGAGGAACTGCCAAAGGAAGCCCTGGATTATATCCGCTATATTGAGAAAATGATTCACTGTCCTGTTAAATACGTATCGGTAGGGGCAGAACGTGACGCTTACATTACAATGTTCTAAGAAAAGAGAAAACATATGACCAAATATATATTTGTAACCGGAGGCGTGGTATCTGGCCTGGGAAAGGGAATCACAGCGGCTTCTTTAGGACGGCTTCTGAAAGCGAGAGGATTAAAAGTCGCAGCCCAGAAGCTGGATCCATATATCAATGTAGACCCTGGAACCATGAGTCCGTATCAGCACGGAGAAGTATACGTGACAGAAGACGGAGCGGAGACGGATCTGGATCTGGGACATTATGAGAGATTTATTGACGAAGATCTAAACCAGTATTCCAATCTGACCACAGGAAAGGTGTACTGGAATGTTCTGAACAAAGAGCGGAGGGGAGAGTATCTGGGTTCCACTGTTCAGGTAATTCCCCATATTACCAATGAAATTAAGGAATTTGTGTACCGTGTGGGGAAAAAGACAGATGCAGATGTGGTGATTACGGAAATTGGAGGAACCATTGGAGACATTGAATCCCAGCCGTTTTTAGAAGCAGTACGCCAGATTTCCCTGGAGGCAGGCAGGGAAAACAGTCTGTTTATCCATGTAACCTTAGTTCCATATCTGAGTGGATCGGAAGAACATAAGTCCAAGCCGACACAGCATTCGGTCAAGGAACTACGGGGAATGGGAATCAATCCCAATATTATTGTGCTCCGATCAGACAGGCCTCTGGAAGAATCTATTTTCCAGAAAATTTCTCTGTTCTGCAATGTAAAAAAGGACTGCGTCATTGAAAACAGGACGCTGCCCAATCTTTATGAAGCTCCACTGATGCTGGAAAAATCCGGATTTTCCGATGTGGTCTGCCGGGAACTTCACATTGAGGCGCCGAAGCCGGATCTGAAAGACTGGGAAGAGATGGTGGAACGCATCCGGAGCCGTTCGGAGGAAGTGCATATTGGCCTGGTTGGAAAATATGTGAAGCTGCATGACGCATACCTGTCTGTAGCGGAAGCAATGAACCATGCTGGATATGAGCAGAATACATTTGTAAAAATCCACTGGATTGATTCAGAAAGGATTACCAGGGAAACGGCAGCGGATATTTTGAAGAATCTGGATGGAATTATTGTTCCAGGCGGTTTTGGAAACCGTGGTATTGAAGGAATGATTCTGTCTGCAAAATATGCCCGTGAAAATAAAATTCCCTACTTTGGTATCTGCCTGGGAATGCAGATTGCCGTAATAGAATTTGCCAGGAATGTTCTGGGACTTGAGGATGCCCATTCAGGAGAATTTGATGAACAGTGCGCCCACAAGGTAATTGATTTTATGCCAGGACAGAGTGAAGAGATTGATAAAGGCGGTACCCTGCGTCTGGGAAGCTACCCCTGCCACATTAAAGCCGGAACGAAAATGGAGGCGTGTTATGGCACAGAACTGATTTATGAACGCCATCGCCATCGTTACGAGTTTAATAATCAGTACCGCGGGGAACTGGTGGGAGCAGGACTGGTGATAAGCGGCACTTCACCGGATGACAGACTGGTAGAAACCATAGAACTGCCGGACCATCCATTTTTTGTGGGGGTACAGTTTCATCCAGAATTTAAGAGCCGGCCAAACCAGTCCCATCCATTGTTTAAAGGATTTATTTCAGCCTCATTAAAACGGGCAGAAGCAAAAAAGGAGTAAAAATATGTGCGGAATTATTGGATTTGCAGGAAATACAGAAGCAGTTTCCATATTGCTGGACGGTCTGGAACGGTTGGAATACAGAGGCTATGACTCAGCAGGCGTTGCGGTTGTGTCACCAGATGGAAACCTGCAGGTTAAAAAAAGCAAAGGCCGTCTTGCCGTACTGCGGGATGTGCTGGAGGCCCAGAATCCGTTGTCAGGAAAAATTGGCATTGGCCATACCAGATGGGCTACCCATGGAGAACCCAGCGACGTAAATGCCCATCCCCATGTAGGTCAGAACGGGAAAATTGCGGTTGTCCATAATGGTATTATCGAGAACTACCTGGAACTTAAAGAGTCTCTGATCCGGAAAGGAGTTGTTTTTACTTCTGATACGGATACAGAAGTAATCGTCCAGCTTCTGGAATATTATTATAAGAAAAAAATGAATCTGATGGATGCGGTTTACGCAGTATTGCATCGAATTAAGGGCGCTTACGCTATGGGGATTCTCTGTTCAGATTTTCCAGAACAAATGATTGCAGCAAGAAAAGACGCCCCTCTGCTCCTTGGGTATGGAACAGATGGAAACTACATTGCTTCTGATGTTACTGCACTCCTTGCACATACCAGAACCGTTACTTATATGGAAGATGATGAAGTGGCAGTGATTACGGCGGATCAGATACAGATATATGACAGGGACGGATGCCTGCTGGAAAAAGAAAAACATTTCATCGAGTGGGACGTTTCAGCAGCAGAAAAAGGCGGATATGCCCACTTTATGTTAAAAGAGATTATGGAACAGCCGGAAGCAGTCCGCAAGACCATTTCCCCCAGACTGTCAGATGGAGAAATTGTGCTGGATGAACTGAAGGATGTAAACGAATTCATGAAAGGAATTTCCAGAATCTATCTGGTTGCCTGCGGCTCTGCATACCATGTAGGAGTGGTAGGAAAGTACGCACTGGAAAAGCTTCTCCGCATTCCGACAGAAGCCTGCCTTGCGTCAGAATTCCGGTACAGCGAACCGCTGCTGGGAGAGTCATCCCTTGTGATCGTAATCAGCCAGTCAGGAGAAACTCTGGATTCCATGGCGGCACTCAGGGAAGCAAAGAGAAAAGGCTCAAAAGTACTGTCTATTGTAAATGTGATGGGAAGTTCCATAGCAAGAGAATCGGATTATGTCCTATACACATGGGCAGGGCCGGAAATTGCCGTAGCAACCACAAAGGCGTATACCACCCAGATGGTACTTCTTTTGATGCTGGGAGTCTGCATGGCAAAGCAGTTAAACAGGATTGAGGAAAACGAATACCTGGAAATTGTCAGAGAATTTCAGGAACTGCCTGAAAAGATAGGAGTGGTTCTGGATAATCTGAATCTTTATCAGAAAGCGGCGTCCAGATATTTTAATCATAACAGCGTCTTCTATATTGGCCGTAATCTGGATTATGCATTGGGATTGGAAGGATCTTTAAAGCTGAAAGAAATTTCCTATATTCATTCCGAATCCTACGCAGCAGGAGAATTGAAGCATGGAACCATTTCCCTGATAGAGCATGGAACACTGGTGGTTGCACTGGCTTCCTATGAACCGCTGGCAGAAAAGATGCTGTCTAATATTGTGGAAGTAAAATCCAGGGGAGCAGAGGTGCTGGCAATGACTACGGATCAGACGGAAGACATGATCAGAAGCCAGGCATCAGAAGTATTTGTGATTCCAAAGATACATACCCTTTTGCAGCCGGTGCTTGGGGTGATTCCATTACAGCTGTTTGCCTATTATATTGCCCTGAACCGGGGCTGTGATATTGATAAACCAAGAAATCTGGCAAAATCTGTGACAGTAGAATAAGGAAACAGTGACAGGAGGAAATAACAATATGGGGATTCATGAAGAATGCGGCGTATTTGGAGTGATGAGCACAAAAAAGGAAAATGTGGCAGAACTGGCCTATTATGGCCTCTATGCCCTGCAGCACAGAGGCCAGGAAAGCTGCGGAATTGTTGTGAATGACGACGGCGTATTTTCTTCCTGCAAAGATCTGGGACTTGTGAGCGAAGTGTTTTCGAAAGATACGCTGGCCCATTTCCCAGAGGGAACCATGGCTGTGGGTCATGTCAGATATGGAACTACCGGAGGAAATACAAGGAGTAACTGCCAGCCCATTGAAGTCAACCACAAGAAAGGGAAGATGGCGCTGGCCCATAATGGAAATCTGAGCAATGCTCTGGAGCTTCGTGACAGGCTGGAACTGTCCGGAGCTATTTTTCATACTACCAGTGATACGGAAACCATTGCATATATGATTACCAGAGAGCGGCTGACTGCGCCCAGCATTGAAGAAGCGGTCAGCAGAGCAATGAAATCCCTGGAAGGGGCCTACTCCCTGGTACTGATGTCCTCCACTAAGATGATTGCTGCCCGTGATCCCTATGGATTCAGGCCTTTGTGCTATGGAAAGATGCCGGATGGAGCTTATATAGTGGCATCGGAAAGCTGCGCATTATCGGCAGTCGGCGCAGAATTTGTCAGAGATATCCTTCCTGGAGAGATTCTGGTATTTCATCAAAACGGGGCGGAATCCAGAAAAGAACATTGCGGAAAGCAGAAACAAAAGACCTGTATTTTCGAATATATTTATTTTGCCAGACCAGATTCCGTAATCGATGGCGTATCAGTTCATGAATCACGGATAAAAGCAGGGGAACTGCTGGCAGAGAAGTATCCGGTGGAAGCAGATATTGTAATCGGAGTTCCGGACAGCGGGCTGGATGCGGCTCTGGGATTTTCGAAGAAATCAGGAATTCCCTATGGCATTGGACTGATTAAAAATAAATATATTGGAAGAACCTTTATCTCTCCGGGACAGAATGAGCGCCTGGATCAGGTCAGAATCAAGCTTTCTCCTGTAAAAAGTGTGATTGAGGGAAAAAGGGTAGTATTGATTGACGATTCCATTGTCAGGGGTACGACCAGCAGGCGTATTGTAAAACTTTTGCGGGATGCAGGAGCGAGAGAAATTCATATGAGAATTTCAGCCCCGCCTTTTTTGCACCCCTGCTATTATGGAACTGATATTGATTCCGAAGAAAACCTGATTGCCTGCCGCCACAGTACAGAAGAGATTGCAGAATTGATCGGAGCAGATTCCCTGGGCTACCTGGAGGTGGGAAAGCTGGACAGGCTCATCCATTGCAGGGACTATTGCGCCGCCTGTTTTCATGGAGAATATCCTACTAAAATACCGACTGATCTCCGGAAAGACCGGTTTGAACAGAAGCTGTCTGAACGAGCTCAGGGAAAGAGGAGCTAGATGATGAAAAAATTTGACAGAAAGCTGATTTTGGAAGATGGAAGTGAGTATTATGGATATGGTTTTGGCTCTGCAGATGAGCGAGTTACAGAGATTGTATTTAATACCTCTCCGGTAGGATACCAGGAAATTATTTCGGATCCATCGTATACGTACCAGACCGTTGTAATGGCCTATCCACTGATTGGCAATTATGGGATTGCAGAAGAGGACTTTGAGACAGAAACGCCGACAATTGGAGGACTGGCAGTAAGGGATTATAATGACCAGCCGTCTAACTTCCGCAGTGAATATACGTTATCTGAAATTATGGAGAAGTACCGGATTCCGGGAATTTATGGAATTGATACCAGAAAGCTGGTACGCTCAATCCGCGATCTGGGAAGCAGAAAGGCTCTGATTACAGATGCAGATACTTCTTTACAGGACGGACTTTTGAAACTGGCATCCTGTGAAATACCAAAGAATGCAGTGGAACTGGTAAGCAGAAAAAAGATTCAGCAGTACCAGGTTCCTGACGGAAACTATCATGTAGCTGCCGTTGACTGCGGAATGAAGCAGAATATTGTAAGAAGTTTTAATAACAGAAACTGTAGTGTGACGGTATTTCCATGGAATACTTCTGCGGAAGAAATAGAAAAAATAAAACCGGATGGGATTTTTTTGTCCAATGGCCCGGGCGATCCGGCAGATGTCCAGCCAGTTATCGAACTGGTAAAAGAACTGCGGGGAAAATATCCTGTTTTTGGAATCTGCCTGGGACACCAGATTATAGCACTGGCATATGGAGCAAAGACCTATAAGCTGAAATTCGGTCACAGGGGAGGAAACCATCCGGTAAGAAATCTGATAACAGGAAAAATCGAAATTACCTCCCAGAACCATTCTTATGCAGTAGACAGGGAAAGCCTTGCAAATACTAATTTACAGGTAACGCACCTGAATCTGCTGGATCAGACCATCGAAGGAGTTGCTTGTAAGGAAGACCGGGTATTCAGCGTACAGTATCATCCGGAAAGCGCACCAGGCCCACAGGACAGCGGTTATTTGTTTGAACAATTCATAGAGATCATGGAGGAAGCGAAGAATGGCAAAACGAACTGATTTGAAGAAAATCCTTGTCATTGGTTCCGGTCCGATTGTAATTGGCCAGGCAGCCGAATTTGACTATGCAGGAACCCAGGCGTGTCTGGCGCTAAAAGAGGAAGGATATGAGGTAGTACTGTGTAATTCCAATCCGGCGACGATTATGACCGATACGTCTATTGCAGATAAGGTGTATATGGAGCCGCTGACCCTGGAATATGTGGCAAAGATTGTCCGCCATGAGCGTCCGGACGCCATTGTCCCGGGAATCGGAGGCCAGACAGGCCTGAATCTGGCCATGCAGTTAGAAAAAAAGGGGATATTAAAAGAATGCCGTGTAGAACTTCTGGGAACCAGCAGTGAAAGTATTGAGAAGGCAGAAGACAGAGAACAGTTTAAAGAACTGTGCGAACGCTTAGGAGAGCCGGTGCTTCCCTCTGCTGTTGCCAATACGGCGGAGGAGGCGGTAACGGCTGCCAGAGAGATTGGTTATCCGGTGGTGCTCCGTCCGGCTTTTACCCTTGGCGGAACCGGAGGAGGTTTTGCAGATGATGAACCGGAGTTCCTGGAACTGATTAAAAATGCCCTCGCCCTGTCTCCGGTGCATCAGGTGCTGATTGAGAAAAGTGTAAAGGGTTTTAAGGAAATCGAATACGAAGTAATCCGTGATGCCAATGACACAGCCATTACGGTCTGCAATATGGAAAATCTGGATCCGGTAGGAATCCACACAGGAGATTCCATCGTAGTCTGCCCTTCCCAGACCCTGACCAATAAAGAATACCAGATGCTGCGGGACAGCGCTTTGAAAATCATCCGGGCGCTGAAGATCGAAGGCGGCTGTAATGTACAGTTTGCACTGGATCCCAATTCGTTTCAGTATTATCTGATTGAGGTAAATCCCAGAGTGTCCCGTTCTTCAGCGTTGGCGTCAAAAGCAAGCGGTTATCCCATTGCAAGAGTATCGGCAAAGATCAGTGCAGGAATGACCCTGGATGAGATTATGCTGGTCAATACCCCTGCATCTTTTGAACCAGCTCTGGATTACGTGGTAACGAAAATCCCCCGTTTCCCCTTTGATAAATTTACAGATGCCAATCAGAAGCTGGGAACACAGATGAAGGCAACCGGCGAAGTCATGAGCGTGGGAAGAACCTTTGAGGAAAGCCTGCTGAAAGCCATTCGTTCTCTGGAAACCGGTGTCAGCCACTTGTATATGGAAAAATTTGAAAAACAGGACAGAATAGCGTTAATGGACTACATCCGGATCGGTACAGATGACAGAATCTTTGCCATTGCCCGTCTGCTGCGGCTGGGAGAACCAGTTTCCGCTATCCATAAGCAGACTGGAATTGATCCGTTTTTCCTGAATAAAATGAAGCATATTACAGAGATAGAGCAGGAACTGAAGACGGGTATTGGAGACAGGGAACTTTTGTATCAGGCGAAAAAGAACGGATTTTCCGACAGGACAGTTGCAGGACTGTGGAACCTGACGGAAGAAGATGTCTATAAAATGAGAAAAAAATACGGTATATTTCCAGTCTATAAAATGATCGATACCTGCGCCTCGGAATTTGAAAGCTATGTCCCCTATTTTTATTCCACCTATGAGGAGGAAAATGAATCTGTCGTAGGAAGCAGGAAAAAGATCCTGGTGCTGGGCTCCGGTCCGATCCGCATTGGCCAGGGAGTAGAGTTTGACTATTCTACCGTCCATGCGGTTAAGACGATCAAGGAGGCCGGATATGAGGCGATCATTATCAATAATAATCCGGAAACCGTGTCCACCGATTATACCACATCCGATAAGCTGTATTTTGAGCCTCTGTGTGTGGAAGATGTGATGAATGTGATTGAAATGGAAAAGCCGGAGGGTGTCATTGCCTCCTTAGGGGGTCAGACAGCCATCAATCTGGCAAAACCCTTGGAAGAAAGAGGGGTAAAACTGATCGGTACCGATTGTGCAGCCATCGAGAAGGCGGAAAACAGGGATGCCTTTGAAAAGCTGTTATTAGAACTTAAAATTCCCCAGCCGAAGGGACAGGCTGTCACCAATATAGAAGATGGAGTCAGGGCGGCGGAAGAGATTGGATATCCGGTGCTGGTCCGTCCAAGTTTTGTACTTGGAGGAAGAGCCATGCAGATTGTGGCAAAGGAAGAGCATCTGCGCCATTACCTGAAAACAGCGGTAGAAATTGACGAGGATAAGCCGGTGCTGGTAGACAAATACATCTGCGGCAAGGAAGTAGAAATTGATGCTGTATGCGATGGAAAGGATGTATTTGTACCTGGGATTATGGAACTGGTAGAACGAACCGGTATCCATTCCGGCGATTCCATCAGCGTGTACCCTACATTCAGCATTTCGGAAAAGGTAAAGGAAACCATTTTAGAGTATGCAAAAAAACTGGGGCTCGGAATCGGTATTGTAGGGCTTTACAATATCCAGTTTATTGTAGATAAAAAGGAGCAGGTCTATATTATCGAAGTAAATCCGCGTTCTTCCAGAACCGTTCCCTTTTTATCAAAAGCAACAGGCTATCCAATTGCAGATATTGCAACGAAGGTAATTCTTGGAAAGACTCTGAGAGAACAGGGAATAGACGTCATCTATCCGAAAGAACGGACAAGGTGGTATGTAAAAGCGCCTGCATTTTCTTTTTCAAAGCTGCAGGGGATGGATGCGTACCTTTCCCCTGAGATGAAGTCTACAGGAGAAGCCATCGGATATGATAAGAAGCTTCACCGGGCAATGTATAAGGCCATGATTGCATCAGGTATCCGCGTGCAGAATTATGGAACGGTGATTGTGACTCTGGCAGATGAGGACAAAGAAGAAGCCATTCCGCTGATCCGGCGTTTCTATGATATGGGATTTAATATTGAAGCCACTTCCTTAACGGCAGAGACCCTGAAAAATAATGGAATCCGTACAAAAGTCCTGGGAAAGCCATCGGAAGGCAGCAGGGAAATCCTGGATGCCATAGGCGCCGGATATGTCAGCTATGTGATTAACACCCGTGCGATTCTCTCCGGCGTCCACTATGAAGACGGAACTGCCATCCGAAGCGCCGCAGCGCAGAATCACGTTACCATGTTTACATCTCTTGATACTGTCCGGGTATTGCTGGATGTATTAGAGGAAATTACCATTGGTATTTCTGAAATAACGGAGGAAGAACGAGATGATACCAAATACAAATTACAATAATTTAAAAGAATCCTATCTGTTTTATCATATCGGGCAGAGAACAAACGCCTATCTGAAGCAGCATCCAGACACTCATCTGTACCGTATGGGTATTGGCGATGTCTCTCTGCCTCTATGTGACGAAGTGATCAAAGCGCTTCACAAAGCGGTAGAGGATCAGGGAGAAAAAAAGACGTTTCATGGGTATATGCCGGAATGCGGAGATCCGGATCTGAGGACTGCCATAGCGGAATATTACAAAAACAGGAAGGTATCCCTTTCGCCAGAGGAAGTATTTATTTCCAGCGGAGCAAGCGATGAACTGGGAGACATTCTGGATCTGTTTGGAAGGGATAAGACGGTTCTGATTATGGAACCGGCTTATCCGGCCTATGTGGATGCCAATATCATAGCGGGAAATAAAATCATCCATCTGCCGTCAGGAGAAAAGGATGGATTTGTGCCTCTTCCGGATGAAAATACCAGGGCTGACATTATTTATATCTGCTCGCCGAATAATCCTACAGGGGCAGTTTTTAACCGTGAACAATTAAAGATATGGGTGGATTATGCCAACAGATCAGAAGGGATTATTTTATTTGATGCCGCATATGAGGCGTTTATTGAAGAGGAAGAAATTCCTCACAGTATTTTTGAAATAGAGGGAGCAGAAACCTGCGCCATTGAAATCTGCTCCCTGTCCAAGACAGCCGGCTTTACCGGAACCAGACTGGGTTATACGGTAATTCCCAAAGTGCTGGAACGCAGGGGAATGAATTTAAATGGTATGTGGGTGCGCAACCGCACTACAAAAACCAACGGAGTATCTTATATTATCCAGAAAGGCGGGGCCGCTGTTTTTACAGAAGAAGGACAACGGCAGATTCACGAAAGAATACAGGTATATAAACAGAATGCAAAGGTACTGATGGAGGTTCTGGATAAGCTGGGAATCTGGTATTGCGGGGGGAAAAATGCCCCTTATATCTGGATGAAGTGCCCCGATGGGATGGGAAGCTGGGAGTTTTTTGATTACCTGCTTCAGGAAATCCAGGTAGTAGGCACACCGGGAGAAGGGTTTGGAACCTGCGGAGAAGGATATTTCCGGTTCTCGACCTTTGGTTCGCCGGAAGATACAGAAGAGGCGGCCAGACGGCTTGAGAAGTTGCTTTTTCAAAGCAGATAAATTTTAGAAGAGAATTAGAGGGGGCTGTACAGTAGGTATTTGTACAGTCCCTATTTATTTAAGTAGAAACAAAGATCCAGGAGATTATATTATGGCTTTTTTCATGGATTTTACATAAGAACCAATGTGTTCTGGAGCATCGGAGCCATACTGTTCCAGGAATTTGACAATGGCAGATCCTACAATTACTCCGTCTGCGAGTTTTGCCATGTCTCTGGCCTGTACCGGTGTGGAAATACCAAAACCGATAGCGCAGGGAATAGAGGTATTTTGGCGGACCACCTCCATGATTTTCTTTAGATCGGTCTGAATTTCAGTCCGGACACCAGTTACCCCCAGACTGGAGACAATGTAAAGAAAACCTTCCGCATCTTTTGCAATTTTGGCAATCCGGTCTTTGGAGGTAGGAGCAATCAGGGAAATCAGATCTACTCCGTATTTCTGGCACACAGGCAGAAATTCTTCCTTTTCTTCAAAGGGCAGATCCGGAAGGATCAGCCCGTCTATGGAAAGACGGCTGCAGGCAGAAAGAAAGGCTTCTGCCCCATAGGAAAATACCACATTGGAGTAGGTCATGAAAACCATAGGAATGGTAATGTCCTGACGCAGTTTTTTTACAAATTCAAAAATCTCATCGGTGGTAAGCCCGCCTTTTAACGCCCGTAAATTAGCGCCCTGGATGACTGGCCCTTCGGCAGTAGGATCAGAAAAGGGAATTCCCAGTTCAATCAGGTCTGCTCCATTTTTTACGGCAGAGCGGACGGCGGCGGCAGTGGTTTCCAGATCCGGATCGCCGCAGGTAATAAATGCAATAAATGCTTTTTTGTTTTCAAATGCCTGTTTGATCTTACTCATGAATATCCTCCCCCCGATACCGTGCAATGGCGGCACAGTCTTTGTCTCCACGTCCGGAGATGGTGACAACGATAATCTGTTCTTTGTTCATAGATGGAGCCAGCTTCATGGCATAGGCCACAGCATGGGCTGACTCGATGGCAGGGATGATTCCCTCGGTTTTAGCCAGATACTCAAAAGCACAGACAGCTTCATCATCCGTTACGGGAACATAGGCTGCCCGCTTTGTATCGTGAAGATAAGCGTGTTCCGGCCCGATTCCAGGATAGTCCAGTCCTGCGGAAATGGAGTAAACAGGAGCAATTTGTCCATATTTGTCCTGGCAGAAATAGGATTTCATTCCGTGGAAAATACCAAGTTTTCCAGTTGAAATAGTGGCTGCAGTCTCAAAGGTATCTATGCCTCTTCCTGCTGCCTCACATCCGATTAACTGCACTTCCTTATCTTCGATAAAATGATAGAAGCTTCCAATGGCATTGGAGCCTCCTCCTACACAGGCGATGACAGCATCAGGAAGACGGCCTTCTTTTTCCAGAAGCTGTGCCTTGATTTCCTTAGAGATTACCGCCTGAAAATCCCTTACAATAGTAGGAAAAGGATGGGGGCCCATGACGGAACCAAGACAGTAGTGGGTGTCTGAGATACGGGAGGTCCATTCCCGCATGGCTTCGGATACAGCATCTTTCAGGGTAGCAGTTCCGGTGGTCACAGGAATGACTTCAGCCCCTAAAAGCCGCATCCGGTATACGTTTAATGCCTGACGGATGGTATCCTCCTTTCCCATAAAGACTACACATTCCATTCCCATAAGTGCAGCGGCGGTAGCAGTGGCAACTCCATGCTGACCGGCGCCGGTTTCGGCAATGAGCCGTGTTTTTCCCATTTTTTTTGCAAGGAGGGCCTGGCCTAATACATTGTTGATCTTGTGGGCTCCAGTATGGTTTAAGTCTTCCCGCTTGAGATAAATTTTTGCTCCTCCCAGATCCTTTGTCATTTTTTCAGCATAGTAGAGGCGGGAGGGACGTCCTGCATATTCATTAAAAAGTGTGGAGAGTTCTCTGTTAAAATCAGGATCCTGTTTGTAATGGTTATATGCTTCTTCCAGTTCAATTACGGCATTCATCAGGGTTTCCGGTATGTACTGCCCTCCGTGAATGCCAAAGCGTCCTTTTGGATTTGTCATTGTATCTCTTCCTTTCTTACGGCGGCTGTAAATGCCGCCATTTTATGTTTATCTTTTTTTCCATTTATTTCGATTCCGGAGCTTACGTCTACGCCATAAGGGGAAAGCGTCTGGATGGCTGCGGTCACATTTGCCGGATTTAATCCGCCTGCCAGAAAAAAGGGGCGCTTTATGTGACAGCGGATCAAAGACCAGTCAAATACAACTCCTGTACCGGCTCCAGAATCTAGGAGAATCAGGTCAGCGCTGCTGGTCTCAGCCCTGTTTATATCATCGGTGGTCTGTATGGTAAACGCCTGGATGATAGGAGCGGAGGTCAGGGAACGGAGAGCCTTTATGGTCTGTTCCGTTTCCTGTCCGTGAAGCTGGATCATATGAATGATGTTTTGATTCGCCAGCTCCGCCATTATTTCCGGTTTCTCATTTAGAAATACACCTACGGCCTGAATCTTGGGATTTAACCTGACTTTCAGCTTTTTTGCCATTTCTGGTGTTACATACCGTCTGCTTTGGGGAACAAATACGAAGCCGATGTAATCTGGTAACAGAGTATTGGCTATTTCGATATCCTGAAAGCAGGAAAGCCCACAGAACTTTATTTTTGTCATAGGCAGTTTCTCCATGTTTGCAGCAGGGCTTTTTTGTCAGGAGAACGCATCAGGGCTTCTCCAACCAGAACAGCGTCAGCTCCGATTTCAGAGAGAGCCAGGATATCCTCTGTGGAGCTGATTCCACTTTCTGCCACAAAGATCCGGTCTGATGGGATCAGCGTCCGAAGGCTGCGGCTGTTGTCCAGATCCACAGAAAAATCTTTCAAATTGCGGTTATTTATACCGATGATTCTGGCTCCTGCGTCTATGGCTGTCAGCACCTCATCTTGACAGTGGGTCTCTGTCAGTGCGGACAACCCCAGTTCGTCACAGATCCGGAGATATTCCTGCAGCTGGCTTTGGCTTAAAATAGAACAGATCAGAAGCACTGCAGCTGCCCCAAGAGTCTTAGCTTCATAGATCATGTACTCGTCTACTACAAAGTCCTTACGCAGGCAGGGAAGTGAAACTGCGGAGGCAATTTCTGCCAGATAGGAGTTTTGTCCCAGAAACCACTTCGGCTCCGTCAGAACGGAAATACAGTCGGCTCCGGCTTCCTGGTATTCTCTGGCAATGTCCAGGTAAGGAAAGTCCGGAGAAATCAGCCCTTTTGAAGGAGAGGCTTTCTTGCACTCACAGATAAAGGACATTCCTGGATTTCCAAGGTCCCGTTCAAAGGAGAAGTTCCCCTTTGGAAGAGAAAGAGCCTCTTCCCTGATTTCAGACAGGGACAGTTTTTCTTTTGCCAGCAGGGTACGCTCCCTGGCATGGCCGGCAAGCTGGTCAAGAATGGTCATCACATCACCTCCGGAATATTGCTGAGTGTAATCAGTTTTTGAAGGGTTTCTGCTGCCTTACCAGAATCAATGAGTGACGCAGCAAGCTCTGTGCCCTCTTTCAGGCTTTGGGCTTTCTCTCCGATATAGAGAGCCGCCCCTGCATTTAGAAGAACAGCATCCCGCTTTGGCCCTTTTTCTCCGTTAAGGATCGCCAGAGTAATGCGGGCGTTTTCTTCTGGAGTTCCCCCTCTTAAGTCTTCCTTTTTGCAGCGGGCAAATCCAAATTCTTCAGGAGTAATCGTATAGGGTTTAAACCAGCCGTTTTTAATTTCACAGATTCTGGTTGGAGCGCTGAGGGAGATTTCGTCCAGCTTATCCATGCCATATACCACCATGCCACGCTTCACGCCCAGATGGATCAGAACCTGAGCCAGAGGCTCTGCCAGATAATCATCGTATACGCCCAGCAGCTGCATGGAAGGAGAACCAGGATTTGTGAGAGGCCCCAAGATGTTGAATACGGTTCGAAATCCCAGTTCCTTTCGGATTGCTCCTACATATTTCATGGAAGAATGGTACTTCTGTGCAAAGAAGAAGCACATGCCGGCATTTTTCAGAAGTTCTCTGCAGCGGTCAGGGCTCTGATAAATATTTACCCCAAGGGCTTCCAGACAGTCTGCAGTGCCACAATGTGAGGAGGCGGCACGGTTGCCATGTTTTGCTACCTTCATACCACTGGAAGCAGCAACGAGAGCTGCAGTAGTGGAAATATTAAAACTCTGGGCATTGTCGCCTCCGGTTCCTACGATCTCAAACAGTTCCATATCTGTTTTTACCGGAATGGCGTGTTCCCGCATAGCGGCGGCACAGCCAGTGATTTCATCAGTGGTTTCAGCTCTGGCGCTTTTTGTGGACAGGGCGGCTAAAAAAGCGGCATTTTGTGTGGCAGTGGTACTTCCGTCCATGATTTCATTCATCACAGCATATGCTTCTTCATAGGACAGATCCTGCTTGTTGACGATTTTTACAATGGCTTCTTTAATCATGGCTGTATCTCCTTTATAAAGTTTTTGATCATAGTCGTTCCGTCAGGCGTGATAATGGACTCAGGGTGAAACTGCAGGCCGTAAATGGGAAAGGACTTGTGCTGCACGCCCATGATCTCTCCATCTGCGGTGCGGGCGGTGACGATCAGGCAGTCAGGCATGGTGTCTGGATCGGCTGCCAGAGAATGGTATCTGGCAACAGGAGCCCTTTGGGGACATCCGTAAAACAGGGGACAAGCTGTTTCAAAGAGAACCTCCGATTGCTTTCCATGCATCAGTTCCCTGGCATAGGTAATGGAAGCGCCAAAGGCGGCACAGATGGCCTGATGGCCCAGGCAGATGCCAAGCATGGGGATTTTGTTTCCCAGTCTTTGGATTAGCTGAATCATAATCCCTCCTTCTTCCGGTCTTCCAGGCCCGGGAGAAAGGATAATCCGGTCAGGGTGGAGGACCTCGATCTCATCCACTGTTTTTTCATCGTTTCGGATGACCAGGATATCCGGATCAAGCGTACCGACGATTTGGTACAGGTTGTAAGAAAAGCTGTCGTAATTGTCGATTAAAAGTGTCATAGCAGATCCTCCTGTGCAAGTTCAAGGGCTTTCAGGGAAGAACGGGCTTTATTGAGGCATTCCTCATACTCCTTTTCAGGAACAGAGTCGGCAACAATTCCGGCGCCGCTTCTCACATACACCTGTCCGTTTTTCTTGTAGGCAATGCGGATGGCGATACAGGTATCCATATTTCCGGCAAAATCGATATAGCCGATGGCTCCTCCATAAATGCCCCGCTTATTTTGTTCCAGCTGGTTAATTAGCTGGCAGGCTCTGATCTTCGGTGCGCCGGAGAGGGTTCCGGCCGGAAGCACCGCTTCAATGGCATCCAAAGCGTCATATCTGGAATCCAGCTCGCCTCTTACTGTAGAACCGATATGCATGACATGGGAAAAACGCTGGATGGAGTGAAACTGTTCCACCTGAACCGTTCCGAACCGGCTGATTTTTCCAAGGTCATTTCTTCCCAGATCCACCAGCATATTGTGTTCGGCCAGTTCTTTTTCATCAGTCAGAAGCTGTTCTTCCAGTTTTTTGTCTTCCGTTTCACTGGTTCCTCTTGGACGGGTTCCAGCCAGAGGAAAGGTACGGAGAACCCCATTTTCCAGCTTTACCAGTGTTTCTGGGGAAGCTCCTGCGACCTCCAGATCCGTACCGGAGAAATAGAACATATAGGGAGATGGGTTTAGGGTGCGGAGAATCCGGTAAGTCTGGAACAAACTGCCTTCAAAGGGAGCGCAAAAGCAGTTGGAAAGTACAATCTGAAAAATATCGCCTTCCCTGATTCGCAGCTTCGCTTCCTCAACCATATTGCAGAAGGTATCCTTGTCAAACATGGATGTAACATTTCCAAGAAGTTTTCCAGTAAAATTCTGTTCCTTTTCCCCATTTTTCAAAAGTTCTGCCAGATGTTTCAGTTCCAGAACAGCCTTGTTGTAGCTGATCTCAGGGTCAGCAAGGGAAATATTGACTATAAGGATGATTTTCTGCCGGACATGGTCAAAGGCAATTACTTTATCAAAGAGCATCAGATCCAGATCCTTGAAGGTATCGTCTGCTCTGTTGTCGCAGCGGACAGAAGGCTCGCTGTATCCAAAATAGTCATAGGAAAAATATCCTGCCAGTCCTCCTGTAAAAGGCGGAAGATAATCAAAACGAGGACTTTTGTATTCACCAAGTATTTGGCGGAGAACGGAAGATGGCTCATCTGTGTGAATCGTAAAATTTCCAGCTTTTAAAAACCCGTTGGTACAGGTGATTTCCAGTTTGGGATCAAAGCCAAGAAAGGAATAGCGTCCCCAGGTTTCGTTGGCTGCAGCCGATTCCAGCAGATAGCAGTGTGAGGAAACATGTTTTAAAATTTTTAAGGCTTCAATGGGAGTGATAAAGTCGGACAGAAGCTCACAGCTTATGGGGAGTACATTATAAGTCCCTACGGCTGCCATATCCTGTATGAGACTGAGAGAAGGTAAAATATTCATAGGCCTGCCTCCTGTTAAAGAAAAATCTTTGACAGGCTTTTGTCAGAAGAAATAAAAAAACGCCCCTGACAGAATGATATGTACCCAGAATCCTGGACACATATTTATATGAACTAGGCTGAACACATG
>CAJMQQ010000040.1 GCA_905215625.1 uncultured bacterium
TAGCCGTATGCTCTATCCAGCTGAGCTACTGACGCACACCACTGTCTCCCAGCCAAAAGGCTTTCTCAACAGCGCAAAAACAATTATATACGAGAGAATGAAAAATGTCAATAGTTTTTTGAAAAAAATAAAAAAATTGCAATTTGCGGAGAGAGTGCATATAATGGAATCCATGAACACATTACCAATTTATAGGGAAACAGTAATTGAAGTAAACTTAGACAGAATTGCAGAGAATGTAAAGCAGATTCGTGCCATGGTCGGAAAGGACGTAAAAATTGCAGCGGTTGTAAAAGCCAACGGCTATGGGCATGGGGCAGTAGGAATTGCTCCGGCGATTATGGACAATGGCGGCGATTTACTTTGCGTAGCAGCTCTGTCAGAAGCGATGGAGTTAAAAGAAGCTTACCCGGAGTATCCGGTCCTGATTATGGGACTGACAGCAGAGGAATATTTCCCTTATGTGCTGGATTACGGCATTCTTCAGACCATAGACACATTAGAACAGGCGAAAGCCTTATCGGAACTGGCAAAGAAGCAGGGAAAGACTGCAGGAGTACATATTAAATATGATACAGGATTTCACCGTCTGGGTTTTCCGGATACAGAAGAAAGCCTGGACGCCATTGAAGAAATCAGCCATATGGAAGGAATCCGGATTGAGGGGATGTTCTCCCACCTGGTGCTCTTAGATGACGAGTCCAACCGGAAACAGTATGAGGATTTTAACAGGGCGATAGAAAAGTTGAAAGACAGAGGCGTGGAAATCCCATGCTGCCATCTGGCGGATTCCATTGCATCGGTAGATTATCCGGAGTACCGGATGGACATGGTCCGCGCAGGAGCGATTATCTATGGATTAAAAGGATTCCATAAAGGACATCTGGATATTAAACAGGCGCTGACCTTTAAGACCAGGATTAATCACATTACAGAGATAAAGGCAGGAGAAGGGGTCAGCTATGATTTTATGTGGCGGGCAGAACGGGATACCCGCATTGGAACCCTGCCGTTTGGCTATGCAGACGGTTACCCCAGAAATTTAAGAGGAAAAGGGATGGTAACGATCCATGGAAAACAGGTTCTGGTGGTAGGAGTACTTTGTATGGATCAGTGCATGGTGGACTTAGGAGATGTGCCGGAAGCAAAGATAGGCGATGAAGTTATCATTTACGGAGACGGAACCGGCAATACCCTGGATATTCAGACGGTCAGCGTCCTGGCGGAAACCAATAAAAACGATATTGTGTCCCGCCTAACCCAGAGACCAGCCAGAATCTACAAAAAAGACGGAAAAATTACAGAGATTAAAACCATGATGGGGAGGAAACAATATGAGCCTGACAGAACCTGAGATTTGGTCAGATGCCTGGGCGGCTGCCCAGACAGAAGAAATGCTTCCGATGCTGACCCAGATCCGCAGACGGCTTCACCAGCATCCGGAACTGGGGACCATGGAACACGAAACGGGAGCGATTATCCGGGAATACCTGGACCAGTGGGGGATTCCCTACCAGTATCCCTGCGCAGATACCGGTATTGTTGCGGTGGTAGAAGGAAAAGGAACGGACGAGGCAGGAAAAAACAATGATGTAAAAACCATAGGCATACGGGCAGACATTGACGCGCTTCCTATGGCAGAAGATGAAACCCGTCCTTACTGCTCGAAAAATCCAGGAGTTATGCACGCCTGCGGCCATGACGCCCATATGACCATTGCCCTGGGAGTGGCCTGGCTGCTAAAGAAGTACGAAAATCAATGGAAAGGAAATTTAAAATTATTTTTCCAGCCGGCAGAGGAGACCTGCGGAGGCGCAGAGCGGATGGTAGAAGAAGGATGTATGGAAAATCCCCATGTAGACTATGTTCTGGGGCTTCATATGATGCCTACTTATGAATACGGGGAAGTTGAGGTCAAATATGACGACTTAAATGCTTCTTCCGATGAAGTGAATTTGATTATCAAAGGAAAAAGCTGTCACGGCGCTTATCCGGACGGAGGAATTGACGCCATTACTGAAGCTGCTGCGGTGATTCAGAGCCTTCAGACTCTGGTAAGCCGGAGAATTTCCCCATTTAAAAATGCAGTATTTTCTTTAGGCACCATTAAAGGCGGCACAGCGGCTAATGTAATGGCAGACTGTGTGGAGCTGGAAGGTACTTTAAGGACAACCGATCCGGAGACCAGGCAGATGGCAAAAGCGTATATCAGACAGGTAACAGAAGATATCTGCAGGGCCTACGGCGGACAGGGAGAAGCGGTATTTACCCCTGGCTATGACGCGTTAATTAATACCAACGAGATTGTCGACATGGCCATTGAGACGATTTCAGAAAGTCTGGGAAGGGAACACATTCATTTTAAACAGTTCCCAAGCCTGGGAGTAGAGGACTTTTCGTTCTTTTTAAATAAAGCGCCTGGCGTCTTTTACCATTTAGGCTGCGCCAACAAAGAAAAGGGAATTGACGCGCCTCTTCACAATAACCAGTTTGACATTGATGAAAGAGTATTATCCCTGGGAGTACGGCTTCAGACGCGGTTAGTCAGGAAGCTTTTAACGGCTTGTATTCGAAAATAAAATTCGTTATAATAGGGAAAACAGCGCAAAGCCGGGGATAAGAGGTTATGAGAGAACGATTGAAAGAGAGAATGAGCATCAAAAAACGTCTGATTGCCATAGAACTGATTAGTATTCTGGGGATGATTGCCATAGGACTTGTAGCTGTTCTGACCAGCGGTTCTATTAACCAGGCCAGTACAGATATTGCGGAATATTGGGCGCCAGCCGTTATTGCGGCAGAAGAGCTGAACACCCATACGTCCGATTACCGGATTGCTGAACACAACCATGCATTGTCGGAACAGAAGGACGACATGAAAGCCATGGAAGAAGAAATTTTAAAGGAACGGCAGATTATTGACCAGGCCTTTGAAGAGTATATGAATCTTTATGCAAGAGGCGGCGAAGCAGACCTGATTTACCAGGCCAGAAAGGCGTGGGATCAGTATCTGGTGTGCAGTGATGAAATCCTGGAAATCAGCCGGAAAAATCAGTCGGAAGAGGCATTAAAGCTGCTTCAGGGAGAGTCCAAGCAGCTGTTTGACGAGGCAAGCCTGATTCTGAAAGAACTGGCAGAGAATAACCAGGCAGGGGCAGAGGCGTCCAGCGAATACGGAAATTATCTGTATAGGCGTCTGATTGGATGGAAAATTGTGATGATCCTGTTTTTAGGAGCAGCGTTGTCTGTATTTGTCATATCCCTGATTCGGGGAATTGCAGTGCCAATCGGCAATATTGTAGACGGTGTTACCCGTCTGGCGGCAGGTAATCTGGATGTGCATCTGGAACTTTCCGGAGATAAGGAAATGCAGGCGGTGGAAGGGGCGGTAAATCTGCTTTCCGGCAATTTAAAGACCATGACGGCTGACCAGAAGAAGCTGTTAAACGAGATTGGAAGAGGAAACTTAACTATATCTTCTAAGAGGGAGAACGCCTACCATGGAGATTTCGCCTCTATTTTATACGAGATGAAGGGACTGGAGACCAGGTTACAAGAGCGGGAAACACAATCCCATGAAAAATCCCATGCAAAGGAGACAGACAAGTAGATGGCAGACAGACAAACCGCTGCTCCAAGCCAGTGGATGATGCAGACGAAGCGGGCAGATTTTACTGCGATTGCTGAAAAATATCACATTAGTCCGGTAACCGCCCGGATTATCCGCAACCGGGACGTTGTGGGAACAGAAGAGATAGAACGGTATCTGTATGGAACCATTTCGGATCTTTACAGTCCGGATCTCCTTCCGGATATGGAAAAAGCGGTGGGAATTCTGAAAGAAAAGATAGAATCTGGTAAGCGGATTCGGGTAGTAGGAGATTACGATATTGACGGAGTGTGTTCCACTTATATTCTGCTGACTGCATTAAAGGAAACCGGCGCTTTTGGGGATTACCGGATACCGGATCGGATTAGGGATGGCTATGGAATCAATGAAGCCATTATCCAACAGGCCTTTGAAGACGGGGTGGATACCATTCTGACCTGTGACAATGGAATTGCCGCTGTGGAACAGATCCGTATGGCAAAAGAACTGGGAATGACGGTCATTATTACGGATCACCATGACATCCAGAAAGACGAGATGGGAAACGATATTCTGCCGATGGCAGACGCTGTGGTAAATCCGAAGCGGAGCGGCAGTAGGTATCCATATCCGGAAATCTGCGGCGGGATGGTGGCCTATAAGCTGATGCGGGCATTATATGAAGCGTTTGGAATTCCGCTTAAAAAGTGGGAAGAAATGCTGGAATTTGCCGCAATCGCTACAGTAGGAGACGTGATGAAACTCCAGGATGAAAACCGGATTGTAGTAAAAGAAGGCTTAAAGCGCATTGGACAGACGAAAAACCTGGGACTTTTGAGCCTGATTGACAAAAATAACTTAAATCCGGAAACGCTGACCGCTTACCACATCGGATTTGTAATTGGCCCTTGTTTAAACGCAGGCGGCCGTCTGCAGACTGCAAAGATAGCGCTGAAGCTTCTGATGGCAGAAGATCCGGAGACGGCAAGCCAACTGGCAGGAGAGTTAAAAGACCTAAACGAACAGCGGAAAGACATGACCTTAAAGGGAACCGAAGAAGCTATTGCCCAGGTGGAAGAACTATTTCAGGATGATAACGTTTTGGTCGTATTTCTTCCGGACTGCCATGAATCCCTGGCCGGAATAGTGGCCGGCAGGCTCCGGGAAAAGTTTCAGAAACCTTCCTTTGTACTGACCCGTTCTGAAGAAGGGGTAAAGGGATCCGGACGTTCCATTGAGGCCTACCATATGTTTGAGGGACTGGTGGAAGTAAAAGACCTGCTGACAAAGTTTGGCGGACATCCCATGGCGGCAGGATTGTCCCTTCCGGAAGAACACGTGGAAGAATTCCGGCGGCGTCTGAACGAAAATGCCCATTTGACGGAGGAAGATTTTATCCGGAAAGTCTGGATAGATGTGCCCATGCCGTTGGAATACATAAACGAATCTCTGATTCAAGAGTTAGAACAGTTAGAACCATTTGGAAACGGCAACGAAAAACCCCAGTTTGCCCAGAAAGATTTGTCTGTCCGGAATGTGCGGATATTGGGAAAGAACCGCAAAGCGGTAAAGCTTTCCCTGGTAACGCCCAGTGGATTTGCGATGGATGGAATGTTTTTTGGAGAGGGAGACCGTTTTGCAGAAGAACTTGCCGGAAAGAATTCCATGGATATTGTATATTATCCAACAGTCAATGAATATAACGGAAACCGGACCCTTCAGGTAATCATTAAGGAATACCGGTTTTCCGAAAAATAAAGTTCAAAATAAAATTTAAAAATTAAAGATTAAAAGGGAGGAAATACGTATGGTAAATGAAGTGATGAAGTTTCTTACAGAGCAGGATCCGGAGATCGGAAAAGCAGTAGAAAAAGAATGTGCCAGACAGAGACGCAACCTGGAGCTGATTGCGTCTGAAAACATTGTCTCCGAAGCCGTTATGATGGCAATGGGTACCGTTCTTACCAACAAGTATGCAGAAGGGTATCCTGGAAAGCGGTATTATGGCGGCTGTGAAGTCGTGGATGAAGTGGAAACCATTGCCATTGAGCGTGCGAAAAAGCTGTTTGGCTGTGATTACGCCAATGTACAGCCTCATTCCGGCGCCCAGGCCAATATGGCGGTATTTGTAGCCATGTTAAAGCCAGGGGATACGGTTATGGGAATGAATTTAAATCATGGCGGTCACCTGACCCATGGAAGTCCGGTGAATTTTTCCGGCCTTTACTTTAACATTGTGCCTTACGGTGTAGATGACAATGGATTCATTGACTATGATGAGATGGAGCGGCTGGCTGTTGAAAATAAACCGAAATTAATCGTAGCCGGAGCCAGTGCTTATGGACGTATCATTGATTTTAAGCGGTTCCGTCAGGTGGCAGATAAAGTGGGCGCATATTTGATGGTTGATATGGCCCATATTGCAGGACTGGTAGCGGCAGGACTTCATCCAAGCCCCATTCCTTATGCGGATGTGGTTACTACAACCACCCACAAAACATTGAGAGGGCCGAGAGGCGGTATGATTTTAGCCAACAAAGAGGCGGCAGAAAAGTTTAATTTCAATAAAGCCATTTTCCCAGGCACCCAGGGCGGACCTCTGGAACACGTGATTGCAGGAAAGGCAGTCTGCTTTGGAGAAGCTTTAAAGCCGGAATTTAAAACCTATCAGGAGCAGGTCGTAAAGAATGCCAAGGCGCTGGCGGCAGCCCTGGAAAAACAGGGATTTAAGGTTCTGACCGGCGGTACGGACAACCATCTGATGCTGATCGATCTGCGAGGAATGGAAGTAACCGGAAAAGAACTGCAGAACCGCTGTGACGAAGTATATATTACGCTTAATAAAAATGCCGTACCAAACGATCCAAGAAGCCCGTTTGTTACATCCGGCGTCCGGATTGGTACTCCGGCAGTTACTTCCAGAGGTCTGGTAGAAGAGGATATGGAAAAAATTGCAGAGTGCATCTGGCTGGCTGCTACAGATTTTGAAGCAAAGGCAGATTATATACGGGCAGAAGTAACGAAAATTTGTGATAAATATCCGATTTACCAGTAATTGGATTGATGAGTTGGGGGAATATGATGGGATGGAAGGAAAATTGTATTGCAGTCTTGGATGAGGCGAAGATGTTTGAAAATTCAGAGCACCGCACCCGATTTATAGAACTGATGGACTGTTACAGCGAGTATCCGTTTTTTACAAAAGGCCTTTGCAAATGTATGTACCTTTCTGCCTGGGATGACGAGCACTTTGCCATATTGCTGGAAACCCTGATGCGGATGGCTTTAGGGAAGGAACAGGATACGGAAGATATGGCCATTCATGGAGAAGCGCTGGCAGAAGAGGAAAATGGGGATGAACAGAAAATGTACTGCCTGTCCTGCGAATTTCTCGAAGGAAAGCCATGCACCATTGATTTGGATACAGTATCTGCAAATACCGCATATATTATGAAACAGGCGCTGAAGGCAGCAGAAATCATTGAGAAGCTGTAATCGAAGATTCCGAAGAAAGATAGATGTTTATAGTCTATTTATTCTTCGGAATCTTTTTTGTACAGAAAAATTAAAATAGAGTACTGTATAATACGGTAGTCCGTACCGACATCTCTGGATTTTGAATTCGTTCCAGAATCTGCTTCCCGGCAGTCCGTCCGATTTCTTTTGAAGGCTGCAGGATCATTCGTACTTCTCTAGTGAAGTAGTCTTTTCTTCCTTCTACAGTTTGACCAAGAAGAACAAGTTCTGTGCCTAAATGGATTTTTTTGGAATTCAGATAATATAAGACATCGTCCAGCATGACATTGTTGGATACAACAATGGCTGTACATTTTTTTTCAAGCAGCGTTTTTACCAGAGGGACGGCACTTTGATAAAGACTGTTTCCAATTTGGATCAGAGAGTTATCTATGGGTATGCCATATTCGGTAAGAGCATCTTTATAAGCAGTTAAACGGTTTACACTGGTAGACAGCCGCATGAGTCCTGTTATGAATCCGATTCGGCGGTGACCATCCAGGATCATTTGACAGATGCCGTTATGAATTGCTGTATAGTCTTGCGGGATAATCATATCACAAGGACAGTTGGGAAGCTGTCGATCGATAAAAACCATGGGGAAGTTATCAGGAACCAGGGGGCGGATATGGGAAAAATCAGTTAATGTGGATGCGATAATAAGTCCGTCCACCAGACCGGAGGATAATAATTTAAGGTTTTCACATTCTCTCTGTTCGGTCTCTTTGGTATTGACAATTAGCAGTTTGTAACCATTCTTTGCGAGAATACTTTCAACTTCCTCAATAATAATAGCCCATATAGGGTTAGCAATATCAGGAACAATGATCCCGATTAGATTTTTTTTCCCAGTTTTAAAACTTCGGGCAGTTGGATCTGGAATATATCCCAGGGCTTCAATGCTATCCATAACTTTTTTTCTTGTTTCTTCAGAAACAAAACGTGTGTTGTTGATGACGTGAGAGACAGTCGCAACAGATACTTTTGCGTGTCGTGCCACATCCTTCATACTTGCTTTCATTAAAAACACTCCCTGAATATTCGTTAATAAATCTTTAATTAGATTATATCGATTTTGTTCATAATTGTAAATTGAAAAAAACGTTTAAATTGAAAAAATCATTAATTAAACAATAAAACAAAAATTCCAAAATGTCAAGAAAAGAATTAAAAAGAAAAAATGTAAAAAATGCACAAAAAAATCAGATTAAAAATATAAAAATAGTACAATTGACAAGATGAAAATAATTGTGTAATATGAAATTACAAAAAAGCAAACGATTACGTAAACGATTACTAAATTCATGGGAAAGCAAAAACGGAATTAATATTTAAGAGCCATGAAAAAGAGGAGGGAAAACCAAGTGGGAAGAGATGTGGTGTTAAGGGCTGAAAAGATCAATAAATCATTTCCAGGCGTTAAGGTGTTATCGGACGTAAGCTTTGATCTTGAAAGAGGTGAAGTACATATTCTCCTGGGGGAGAATGGTGCGGGGAAATCAACACTAATGAAAATTTTTTCTGGTTTATATAGTGTAGATTCAGGAAATATTTATGTGAATGAAAAAAAGGTTATGATTCGAAATACGAAGGATTCTCAAAATCTGGGAATTTCTATTATTTATCAGGAGTTTGATCTTGTACCATATTTAACAGTAGCTCAGAATATTTTCCTTGGAAGAGAGTTGTTAAAGAAAAACGGGAGTATTGACCAGGCAGAGATGAAAAGGAAGTCTAAGGAATATTTGGAATTTTTAAGAGCGAATATTGATGTGGATGCCAAGATTTGTACTTTGGGAGTAGCGCAGCAGCAGCTTGTCGAGGTGGCAAAGGCATTATCTCAGAATGCGAAGATTCTGATTATGGATGAACCGACAGCAACTTTAAGTGACAGTGAGATAGAGAGACTATTTGAGACTATAAGGCGTCTTCAAAAAAGTGGTGTTTCTATTATCTATATTTCGCATCGTCTTCAAGAACTAAAACAAATCGGAACAAGAGTCACTGTTTTGCGTGACGGTATGACGATTTGCACAGAAGATATTCAGAAAATCAGTATGGATGAATTGGTTCACAGAATGGTTGGACGTGAAGTATCTCAGGAGCGGGTAAGATTAAACAATACAGCACGTGATGAGATTGCCTTAAGGGTGGAACATTTAAACAGAAAAAAGGTTCTTAAAGATGTGTCTATTGAGGTTCATAAGGGCGAAATTGTCGCGTTGGCCGGTTTAGTCGGCGCAGGCCGTACGGAACTGGTTCATGCAATTTTTGGTATAGACAAGATAGATAGCGGTAAAATCGAAGTTTTAGGAAAGAAAATAGACAAACCTACACCTGGAAGATGTGTAAAAAGTGGCCTCGGACTTCTGCCTGAAAGCAGAAAAGAGAATGGATTATCCTTGACGCTGCCAATTTACCAGAATACCTCTCAAGCTGCTATGGAAAAAATAACAAAGAGAGGGATCATGAATTTAAAAAAGGAACGGCAGGTAGCAGAGAAGTATATTAAACAGTTAAACATTGTTTGCACGGGAAGTGAGCTGGAGCCATTATATATGTCCGGTGGAAACCAGCAGAAGGTGGTTATCGGAAAATGGCTGTTTACGGAATCAGACGTACTGATATTTGATGAACCGACCCGGGGTATTGATGTAGGAGCGAGGGAAGAGATATATCACATTATTGATGAATTAGCGAAAAAAGGGACGGCTGTTCTGGTGATTTCTTCTGATCTTCCAGAGGTGCTGACGATTGCAGACCGAATCTATGTGATGCGGGAAGGACGAATTGCAGGAGAGATTAATTATGAAGACGCAAGCCAGGAACTGATTATGAGCTATGCTTCAGGAGGTAGAGAATGAAACAAAAACTTGGCTTTTTAAAAAAGATGCCGTCCAGCGGTGCTGTATATGGAATTTTCTTGTTTGTACTTTGCTTTTCGCTGATAATTCCAAATTATTTTACATTACATAATATTTCTAATATCGCGAGACAGTCTGCAGTGCTTTGCTTTATTTCTATGTGTTCCTGTCTTGCAATCCTGACGAATCAGACCGATTTGTCCTGTGGCGCTATATCAAGCTTTGCGGCTTGTGTGGCAGCGAAAGCCATGAACAGTGGCTGCTCTATTCTTGTAGGGTGTCTGATTGGACTTCTGGCAGCATTAGCAATTGGAGCAATAAATGGGATTTTGGCAGGATATACGGAGATTCCTACGTTTGTTATTACATTGGCAACGATGAACATTGCGGAAAGCCTGGGCATGGTGCTTCAGGGAGGTACCATTCATATTCCATATGAAAATTTTAAATTACTCAGCGAGGGGAATATCCTTTATATTCCAATTCCAGCGCTTTTAGTAGCAGCTCTCTATATTACAATGAACTATATTCTGAAACATAGAAAATACGGAACCTATCTTTATGCAGTAGGAGGCAAGGAAGACGCAGCGTGGACTTCTGGAATTAATGTCAAGAGAATGAAAATGAGCGTCTATCTGATTAATTCCGTTTTGGCAGCCTGTGCAGGTTTTATTTATGCGGCACGTCTTAGTGCAGCGAATCCGTCTCAGGGAAATGGACTTGAATTAAACGGTATTTGTGCAGCAGTCCTTGGCGGCATCGTTCTTGGAGGCGGCAGAGGAAATGTATTTGGTGCGCTTCTTGGAGCTATTGCGATCAGTATTTTAAGAAACGGTATGAATATGCTGGGGTGGAGGATTCTGACGCAAATGATGGTTATTGGTTTTATCCTTATTGTAATCCTGGCGCTGGATGTTGCTAGAAAGGAGGAAAAGTGATGAAGGGGAAAGAGTTTTTGGTTAAATACTCCAGAATCATGATTTTGGTTTTGCTTATGGCAGGAACATCGATTGCATCACCCGATTTTTTAAAGGCAGATAACCTGTTAAATGTGGCAAGGCAGTCTTCCATGCTTCTTATTATGTCGCTGGGAATGACTTGTGCCATGTTATTAGGACGAGGCGTGGATATGTCCATCGGTGCAACGCTTTCTCTTACCTCCTGTGTGGCAGCTGGATTTTTAAGAAGCAATGATACCGTTGGAAGTGTTCTGATTGGTATTATCCTTGCACTGCTGATTGGTATATTTATCGGTCTTGTCAATGGTATGCTGGTTGCGTACCTGCACCTGCCAGCAATTCTGGTTACATACGGTGTGAGGGAAATTATTCGGAGTATTGCTTTCTTCTATATGGATGGAGACGTTGTCAGCGGCTTTCATAAAATGGTTATGTTTATGGGTTCAGGATTTGCTTTTGGAAAAATTCCTACTCAAATTATCATTGCTCTTATATTGACAGTTGCAACGGCATGGATGTTAAAGCATACGAGAATGGGACGAGAACTATATGTTGTGGGTGCAAACCCAAGCGCGGCAAAATTTTCCGGACTTAAGGTAGAAAAGTCAGTTGTTCTTGGATTTGTTTTATCAGGAACTTTGGCAGCGCTTGCAGGAATTGTCTATCTCGGACGCCTTGGAGCGGCAGAGGCAGAGATTGGAACCCAATTCCATTTCCAGTGTGTCAGTGCCGTGGCTATCGGCGGAATTTCCTTTGCAGGTGGTGCAGGAAGTGCATGGGGAGCTGTTATAGGCGCTTTAATCCTGAATATCCTGATCAATGGTATGAATCTGCTGAACATTTCATCTTATTGGCAGGGAACTGTAAACGGCGTTATTATCATCATCGCTGTGCTTTTGGATTATGTGGTAAGTAAGAAGCAGACAAAGTAAGTAAAAATAAATTTATTTGGAGGGAATTATTATGATGAAAAAAACAGTATTAGTAATGGCAGCAGCTCTGACAGCAGCAATCGGAATGGTAGGATGTACTGCAAGCACGCCTTCAACACCGGAATCAACGGCGGAGACATCTGGCGATTCATATAAGATTGGTGTGTTTACAAAAGACAGTACTACAGCATTCTGGCGTTATGTGGTTCAGGGAGCTATGACAAAGGGAGAAGAACTGGGGGTTGAGGTAGTTGAATATGCGCCTGCATCTTACACGGATTCTGCAGGACAATTGTCTATGGTAGAGGATTCTATTTCTGCAGGTGTAGATGCTATCTGTATTGCAGCATGTGACAGCACTGCTATTGTTCCGGCATTGGAAAAAGCCACTGAGGCAGGAATTCCAGTTATAGTATTTAATACTCTGATTCCGGATTTTAAAGACAATGTTACATTTGTTGGCGTTGACAATTATGATGCCAGCTATCGCGTAACGGAAGAACTAATTAAGGAGCATGATGGAAAAGGAAATCTGGTTATCTTGGAAGGAGATCCGGCAGGCTATCAGAACATTGAACGTACCCGTGCGGTAACGGATTTGGCAGAGAAATATCCAGAAATGAATATTGTTACTCGTCAGCCAGGGTATGCAAACAGAGAAAAATCCATGAATGCAATGGAGAATATTTTACAAGCATATAGCGATATTGACATGGTATGGGCTATTAACGATGTGGCAGCCATGGGATGCGTACAGGCGATTGAAGGCGCAGGCCGCGCTGGGATTGATGTGATTGGAATTGATGGTACTCCAGAGGGAGCGACTGCTGCCAAGGATGGCAGACTGAAATTTACCATTGACCAGGGACCGTTTGATCAGGGCGCTATGTCTGTACAGGCTGCAGTGGATTATTTAGATGGGAAAGAAATTGAAGAAAACTATACCACAGGCGGAACAATTATAGGCGCTGACAATGCAGAAGCATTTTTACAGGAATTTTATCCGGATTTCAATGAATAATGACAGTTTGAAAAGGAGATTAATCATGGAACATACAATGAATTTGAATGACGTTTTGATCCAGTTTGGAAAATACCAGGATGAGGCAAGAAAGGTTTTAAATCCTTCCTGTCATGTATGTAAGGTCTGTAACGGACGGGCGTGTGCTGGAAGGTATACCAATTCTCTGGAGTTTGGGGCAAAGGGCAATAACAACGGATTTATTCATGCGTATGATGCGCTGAAAGACATTAAGATCGAGTTGGATGTGATCCACGATGATTACGATCCGGATACTTCGATTGAACTGTTTGGTCATCATTTTGATCTTCCTGTATTTGCTTCTCCTATTGCAAAAATTCTGACAGATTATGAATTTAAGAGTCCGTTCTTTAATAATAATGATGCCTATGCAGATGCACTTATCAAGGGATGTTATGAAGCTGGAGGAATGGCTTGGCTTGGCGACAATAAGGCTGAAGGGTATTTTCCAGGTCAGATTGCTCCAATTAAAGAGGTAAACGGTGTGGGTGTCCCCACGATCAAACCATGGGCAGACAGAGATGAGTTCTGGAAACGTGTAAAATGGTGTCAGGAAGTAGGAGCCATGGCGATTGCTACGGATTTGGATGCCATTGGACTTGGGTATCAGTATTCTGGTAAAGTGGGTTCTAAAAACGAAGGGGTATGTGCCCGAAATGTGGAAGAACTAAAAGAATTTGTTCAGTCTGTGGATGTACCAGTCGTTATTAAAGGAATCATGTCAGTAAAGGCGGCAGTAAAAGCAGCAGAAACAGGAGCTTATGGCATTTTGATTTCTAACCATGGAGGAAATGTGGTAGAGAACAGTATGGCGCCTTGTGATGTTGTCGCTGATATTCGGAAAGAATTAGGCGATTCTATCAAGATTTTTGCAGATGGAGGCGTGAGAAGCGGCGAGGACGTATTTAAGATGCTGGCGTTAGGTGCAGATGCTGTAGGAATCGGACGCCCATATGTAGTGGCTGTTTATGGAGGGGCAAAAGATGGAGCTTCCATTTATACGCAAAAAATCTACTGGGAACTGCAGAACATTATGCGTCTTGCCAACTGCAGAACGTTAAAGGATATTACAATGGATAAACTGGTTTTTCTGAATAGGCGATAGGGGAAAAATATGGAAGGTGAGAAATGTATTATTGGACTGGCTCATATTGGAATACCTACGGAAGATCTGGAGGCAAGCGGCCGTTTCTTTGAGAACATCGGTTTTACTTTACTGGAAAATTTTTTTCAGCCAAATGGCCGCCCAGTTTCTTTTTGGGGATATGGAGATGTGGTATTGGAGGTTTATGAAGCCGAAGCTGCAGGAAGACAGGGGGCTATTGATCATATAGCTCTTGCTGTCAGTGACATTGAACCGATATTTAACAGGATGGAAAAATTAGGGTATGGGGTTCTTGAAGGCGGAATAAAGCTTCTGGATTTTGGCGCAAGGCGGGTGCGGTATTTTACCATATCAGGGCCAAATAAAGAAAAAATTGAGTTCAGCCAGTCTGTGTAAAGAGATATGGTATAACGAACAGAAAGGAAGAAATTATGTCAAAATGTTATCGGTCAGAGCTTGTAGGTGCATTTGGATGTCCTATTGATGAGAATCCCACAGGCGTTATGGAAGAAGCAGCATTTGCGGCAAAAGGGTTAGATTACCGGTATTTGACCGTAAAGGTGGAAAAAAAAGATTTGGAAGATGCAATAAAAGCTGTAAAAGCCTTTAATATGAAGGGAATTAATATTACCATTCCTCATAAGGTGAAAGTACTGGATTATTTAGATGAGCTTTCAGATGCTGCGTCTATTATTGGAGCTGTTAATATGATTGTTAACAGAGACGGAAAGCTTTATGGAGAAAATACGGATGGAAAGGGATATTTAAAATCCGTTACAGATGCAGGTGTTTCTGTAGAAGGAAAGACTATCACGGTTCTGGGAGCAGGAGGAGCTGCACGAGCTATTAGTGTGGAGTGCGCTCTGGCGGGTGCCAAAAAGATTTATATTGCGAACATTGTCAGAGAGCAGGGAGAAGAACTGGCAGAACTGATTCGGACAAAAACGAAAGCGGAAGCAGAATTTATTATGTGGGATAAAAACATTGATATTCCTGCCGATACGGAGATACTTTCTAATGCGACCAGTGTAGGTTTGTATCCTAATACGGATCAGAAACCCAATATTAACTATGATACAGTCAAAGATTTTATGGTAGTTACAGATGTCATTTTTAATGATCCTCACAGTCTGTTTTTACAGGAAGCAGAAAAACGAGGGGCAAAGACCATTAACGGACTTGGGATGCTGGTTAACCAAGGAGCTATTAACTTTACCATGTGGACTGGAGTGGAAGCGCCAGTGGATGTGATGGTAAATACACTGAAAAATGAGTTCCATTTGAACTAGGTGGATATTATGTACGATATTGCAGCATTTGGAGAAATTTTGATTGATTTTACCGAGCAGGGTGGAAATGAAAATGGACAGAAGCTATTTGTAAGGAATCCGGGAGGAGCTCCTGCTAATATGCTGACTGCTGCAGCTCATCTTGGAGCTAAAACGGCATTTCTGGGAAAAGTTGGAACGGATATGCATGGCAGATTTTTGAAGGAAACATTGGAAAGGGAAAAGGTAGATACCACAGGCCTTTTGCTGGATGAGAATTTTTTTACCACACTGGCATTCGTGGCATTAAACCCACAGGGAGAACGGAGTTTTTCTTTTGCCAGAAAACCGGGAGCGGATACACAGATGACAAGCGGGGAATTGAGGGAGGATATTATTAAAAATACCCGGATTTTTCACGTGGGTTCTCTGTCCATGACGGATGAACCGGCATACGGAACTACGATATATGCAGTAAAATTGGCAAAACAAAGTGGAGCGATTATTTCTTACGATCCTAATTATAGAGCAGCGCTCTGGAAAAATAACGAAGTGGCAAAACAAAAAATGCGAAGCCTGATTCCGTTTGTGGATGTAATGAAAATATCTGATGAAGAGACAGAATTGCTGACTGGAGAGAAAACAGTGGAAAAAGCAGCGGAAGTTCTGCTGGCTCAGGGAGTAAAGATTACAGCGATAACATTAGGAAGCGATGGAGCCTATGTGAGGACAAAAGAAGGCGGAAGTAAAATTAAGGGATTTTCGAGTACAGCGGTAGATACTACAGGGGCAGGAGATTCTTTCTGGGGAGGCTTTCTTTATAAGATATGTGAGAGCGGAAAACGACTGGAAGAGATTCGTCTCTCTGAAGTGTCAGAGTTTACGCTGTTTGCCAATAGTGTCGCATCTCTTTGTGTGGAACGTCAAGGAGGTATTCCGGCGATGCCTTATAAAAATGAAGTACTGGAACGCCTGCAAAATTTAGAGAGTTAGATTTGATTATAATAAATGATAGCACGAGAAAATCTCGTAAAAGCCTTCGAAATGTGCAGCCGTTTTCATTTAAAACAGGTGCTGCCGCACTAGTTTTTAGTGCGGCAGCACTTTTTCTATGAAGACAAACTTGCTGCCGCTACATTGGCAGAAGCATTAGCGTCCAATTTATTTTGGCTGCTTTGATTGGAGTTTGGATAAGTTGGCGCATGGCCGTTGCTGCTTCCTGGATAGGAAGGATTCTTATGCAGATTTTTCTGGGCAGTGGAAAGCATCAGTTTGATACGGTTTAACTGATTGACTTCGCTGGCGCCAGGATCGTAGTCTACGGCAATAATATTGGACTGAGGATAACTGCGGCGCAGTTCCTTGATGACGCCCTTTCCGACAACGTGGTTGGGCAGACAGCCAAATGGCTGGGCGCAGACAATGTTTTCCACTCCGTTGTGGATTAATTCCAGCATTTCTCCTGTCAGGAACCAGCCTTCGCCGGTCTGATTGCCAAGAGAGACAAAATCTTTTGCCATATCTGCCAGGTTATGGATATTAGCAGGCGGGTCAAAATGACGGCTCTGCTCCAGCTCTTTCCTTGCAGTCTTGCGGAAATATTCCAATAAAGCAATTCCCATGTTACACAGGCGGGCGGTAGAACGCTTGCCTCCTAAGTGGTCAGCCTTAAAGTTGCTGTTGTAGAATGCGTATAAAAGGAAGTCCATCAGATCCGGCATAACGGCCTCGGCGCCTTCTACTTCCAGCAGATCGACAATGTGGTTGTTGGCAAGAGGGGAGAATTTGACTAAAATTTCTCCTACGATTCCAACTCTGGGCTTTTTGACAGCCAGACGGGGCAGATTGTCAAAATCCTGGACAATACCTCGTACATTCCGGCCAAATTCCATCATGGAAGGGCTCTTTTTGGAAAGAGAAGCCGCGCATACGGCCTTCCATTTTTCGTGAAGTTTGTTGGCGCTTCCAGGCACTGCTTCATAGGGGCGTGTGGCATAGAGAACTCTCATAAATACATCGCCGTATACCACCGCCTGCATGGCCTTGGTAAGGAGAGGAAGGGTAATGGTAAATCCAGGATTGGTCTCCATGCCGTTGGCATTGACGGAAATAACCGGAATCTGTCCCATACCAGCCTTTTCCAGGGCGCGGCGGATAAATCCGATATAGTTGGAAGCGCGGCAGCCGCCGCCGGTCTGGGTCATAAAAATAGCAGTATGATCCAGGTCGTATTTTCCAGACAGCAGGGCGTCCATAATCTGTCCGATAACAATTAAGGACGGATAGCAGGCGTCATTATTGACATACTGAAGTCCTACATCCACTGCCCGTTTGTCATGGTTTTGAAGAACCTCTACCCGGTAGCCGAAGGAACGGATTGCCGTTTCCAGCAAATCAAAGTGGATAGGAGACATCTGTGGACAAAGAATGGTATAGTCCTTTTTCATGTCTTTTGTAAAGACTCTGCGGTTATAGGCGCTGGAAACAACTTTCCGCTGATAGTGTTTCTGATCCCTTACTCTTAATGCGGCAATCAGAGAGCGGATACGGATTCTGGCAGCCCCTAAGTTGTTGACCTCGTCGATCTTTAATACGGTATAAATCTTACCGGATTTGGTAAGAATATCATTTACCTGGTCAGTGGTTACAGCGTCTAAGCCGCATCCAAAGGAATTTAACTGGATTAAATCCAGGAAATCACAGGTCTTTACATAGCTTGCAGCTTTGTAGAGACGGGAGTGGTACATCCATTGATCGGTAACAACCAGAGGACGATCTACTTTCGCCAGATGGGAAACCGAATCTTCTGTCAGGACGGCAAATCCGTAAGAAGCGATTAAGTCCGGAATGCCGTGGTGGATTTCCGGATCTACATGGTAAGGACGTCCGGCCAGGACGATGCCCTGGCGATTGTGCTCCTTTAACCAGGCAATGGTTTCTTCGCCCTTTTTTTCAATGTCCAGATGACAGGAGGAAAGTTCCTGCCAGGCCAGATGAGCGGCATTTTCAATTTCTTTTTCCGTTACCGGAACGGCAAATCCGGAATCAGGTCCCAGTTCCTGGATAAATTCCTGAACCAGGGCTTTTGTCAGAATTTCCTCATTGGTAAACGCCATAAATGGATTAAAGAACCGGACGCTGTGTTCCTCAAGTTCTTCCATATTGTTTTTAATATTTTCTGCATAGGAAGTTACCATCGGGCAGTTGTAGTGGTTGCCTGCCTCTGGAGTCTCGTTGCGTTCGTAAGGAATGCAGGGATAAAAGATAAACTTGATTCCCTGCTTAATCAGCCAGTTGACATGGCCGTGGGCCAGTTTTGCCGGATAACATTCTGATTCGCTGGGGATGGATTCAATGCCCAGCTCATAAAGCTGTTTGGAAGACTGGGCGGACAAAACAGTCCGGAATCCCAGTTCTTTAAAGAAGATAGCCCAGAATGGATAATTTTCGTACATATTTAAAACTCTGGGGATGCCTACCGTGCCGCGGATTGCCTGATCTGCGCTTAACGGCTCATAATCAAAGATCCGGTGGTACTTATAATCAAACAGATTGGGAACTTCTTTTTTCTTTTTTTCTTTTCCAAGGCCTCTCTCGCATCGGTTGCCAGATACGAAATGGCGTCCGCCTCCAAACTGGTTGACCGTCAGGACGCAGCTGTTGGTACATCCCTTGCAGCGGGTCATGGAGGTGGTGTATTTTAAATCAATGATTTTATCCAGAGAAAGCATGGAAGTCTCTTTGGAGGCGTCGAACCGTTCTCTGGCG
Source organism: uncultured bacterium (assembly GCA_905215625.1). Classification (GTDB taxonomy): domain Bacteria; phylum Bacillota; class Clostridia; order Lachnospirales; family Lachnospiraceae; genus UMGS1370. The sequence goes on from CAJMQQ010000040.1 coordinate 19,044, forward strand.
ATTAAAGCAGCGCCGAAAGCGCCCATGATTCCGGCAATGTCAGGCCGGATGGCTTCGCAGCCGGCAATTTTTTCAAAGCTTCTTAATACGGCGTCATTGTAAAAGGTTCCGCCCTGCACGACGATGTGCTTTCCTAAATCAGAAGCAGAGGTAATCTTAATTACCTTAAATAATGCGTTTTTAATAACCGAGTAAGCCAGACCAGCGGAAATATCGGAGACACTGGCACCTTCTTTCTGGGCCTGCTTTACGTTGGAGTTCATAAACACGGTACAGCGGGTTCCAAGATCCGTAGGATTTTTGGCAAATAAAGCTTCTTTTGCAAAATCCTGTACGCTGTAGTTTAAAGATTTTGCAAAAGTCTCAATAAAAGAACCGCAGCCGGAAGAACAAGCTTCATTTAGCTGAACGCTGTCTACCGTGCCGTCTTTGATGCGGATGCATTTCATATCCTGGCCGCCAATGTCTAAGATACAGTCTACGTCAGGTTCGAAAAATGCGGCGGCATAGTAATGGGAAATGGTTTCCACTTCCCCTTCATCCAGCATAAGGGCGGCCTTTAAAAGAGCTTCTCCGTAGCCAGTAGAGCAGGACCAGGCGATTTTAGCCGTATCCGGAAGCAGCTCCTTTATTTCGCGGACTGCTTCAATGGCTGTCTTTAACGGACTGCCGTTGTTGTTGCTGTAAAAACGGTATAAAAGGCTTCCGTCTTCTCCGACCAAGGCAACTTTGGTCGTGGTAGAACCAGCGTCGATTCCTAAAAAGCAGTTGCCTTTATAGGTGGATAAATCGCTAGTCTGGACACAGTGCCCTTGATGGCGTTTCTGGAAAGCCTGATAATCTTCCTGATTTTCAAACAGCGGCTCCATCCGCTTTACTTCAAAGTCCATTTTGATACCGGAAGAAAGCAGTTCAATCAGGGAATCCAGACTGACAGGAACGGCAGTTTCTTCTGCATTCATAGCGGCGCCTGCGGCAGCAAACAAATGAGAGTGTTCCGGTGCGATGATCTGCTCAGGGGCTAAATGAAGGGTGCGGACAAAGGCATTGCGGAGCTCTGGAAGAAAATGAAGAGGGCCGCCTAAGAATGCAACGTTGCCGCGAATAGGTTTTCCACAGGCCAGGCCGCTGATAGTCTGATTAACAACTGCCTGGAAAATAGAAGCGGCCAAGTCCTCTCTGGTAGCGCCTTCGTTGATTAAAGGCTGGATGTCCGATTTGGCGAAAACGCCGCAGCGGGCTGCGATAGGGTAAATGGCCTGATAGTTTTTTGCATATTCATTTAATCCGGAAGCATCTGTCTGAAGAAGGGATGCCATCTGGTCGATAAAAGAACCGGTGCCGCCAGCGCAGATTCCGTTCATCCGCTGGTCGATTCCGCCTGTAAAATAAATAATTTTGGCATCCTCGCCGCCTAGCTCGATGGCAACGTCTGTCTGGGGCGCGTAGTCCTGCAAAGAAGTGGCAACTGCCACAACTTCCTGGACAAATGGAATTTCCATGTGCTGGGAAAGAGTTAATCCGCCGGAGCCGGTAATAACCGGACGTACATCTGTGGGTCCCAGGGCATCTTTTGCCTTTTCAAGCAGATGGGCCAGCGTTTCCTGGATATTAGCAAAATGCCGTTCATAATCGGCAAAACGTATATGGGAATCTTCATCTAAAATTGCAATCTTTACAGTGGTGGAACCAATGTCGATTCCAAGGGTGTTGAATAAATTCATACTTGCGGGGAAATCCCCTGCCTCCTTTGTAAAGCCATTAGGCAATATTCTGTTTTAGTTTAACATAAAATAGGTAAGAATACAATTAGTAGCATCTGTTAAAAAAATGTAAAGAAAGCGTAAAGATTTTTGGAGACTATGTAAAATACGGCAATTTGTTTGACAAACAACATGGCGGTTAGTATAATGGTAAGAGCGTTAGAATGGGTAAAATAGGCAGGAAAAGGAGGAGAAGGGCATGATTCAGATTTTCAAGACAGAAGATGGCGCGGTTCATCAGATTGATGAAATAGAGCCAAATTCCTGGATTGCGCTGACCGATCCTACAGCAGCGGAGATTCTGGAGATCGCGGATGCATTTCAGATTGATCCGGATCCGTTAAGGGCGCCTTTGGATGAAGAAGAGAGATCCCGTCTGGAGATTGAGGATAATTATTCACTGGTATTGGTGGATATTCCGTCTATTGAGGAACGAAACGGCAAGGACTGGTATGTGACAATCCCAATCGGAATCGTGATGACTGCTGCCAATATTATTACAGTCTGTCTGGAAGAAACGCCAGTGCTGAACGCATTTATGGATGGACGTGTGAGAGATTTCCATACCTACATGAAGACACGCTTCATTCTTCAGGTCCTTTATAAAAATGCATCTTTGTACCTTCAGTATCTGAGGGTGATTGAAAAGAAAAGTGAAGTGATCGAAAAGCAGCTTCACAAATCCCAGAAAAATCAGGAACTTATCGAGCTTCTGGAGCTGGAAAAGTCTCTTTTGTATTTTACTACATCCCTCAGATCAAACGAAGTGGTTCTGGAAAAGCTGATGCGCAGCGAAAGGATCAAAAAATATCCGGAGGATACGGATCTTCTGGAAGATGTTATTATTGAAAATAAACAGGCAATTGAGATGGCAAATATTTACAGTGGTATTCTGGGAGGAACCATGGATACGTTCGCGTCGGTTATTTCCAACAATCAGAACCTGGTTATGAAATTTTTAACAACGGTTACGATTGTAATGTCTGTGCCAACCATGATTTCCAGCTTTTACGGTATGAACGTCAATGTAGCGGGAATGCCGTTTGCCAGAAGCCCGTATGGATTTCCGATTATTATCGGATGTTCGATCGTAGTCTGTCTGATTATCGCCTGGATTTTTTCAAAACGAGATTTGTTCTAATAGGAGAATTCGATGAAATTTTTTTACAAACTAGAACGCAAATACGGAAAATATGCCATTCCGAATTTAATGCAGTACGTTGTGATTATGTATGGGATCGGACTGGCAATTTCTTTGTGGAATCCGATGATTTATTACCGGTATTTAAGCCTGGATGGCTGGGCAATCCTTCATGGACAGATTTGGAGAATTGTCACATTTTTGTGCTATCCGCCAGCGCCTGGGATTTTCTTTGGAATCCTGGCTCTCTATCTCTATTATTCTATGGGACAGACTCTGGAGCGGGTCTGGGGCGCATTCCGGTTTAACGCGTATTTTCTGTTAGGAATTGTCGGACACGTGCTGGCAGAAATTATTCTTACTTTGATTTTTGGACAAAGCCCCAGACTGCTTCCGGTGGCTTTGGATTTTTCTTTGTTTTTTGCATTTGCCCTGACCTTCCCAGATGTGGAATTTTTATTAATGTATGTAATCCCTGTTAAGGCTAAGTGGCTGGCCGTGGCAGAGGGAGCAATTTATCTCTATTATCTGATTACCGGAGATTTGCTGACCCGGATCGAAATTGGCCTGACTATGGCTAACGTGATTCTGTTCTTCTTACTGACCCGCAATTACAGCAGGATTAATCCGAAAGAAGTAAAGAGAAAGCATGATTTTAAAACTCAGGTTCAGATGAAGCCGCAGGGAAGAACCCGTCATAAATGCGCGGTTTGTGGAAGGACAGAATTAGATGGACCTGGAATGGAATTCCGCTACTGTTCAAAATGTGAAGGGAATTATGAGTATTGTCAGGACCACTTATATACCCATCAGCACGTGACAAAAAGCAGTACCCAGGAACAAGTACCAACCAAGTAAGTAGACACCCAACTAAAATTTGGAGGAAAAAGAAAGTGAAAAAGACAAAAATCATTTGTACGATGGGGCCGAATACAGACAACTATGAGATTATGAAAGGCCTGGCGCTTAACAACATGGATGTAGCCCGTTTCAATTTTTCCCACGGAAGCTACGCAGAGCATAAGGGACGTCTGGAGTTGCTGAAAAAGGTCCGCAAAGAAGTAGGACGCCCAATCGCAGCCCTTCTGGACACCAAAGGACCGGAGATTCGTACCGGATTATTAAAAGATCACCAGAAAGTAATGCTGGAAGCAGGACAGACCTATACTCTTACAATCCGTGAGGTAGAGGGAGACTGTGAAATTGCCCATATTAATTACAATGGACTGAATGAAGACGTTTCTGCAGGAAACAAGATTCTGATTGACGATGGTTTAATTGAATTGGAAGTAAAGGAAGTAAACGGGGAAGACATTGTCTGTACTGTTATCAACGGCGGCGAGCTGGGAGAGAGAAAGGGCGTTAACGTACCAAATGTAAAGATTAAGCTTCCTGCATTAACGGATAAGGACAAAGAGGATATCCGCTTTGCTATCAAAGAAGGATTTGACTTTATTGCGGCTTCTTTCGTACGGACTGCAGATGCAATCCGCGAGATCCGTCAGATGTTAGATGATGCCGGATCCAGCATCCAGATTATCTCTAAGATTGAAAATGCAGAAGGCCTTCAGAATTTAGACGAGATTATTGAGGTCAGCGACGGCATTATGGTTGCGCGAGGCGACTTAGGCGTTGAGATTCCGGCCCAGAAGCTGCCTTATATCCAGAAGCAGATTATCCACAAGTGCAACGAAGCAGGAAAGGTAGTAATTACTGCTACCCAGATGCTGGATTCCATGATCCGCAACCCAAGACCTACCCGTGCAGAGGTAACAGACGTTGCAAATGCAGTTTACGACGGCACCGATGTTGTTATGTTGTCCGGAGAGACTGCAATGGGCAAGTATCCAGTCGAGGCGCTGAAGATGATGGTACAGATTATCGAAGATACCGAGTCTCACCTGGATTATTCCGATTACCGCAGAAGAAAAGTCTGCGCAAGCAAAAACCAGAACGTATCCGGAGCAGTTTGCTATGCATCAGTTTCCACAGCACATGAGCTGGGAGCTTCCGCTATCGTAACTCCTACCATTACCGGATTTACTGCAAGAATGCTGTCTAAGTGGCGTCCGGCTGCTCACATTATGGGAATGTCCCCAAGTATGTCTGTCGTGCGGCAGATGATGATTTACTGGGGCGTAAAGCCAATCTGGTCCCGCCGTGCAGATTCTACGGATGAACTGATTGAATCTTCCATCGACGAGTTAAAATCAATGGAATTAGTAAAAGAAGGCGACCTGGCTGTTGTTACCGCCGGAGTGGTAAACTTTGCAAGCCGTCATGAGCCGGCAGCACAGACCAACATTATGAGGGTTGTGTCTATCTAAATCAGTTGTCCGGAACTACGATGTTTTTACAAAAGGCCATTGCATCACGCTTGGAGGTACAGATTTAATTATGGAAAAAAGACCATTTGTAAGTTTAAAGCAGGCAGAAGGCATTGCCCAGGCATATCCGACCCCTTTTCATCTCTATGATGAGAAGGGAATTCGGGAAAATGCAAAGCGTCTGAAGGAAGCGTTCTCCTGGAATAAAGGCTATCGGGAATATTTTGCAGTAAAAGCAACTCCCAATCCATTCCTTTTAAATATTTTGAAAGAATATGGCTGCGGCACAGACTGTTCTTCTATGACAGAGCTGATGATGTCGGATGCCTGCGGATTTTCCGGCCATGACATTATGTTTTCTTCCAATGATACTCCGCCGGAAGAGTTTGCATTTGCAGAAAAACTGGGAGCCATTATCAACTTAGATGATATTACCCATATTTCCTGTCTGGAGGAAACGCTGGGATATATTCCGGAAACCATTAGCTGCCGGTATAACCCAGGCGGGCTCTTTAAAATCAGCAATGATATTATGGACAATCCAGGCGACGCAAAATATGGAATGACGACGGAACAGATTTTTGAGGCTTTCCGGATTCTGAAAGAAAAGGGTGCGAAAAATTTTGGAATCCATGCATTTCTGGCCAGCAATACGGTAACTAACGATTATTATCCAATGCTTGCCAAGGTGCTTTTTGAACTGGCAGTAGAGCTTCAGAAAAAGACTGGAGCCCATATTCAGTTTATTAATCTTTCCGGTGGAATCGGAATCCCATACCGCCCGGATCAGGAGCCAAATGATATTTATGCAATCGGTGAAGGCGTCCGTAAGGTCTATGAGGAAGTGCTGACGCCGGCCGGTATGGGCGACGTGGAGATTTATACCGAACTGGGCCGCTTCATGATGGGGCCTTACGGCTGTCTGGTAACAAAGGCGATCCACGAAAAGCATGCCCACAAAGAATACATCGGAGTAGACGCCTGCGCAGTAAATCTGATGCGTCCAGCGATGTATGGCGCCTACCATCATATTACGGTACTGGGCAAAGAAGATGCAGTCTGCGATCATAAATATGACATTACCGGATCCTTGTGTGAAAACAATGACAAATTTGCCATTGACCGGATGCTTCCGGAGATTGAAATGGGAGATTATCTGGTTATTCACGATACCGGAGCCCATGGCTTTTCAATGGGATATAATTATAACGGCAAATTGAAATCAGCAGAACTGCTGCTGAAAGAGGACGGCACTGTTCAGATGATTCGACGCGCCGAGACACCAAAGGATTACTTTGCTACCTTTGATTTCTGCGATATTATGAAAAAGTACGGAAAATAAAATCCAGCAATAAAAAAGGAAGCGGCATTTACGGAATGTATTTGCTGCTTCCTTTTTGCTTATCACTTCTCTTAAAAATGGGCGGAAAAAAAGCCTCGTATGTGATGGGTACGAGACTTTGCTTTTTTTCCGAATTTCGATTTCAAAAGGATTCAGGATTAACTGCATTTCTTATGGTGTTAGTATAGCATAGGCTGGAAAATAATGTTTGAATGTTCTCGAAAAAGATTATTAAGAAATTCTTAAGGTTAAGAAAATGGATAACGTCACCGCAGCAGCCGTTCCACATCTAAAAGTCCCCATCCCTGCTGGTTGGGAGGAAGACCCAAATCCCTGCAGGATTCCCGCAGTTTTAGTTTTACTTCTTTATTAGACAGATGAGGATACTTTTCCAGAAGAAGTGCAACCGCTCCGGAAACAATAGGGGTGGACATGGAAGTACCGCTTTTAATCTGGTAGAGACCAGAGGCATTTTTACAGCTTACAATGCGGGAGCCTGGGGCCACAACATCTGGTTTCCGGATGCAGGCGTAAGTGGGACCGCGTCCGGAGTAATCGACCATCCGGTTTCCGGAAACCAGGACTTCATGATAGTCGTCAGAACAGCCTACTGTGATTACCTTCCGGCTGATTCCAGGGGTCGTGATAGTCATGCGCGCCGGACCGTTATTTCCTGCCGCTACCACAACAACCAGGCCGTCATCCCATGCGGCATTGACGCCTCTGACCAGCGCGGAATTTTCGGTCATTCCTTTTCTTGTAAAAGAACCGACAGAGATATTGATAATGCGGATGCCGTACTTGTCCTTATGGCTGCGGATCCAGGAAAGTCCGGACAATACATCGGAGGCAAAGCCATTTCCCTGCTGATCCAGTACCTTCACACTGATTAAGTTGCATTTTGGGGCAATGCCGGCATACCGCCCTTCAGAAGCCGTTCCGCTGCCCCCGATAATGGCAGAGATGTGGGTTCCGTGTCCATTGTTGTCATAGGGATTGCGTTTATGGTTTAAAAAATCCTGAAATGCAAGAATCCGATTATCAAAATCCTGATGAGGGAAAATACCAGTGTCTAATACGGCAACGCCAATTCCCCTGCCGGTAAGTCCCTGTCTGTAAGCTTCCTGCCAGCGAATTTCAGATTTTACCTGATCCACATAAAAATACCATCCTTTTTTTATTAAGATATGTAATAAGACAAAGGAAGGGGATTAGAAAAGGTAAATTTTACCTCTATAATTCTTTATAGCGCATATTTGCATTTAGGTAAATAAACCCCTAAATGTCAAAAAGAATGAGTATTTTCGGGAGAGTATGATACAATGAAAAATATGGAGAATTCTCTATATAAAACAGGTAAGTTGAATCAAAAGTTCGTGGCTGCAAAATGGCTGCCAACTTCGCCCACACGCTGCGGATAGCGTAAAATAGTCCAGCGGTGTGATGTCAAGAGATAAAGCATAAAAAAGTCATATATTTTTG
>CAJMQQ010000041.1 GCA_905215625.1 uncultured bacterium
GAGACCGGCATGGGCCCGACCCGTATCAATACTATTTTACAGTCCGCATTCTTCGAGTTAACCGGCATTATTCCGGCTGACAAGGCAAACCAGCTGATGAAGGATGCTGCACAGAAGACCTACGGCCGTAAGGGCGAGGACGTTGTTAAGAAGAACTGGGCAGCTATCGACGCAGGCGCTAAGGGCGTTGTAAAGGTAGAGGTTCCGGAGAGCTGGAAGAACTGTGAGGATGAAGGACTTGACTTCTCTGTAGCAACCAGCGGCAGAAAAGACGTTATCGACTTCGTTAACAACATCCAGACTAAGGTTTCTGCTCAGGAAGGTAACTCCTTACCAGTATCTGCATTCGTTGACTACGCAGACGGCAGCACTCCATCTGGTTCTGCAGCTTACGAGAAGCGTGGTATTGCAGTAAACGTACCAGTTTGGAATCCAGACAACTGTATCCAGTGTAACTTCTGTTCTTATGTCTGCCCACACGCAGTAATCCGTCCAGTTGCTATGACTGCTGAGGAAGCTGCTAACGCACCGGCTGACATGAAGATGAAAGATATGACTGGTATGCCTGGCATGAAGTTTGCTATGACAGTTTCCGCTCTTGACTGTACCGGATGCGGTTCTTGTGCAAACGTATGTCCTGGCATGAAGGGCAACAAGGCTCTGACCATGGAACCATTAGAGAAGAGTCTGCCAGAGCAGCCAATCTTCGCATATGGACAGTCCCTGCCAATTAAGGAAGAAGTTCTTGCCAAGTTCAAAGAGACCACTGTTAAGGGCAGCCAGTTTAAGCAGCCATTACTTGAGTTCTCCGGCGCTTGCGCAGGCTGCGGCGAAACTCCTTATGCAAAATTAATCACCCAGTTATTCGGTGACAGAATGTACATTGCAAACGCAACAGGATGTTCCTCTATCTGGGGCAACTCCTCACCATCTACTCCATATACCGTAAATGCCAAGGGACAGGGACCTGCATGGTCTAACTCCTTATTCGAGGATAACGCAGAGTTCGGTTATGGTATGCTTCTGGCTCAGAATGCTATCAGAGATGGCTTAAAGGCAAAGGTTGAGTCTGTAATGGCAAGCGCTGAAGCTTCTGAAGAAGTAAAGGCTGCCTGCAAAGAATACCTGGATACCTTTACCTGCGGCGCTACCAACGGTACTGCAACTGATAAGCTGGTTGCTGCATTAACTGGCTGCGAGTGCCCAACCTGCAAGGACATCGTAAACAACAAAGACTTCCTGGCTAAGAAGTCCCAGTGGATCTTTGGTGGTGACGGATGGGCATACGACATCGGTTTCGGCGGTGTTGACCACGTACTTGCTTCTGGCAAAGATATCAACATCATGGTATACGATACTGAGGTTTACTCCAACACTGGCGGACAGTCTTCCAAGGCTACCCCTGTTGGCGCTGTAGCACAGTTTGCTGCAGGCGGTAAGGATGTTAAGAAGAAAGACTTAGCGTCCATCGCAATGAGCTATGGTTATGTATACGTAGCACAGATTTCTATGGGTGCTGATTATGCACAGACTGTAAAGGCAATTGCAGAGGCAGAGGCTTATCCAGGACCATCCTTAATCATCGCTTACGCTCCATGTATCAACCATGGTATTAAGAAGGGTATGGCAAAGGCTCAGACCGAAGAGAAGTTAGCTGTTGAGTGCGGCTACTGGCATCTGTTCCGCTTCAACCCTGCTGCAGAGAATAAGTTCTCCTTAGACAGCAAGGCTCCGAAGATGGAAGGATATCAGGACTTCTTAAAGGGTGAGGTTCGTTACCTGTCCTTAGGCTTAAAGAATCCTGAGAGAGCAGAAGATCTGTTCGCTAAGAACGAAGCATTTGCTAAGGAAAGATACGAGTACCTGCAGAAGCTGATTACTCTGTACGGCAATAACTAATTGAATATCTGATTCCTACAGATGATTTCAATAGAGGGCAGCATAGCCAATTATGGCTATGCTGCTTTTTGCTTTCCTTCAGAAAAATCATTTAAAAACTGTGCAGAATGCACAAAAAATGAAGAAATTTAGCAAAGTGCTGAAAAATAAGAAAGTGTGATGAAATATAGAGATATAACGATAAAATGTTTTCTGCGACATACAAAAGAAATATATAAAATCGACAAAAAACAAGAAAAAGATACAAAAAGATTGACATTTTATATATAGGGTGCTACAATGTGGATAAATCAAATAAGCAATATATTAACGTTGATGAGCCTAAAAGCCAGCCGTTTCGGTTGGCTTTTTTGTTTTTTATTGACAATATTAAATTGCAATTACCAAAAAAGTGTATACCGGTAACGCACTTTTTTGTTAAAACTGTTTTCGAAAACAAAGTAACCAGTTAATCAGCAGCAATGAAAAAGAAGAGGTATGAATCATGGAAAAAAGTACTATTTACCAGCACATTGACCACACATTATTAAAAGCAGTTTCTTCCTGGGAGGAGATTAAAAAATTATGTGAGGAAGCAATTGAGCACAATATGGCATCTGTTTGCATTCCACCGTCTTATATCAAAAGAGTCCACGAGACCTTTGGCGAAAAATTAAATATTTGTACGGTGATTGGCTTCCCTCTGGGATACAACACCACGGAAGTAAAAAAAGCAGAAGTAGCGCAGGCAATTGCTGAAGGCGCTGGTGAAGTGGATATGGTGGTCAACCTGGGAGATGTAAAAAATGGTGAGTTTGACCGTGTCACAGAAGAGATTGCAGCATTAAAAGAGACAGCTGGTGACAAAGTTTTAAAGGTTATTATTGAGACCTGCTATTTGACCGAAGAAGAAAAGGTACGCCTTTGCAAATGTGTAGCAGACGGCGGTGCCGATTACATTAAGACTTCTACAGGATTTGGAACTGCCGGAGCAAAGATTGAAGACATCCGGTTATTTAAGGAAAATCTTCCACAGGACAAGAACGTAAAGATGAAGGCAGCAGGCGGAGTCAGAACCAGAGAAGATTTGGAGATGTTCCTGGAAGAAGGCTGTGAGAGAATTGGAACCAGCTCTGCAATCCGTATTTTAGAGGACGGAGAGAGCAATAACGGAGTTTACTAAATAAAAAAATGACTGAGTGTCCAGGTGAAAAAAGGAGAAGGATCATGAAAAAGACAATGAAGCAAATCGGAGCAGCAATGTTAGCAGCATTAATGGTATGTTCAGCAGCAGGATGTTCATCAGGTAATAGCGGAGCCAGCGCTCCGGCAGGAGGAGAGGCAACACAGGCAGCAGACAGTTCCAACGCATCTGCCGGAGCTGAGATTGCCATGATAGCAGATGGCGGAACCATCGACGACAGAGGATTTAATCAGGGAACCTATGATGGCGTAAAGCAGTACGGTGAGGAAAAAGGAGTTTCTTACAAGTACTACAAGCCAGTAGAAAAGACAACCGATGCATATTTATCCGCTATGGAACTGGCAATCGAAGGCGGAGCAAAAATTATCGTGGCACCAGGTTTCCGTTTTACTGAAGCAATGTACATTGCACAGGATACATGGCCAGAGACAAAGTTTGTGTTATTAGACGGAATTCCAACCCAGAACGGCGAATCCAAAACAAATGAGAACACCGTTGGAATCCAGTACGCAGAAGAGCAGGCAGGCTTTTTGGCAGGCTATGCAGCAGTCGTAGAAGGCTACAAGAAACTGGGCTTTATGGGCGGTGTTGCAACACCGGCAGTTGTCCGTTATGGATATGGATACATCCAGGGCGCAGAAGCAGCTGCAAAAGAACTGGGACTGACAGATGTAGAAGTAAACTATTATTACACCGGTACCTTTGATGCAACTCCTGAGACACAGACTCTGGCAGCTACCTGGTATCAGAATGGTACAGAAATCATCTTTGCATGCGGTTCCGGCGTAGGCCAGTCCGTTATGGCAGCAGCAGACGCTTCCTCTTCTGGAAAATCCATTGGTGTTGACATTGACTGGGCAGAAGAGTCCGAAACCGTTGTAACTTCTGCTATGAAATCTTTAAGCGGAACCGTTTATCAGATGCTGGACAAGTTCTATACAGACAGCTTCCCAGGCGGACAGAACATGGTAATGGATGCTTCCAACGAAGGTGTAGAACTTCCGATGGCAACCTCCAGATTTGAAAAGTTTGACCAGACTCAGTACGACGAACTGTACAAGAAACTGGCAGACGGAACCTTTAAGCCACTTCGCGATGTAGATGAAAACGGAACTTCCTATACATTAGATCAGGTTTCTGACGGAACCGTAAAGGTAGTAGAAGTCAAATAAGGAAATTCAGTTAGCGGAATGCTGGGAGAAAAAATATGGAATACGTAATTGAAATGTTGGGGATTCGGAAAGAGTTTCCGGGAATTGTTGCAAACGATAATGTAACACTCCAGCTAAAGCGCGGTGAGATTCATGCTCTGCTGGGAGAAAATGGAGCGGGAAAATCGACTCTGATGAGTGTCCTTTTTGGAATGTATCAGCCAGAAGCCGGTGAAATTCGGAAAAATGGAGAAGTTGTACATATTAAGAATCCAAATGACGCAAACAGGCTGGGAATTGGTATGGTACACCAGCATTTTAAACTGGTTCATAACTTTACCGTATTGGAGAACGTAATTCTGGGTGTGGAAAGCACCCAGAAGGGTCTCCTGAAGATGGACGAAGCCCGCAAAAAAGTTATGGAGCTTTCAGAAAAATACGGATTAAAAATTGATCCAGATGCTCTCATTTCTGATATTACAGTAGGAATGCAGCAGAGAGTAGAAATTTTAAAAATGCTGTACCGTGACAACGAAATTTTAATTTTTGACGAGCCGACAGCAGTATTAACCCCTCAGGAAATTGATGAACTGATCAAGGTTATGAAAAACCTGGCAGCCGAGGGAAAATCCATTTTATTTATTACCCACAAACTAAACGAAATCAAAGAGGCAGCCAACCGCTGTACCGTATTGAGAAAAGGCAGATATGTGGGAACCATTGATGTGGCATCTACCAGTAAGGAAGAAATGTCTGAAATGATGGTAGGCAGAAAAGTAAATCTTCAGATTGATAAAGGCGAATATAAGCCTGGAAAATGTGTTCTGTCTGTAGAAGACTTAAGCGTAAAAAATCACTTCAGCGGAAAGCTGTCTGTCAACCATGTGTCTTTTGATGTCAAAGAAGGCGAAATCGTATGTATTGCCGGAATTGACGGAAACGGCCAGAGCGAACTGGTTTATGCCCTTACCGGTCTGTCTCCGATTGAGAGCGGCCAGATTCATTTAAAGGATCAGGATTTTACCCATATGAGTATTCGTCAGAGAAATACCCATGGACTGGGACACATTCCGGAAGACCGCCACAAACACGGTCTGGTACTGGATTACGATCTGGCATACAATACTGTACTGCAGAGTTATTTTGAAAAGAAATTCCAGAATCACGGATTTTTAAAGGAACGGGAAATCTATCAGTATGCAGACGGCCTCATTGATTCCTTTGATATCCGCTGCGGACAGGGTGGAAAGACCACTGCCAGAAGTATGTCCGGAGGAAACCAGCAGAAGATTATCATTGCGAGAGAAATCGACCGTAATCCGGATCTTCTTATTGCAGTTCAGCCTACCAGAGGTCTGGACGTAGGAGCCATTGAATATATCCATAATCAGCTGGTAGCACAGAAGAAAGCAGGAAAAGGAGTGCTTCTGGTATCCCTGGAACTGGACGAAGTTATGAGTATCAGCGATCGGATTTTGGTAATGTACGAAGGTGAAATCGTAGCCGATTTAAGACCGGAAGATGTAACCGTACAGGAACTTGGTCTTTATATGGCAGGTTCCAAAAGGAGGGCATAAAACGTGAAAAGAAAATCTCTTCCATCCGGCGTATCCAGTTTTCTGGCGTCAATCATGGCAATCCTTTTGGGAATGCTCGTCGGATTAATCATTTTAGTAGTCAGCAACCCATCTCAGGCGTCCCAGGGGTTTATGGCCATTCTTTTGGGCGGTGTGTCCAACTTAAAAAATATGGGACAGGTCCTTTATTATGCAACTCCTTTGATTATGACAGGTTTGTCTGTTGGATTTGCCAGTAAAACAGGACTTTTTAACATTGGTGCAGCCGGACAGTTTATTGTAGGCGCATTTGCAGCAGTTTTTGTAGGTGTCCGCTTTACATTTCTCCCGGGAGCCCTTCACTGGATCGTAGCTTTGCTGGCAGCGATCGTTGCAGGCGCTTTGTGGGGAATGGTTCCGGGTATCTTAAAAGCAACCAGAAACGTAAATGTGGTAATCGGATGTATTATGATGAACTACATTGGTATGTATACGGTGAATGCCCTCGTAAGCGGCTTTATCTACGATCCGCTGCAGAGCCAGTCTCTTCCGGTAGATCCGGACGCAATCCTTCCCAAAATGGGACTGGACATGATCTTCCGTTACAACAACCGTCCCTCCAGTGCCAATGCCGGTATTCTCATTGCAGTTCTGGCTGGTATTGTGATTTGGGTCATCCTTCAGAAAACTGTATTTGGCTATGAGTTAAAAGCCTGTGGTTTCAACAGTGAAGCAGGACGCTATGCAGGTATGAACGAGAAGAAAAATATTATTTCTTCTATGGCAATCGCAGGCGCACTGGCTGGTCTTGGCGGCGGACTTTTGTATCTGGCTGGTTCCGGAAACGGAATCCAGGTAGTGGATACTCTGGCAGCAGAAGGTTTTAACGGTATTCCGGTTGCTCTTCTGGCAATGAACAATCCAATCGGTATTATTTTCTCCGGTATTTTTATTGCATATTTAAGAGTCGGCGGCGATCAGATGCAGCTGTACAACTTTGTGCCGGAAGTAATTGACATTATCATTTCCGTTATTATCTATTTCAGTGCATTTGCTTTAGTATTCCGCGGAATTATCAACAAGTTCTTTGACAGAAAGAAAGCAAATACAGCAGAAAAATCAGCGTGAGAGGAGAAGGAACATGAGTCTGGTATATTTTTTAGTTCAACAAATGATGTTGTTTTCAATCCCGCTGCTGATTGTTGCACTGGGAGGAATGTTCTGTGAGCGAAGCGGTGTTATCAACATTGCTTTGGAAGGAATCATGGTACTGGGCGGTTTTACTGGAATTTTATTTATCAATCTGTTTCAGGGAGTGCTTCCGGGACAGCCGGTTCTGTTAATCGCTTTAGTAATTTCCATGGTAACCGGTATGGTGATTTCCCTGGTACATGCCTACGCGTCTATTAACATGAAGGCAAATCAGAGTATCAGTGGTACGGCAATCAATATGTTTGCACCGGCTTTTGCAATCTTTGTGGCAAGAGTTATCCGCAACGTACAGCAGATTCCATTTGAAAACCAGTTCCGAATCGAGAAAGTTCCGGTTTTAGGAGACATTCCTGTTATTGGAGGATTATTCTTCCAGAATGCCTACATTACCACATATTTAGGAATTCTGATCCTGATTATTTCTTATGTGGTGCTGTACAAAACGAGATTTGGACTTCGGCTCCGGTCCTGCGGAGAGCATCCACAGGCAGCCGCTTCCGTAGGAATCAGTGTTTACAAAATGCGTTACATGGGCGTTTTGATTTCCGGAGCTTTAGCCGGAATTGGCGGCCTGGTATATGTAATCCCGACATCGACCAGCTTTAACGCTTCTGTATCTGGTTACGGATTCCTGGCATTGGCAGTATTGATTTTTGGTCAGTGGAAACCAGGAAAGATCTTCCTTGCAGCGCTGTTCTTCGGAATGATGAAGACCATCTCATCTGCATATTCCGGAATACCGGTACTGGCAAATCTGGGAATTCCAAGCAGCGTGTACAAGATGATCCCGTATCTGGCAACCCTGATTGTTCTTACTTTAAACACCAAGGGTTCCCAGGCACCTAAAGCATCCGGTGTTCCTTACGACAAGGGTGCAAGATAATTCAGAACTCACATATGTATTGACATTTGACAGGAGGAAAGATTATGCCTTTTTTAACAGAAGATGGAAAACAGTATCATATTCATTGTAAAGAAGGGGATGTAGGACGTTACGTCCTTCTCCCCGGAGATCCATTCCGTACCGATGTTATCGCATCCATGTTTGATGATGCCAAATTAGTGGCTCACAACAGAGAATGCAAGACCTGGACCGGAACCTTAAACGGAGAAAAGGTTTCTGTAACTTCTACCGGTATGGGAAGCCCTTCTACTGCCATTGTAGTAGAAGAGTTAATCCGCTGCGGTGCAGATACCTTTATCCGTGTGGGAACCTCTGGCCGTGTCTGCCCGAAATCCCAGGATATGTCTTTAAATGGAGTAATTAATACAGCAGCAGTGCGGGATGAGGGAACTACGATTTCCTATGTGCCGTTAGCATATCCGGCAGTAGCAGACCGCCATGTAGTAGATGCCCTTGCAAGAGCAGCCAAGAAGCTGGGTTATAATTTTGCAGAAGGCATTACCCATTCAAAAGATGCATTTTACGGCGAGATTGAGCCGGAAAATATGCCGAACAGCGAGTATGTAAAACAGCGCTGGCAGGCATGGGAGAAATCCAATGTTATGTGCTCTGAAATGGAAGCGGCCGCTATTTTCGTAATTTCTTCTATTCGCAACTGCCGGGCTTCCGGAATTATGGCTTACAAGAAAGTAAATCTGCAGGCAGCAATGGAGACGGCCATAGAAGGACTTCGGATCCTGATTGAAGAAGACAAGAAACTTGGGAGGTAACGGATGGAACGATTACTGATTAAAAATATCCGGTATCTTTACTGTATGGATGAGCAGGACAGGTTTTTAGAACATGCAGATATTTATATAGAAGGAAATGTGATCAAACAGATTGGTTCCAATCTGGATGTGCCGGCAGAAGGTGTAAAAGTAATTGACGGAGCAGGAAAGTTAGCCCTTCCAGGTTTTGTCAATACCCATCACCATTTCTATCAGAACATTACCAGAAACATCCCGATTATGCAGAAGGGAAATCTGCTGGGATGGCTGCTGTATTCTTACGGAGCATGGGAAAATATGGAGGAAGAGGATGTAAAGGCGGCAGCCCGTCTGGCTTGTGCAGAGCTTCTTATGACCGGCTGTACCACTTCTATGGACTTTATGTATTTCTTCCCTCATGGAAGACATACCCTGATGGATGCAGAGTTTGAGGCAGTAAAAGAAATGGGACTGCGTTTCCATGGATTCCGCGGCTGTATGCCGGTCATGGAAGGAAATCTTCCGGCTGAGATGAAGGAACGTCTGGGAATTGATGCAGGAGAACTGGTTGAGTCTTATGACGATATTATGGATATCTGCGATAAAACGTTCCAGAAATATCATGACAACAGTCCGTTTTCCATGAGCCGCGTAGGATTGGGTCCCACCACAGTGGTATTTGAAAATCCGGAATTTATGCGGGAATTAAAGGCAATGGCTGATAAATATCAGGGACTCTGCCATACCCATCTCCATCCAAGACCAGATGAGATTAAAAAGTGCGGAGAACTGTATGGAAAACGTCCTCACCAGTGGCTGGAAGAAATCGGCTGGATGGATAAAAACGTATCCTTTGCCCATATCAGCCGTCACAATGCAGAAGAACTGGACATTGTAGCGAGAAACGGGGCTTCGGTTACCCAGTCTCCATCCTGCCATATGCGTCTGGGATATCCGGTAGCGCCGGCATTGGAGGCAAGAGACAGAGGAATCCCGGTCAGCATCGGCGTAGACGGCGGTGCCAGCAATGACAGCGGAGATATGCTGGGCGAACTGAGAGCCATGCTGTACGTTCACCGTATTGAAGGCGGCCATCCAGGCTATGGCCCGGAACGGTGGATCAATGCAAAAGAAGTCTTTGAAATGGCTACGGTAAATGGTGCAAAATGCCTGAACCGGGAAGATATCGGAATGCTGAAAGAAGGCATGGCGGCAGACATTGTTCTGTTTTCCATGATGCAGCCAGGATATGCAGGAGCCCTTACGGATCCAAGAGGAGCCCTTTTATACTGCGGCAACAATCATCTGGCTGATACCACCATTGTAAACGGAAAGGTATTGATTGAAAACGGCATATTCTTAGCTGGAGATTTAAATCAGATTATCGAAGATGCCAACAATGCAACAGACCGAATCTTAAAAATGGTACAGAAAAAAACAGGCATTGATTACCGGATGGAGGCGTAGAAGCCATGAAAGCAGACAAGACAACAACTGGGATGGTTTCTGCTCCAAAACGAATTGGAATGATTGTTCCTTCTTCCAATACAGTCGTAGAACCAATCTGCAATCGTATTTTTGCAGGAATGGAAGATCTTGTAACCGTACATTATTCCAGGCTTCCGGTAGTACGGGTGTCAATGGACAGAGATTCAGACAGACAATTTGAGATAGAAGCCATGCTTCAGGCTGCAAACCAGCTGGCCCAGGCCAAGGTGGATGCCATTATCTGGAATGGTACAGCAGGAAGCTGGCTGGGAGTTGACAGAGACCGGAAAATGTGTCAGGATATTGAAAGAGAGACGGGAATTCCCATGGGAACTGCTTCTCTGGGGATGATTCACAGCTATGAGGACTTTGGCATAAGCCGTCTTCATCTGGTAACCCCTTATATCCAGGAAATGAATGATGCGATTATTCGGGAATACAAAAAACAGGGACTGGAACCAGTTGGCGTGACAGGACTTGGAATTACAGAAAATACAGAGATCGGAAGTGTAACCCGGGAACAGCTGGAACAGTTATGCTGCAGTACCCATGCGGCAGCCGGAGAGGGGATTGCAGTAGTCTGCACCAATCTGGCAGCAGCATGGAGAGCGGAAGAGATTGAACGGCAGACAGGAGCCATTGTATTCGATTCTGTAACAGCGGCAGTCCGGGAGGGGCTTCGGTTATCCGGTCTGGATAATCTGTCTTTCCATGGATGGGGAAAGCTGTTGGAAGCGTAAATTAGGACGGAGGAAAACAATATGGCATTAAATATGGAAACAAATTATTGTGGGTTCCGCTGTGAAAATCCATTTTTGCTGGGGTCATCTCCGGTCAGTGCGACAGGAGCCATGATTGGCAGGGCATTTGAAATGGGATGGGCAGGAGCAGTTACCAAAAGTATCTCCTATTTGCAGGATGAAATGAAGCTGAGCCTGTCTCCGAGAATGCTGCCTGTTTCTACAACCGGCACAAAGGGCGTTACCGGAATGGGAAACATTGATTTTGTGATGGATAAGACCGTAGACGCCGCATTTGCGGATTTTGCACAGGTAAAGAAACAGTATCCGGAGAAAATGCTGATTATCAGCATAAAAGCCCAGTATCTGGAAGACGAATGGAAAACCCTTGCGAAAAAAGCAGAAGATGCCGGCGCAGATGCACTGGAACTGTGTCTTTCCTGTATTGACAGCGAAGCTGGCGTAATGATCTGCCAGGATAAAGAACTGATGCAGCAGGTAATCCGCTGGGTGAAAGAAGTAATCCGGATTCCGGTGATTGCCAAGCTGTCCATCCATGTCAATGATGTAGGACAGATGGCCCGGTATGCAGCAGAGGCAGGAGCTGACGCAGTTACCGGTATCAATTCCATTCACGGGATCGGCCCCATCAATCCGGATACCATGGTACATACCCCGGACGTAATGGGACAGAGTGCTCCTATGGGATTATCGGGAGCATTTATTAAGCCTATGGCACAGCACTGTATTTACAAGATGGCTAAGGCGGCAAAAGAACAGAAATTTGATATTTCTGCAGTGGGCGGAATCTGCAATGGACAGGATGCGCTGGAATACCTTCTGCTGGGAGCCGATACACTTCAGAGCGCAACGGCAGTTATGTATCAGGGATACGGCATTATCAAACCAATGCTGGCTTATCTTCAGAAATTCATGGAAGAAAAAGGATACCAGTCTATTGATGAGTTTAGAGGATATTCTCTGGATCATATGGCGCCTGCAGCAAGAAACTTATCATTAGAACAGCAGCTGGCTGCAAAGGTGAACGAAGAAACCTGTATTGGATGCGGAAGATGTGCGACCTCCTGTCAGGATGGAGGAAAACAGGCCATTTCGCTGGATAAGGACAGAAAGAAAGCATTGGTAAATACAGAAAAGTGTACTGGCTGCGGACTTTGCCAGATTGTCTGCCCGGTAAAAGCAATTGATATGGAGCCGACAACCAGATAATTGGAGGAAAAGGCTATGAAGAAATTTAAACGGGTGTTTGTAATCGTCATGGATTCTTTTGGAGCGGGAAATGCCAGAGATGCCGGTGAATACGGAGATGAGGGAGCCGATACCATGGGGCACATTGCCGAATACGTGGAGCATTGGAAGATACCTAATCTTCAAAAACTGGGACTGGCCAATCTTCATTCCTTAAAGGGAGTAGAGCCGGCAGAAAAGCCCATTGGCTATTACACCGTTCTGAATGAAAAGAGCAAAGGCAAGGACACCATGACCGGACACTGGGAACTGATGGGAATTAAAACCACCAAGCCGTTTGTGACCTTTACAGAAACCGGATTTCCGCCAGAACTGATTGAAGAACTGGAAAAACGTACCGGACGAAAAATCATCGGCAACAAGAGTTCCAGCGGAACGGAAATTTTAGATGAACTGGCAGAAGAAGAGATTGCGACAGGTCACATGATCGTGTATACCTCGGCAGACTCGGTTCTGCAGATTTGCGGAAACGAGGAAACCTTTGGTCTGGACGAACTGTACCGCTGCTGTGAAATTGCCAGGGAAATAACGTTGAAAGATGAGTGGAGGGTTGGCCGCATCATTGCCAGACCCTATGTGGGCAAAAAGAAGGGCGAGTTCAAACGAACCAGCAACCGCCACGATTATGCCTTAAGTCCAACTGGAAAAACTGTGCTGGATGAGTTGAAGGAACACGGCTTCTCAGTTATTTCCATAGGAAAAATCCGCGATATTTTCAACGGAGAGGGAATTACAGAAGCTTACCATTCCGACAGTTCCGTTCATGGAATGGAGCAGACGGCAGATATAGTGGCAAACAAAGACTTTGAGGGTCTGTGTTTTGTCAATCTGGTAGACTTTGATGCCTTATGGGGACATCGGAGAAATCCGGAGGGGTACGCAAAGGAGACGGAACGGTTTGATGAAAAGCTGGGTCAGGTATTAGAACTTCTTCGGGAAGACGATTTGCTGATGATTACAGCTGACCATGGAAACGATCCGACATATAAGGGTACCGATCATACCAGGGAGCAGGTTCCGCTTCTGATTTATGCCAAGGGCTTAAGCGGCTCTGGAAAACTGGAAGAGACCGATTCCTTTGGAGCAGTAGGGGCTACTATTGCGGAGAATTTCGGAATTGCCATGCCAGAGGGAACCATAGGAACTTCTATCTTAGAAAAAATTAAATAAGTGTTTTTAAACATGAGGTGTCTCAAAATCAATCATAATTTTGAGACGCCTTTTTGTATTTGGCTCCATTGTTCTTCACAAAATCGTAAGAAAACCGTCTGTTTACATTTGTTCTAACTTATGGTACTGTATTAATATAAATAATACAGTTGGTACGGATGACTTCTGGCAGCCAGACATCCGGACGACTGGAAAGGAGGCATCAGATGCTGATCGAGCTGGATTACAAAGACCGGCGTCCTATCTATGAACAGGTGACGGAGAAACTGGCCTCTATGATGATGCTGGGAGTACTGGAAGAAAACAGTCAGCTCCCATCTGTCCGGAGCATGGCAGTGGCGCTGTCTATCAATCCCAATACCATTCAGCGGGCATATGCGGAACTGGAGAGACAGGGATATATTTATTCGATAAAGGGCAAAGGCAGTTTTGTAACAGACACATCGAAAATGAAGCAGTTCCGGCAAAAGGAAGCCATGGAAAAGGTTCTGGAGGCGGTATCCGAGGCGGCCCGTCTGGGACTGGCAGAAGAGGAAATCCTGATGGCAGCAAAGGAAGGGATACAGAAAGCCGGCTGCACAGATGCAGGTATCGGACAGAAATCATTCAAACAGGAAGATACAGGAGGGAATGAGCATGATTAATGCGGTAAATGTGACCAAGCGCTTTGATGATATTGTAGCGGTCGATCATATTAACGCTACCATTCGGGATGGAAATGTGTTTGGCCTGATAGGAACCAACGGAGCAGGCAAAAGCACCTTCCTGCGGATGGCCAGCGGCGTATTAAAACCGGATGAAGGAAGTATTTCCATAGATGGAGAGGAAGTCTTTGAAAATATAAAGGCAAAGAAACGGTTTTTCTATATTTCCGATGAGCAGTATTTCTTTGGCAATTCGACACCGGCAGAGATGAGAGATTACTACAGCATTGTCTATGAACGGTTTGACAAAGAACGATTTCATAAGCTGATGAAGAATTTTGAACTGGATGAAAAGCGGAAGATTAATACCTTTTCCAAAGGTATGAAAAAACAGGTTTCCGTAATCTGCGGCGTATGCGCCAATACGGACTATCTCTTCTGCGACGAGACTTTTGACGGTCTGGATCCGGTGATGCGCCAGACGGTTAAGAGTATTTTTGCAGCCGATATGGAAGAGAGAAATCTGACGCCCATTATTGCCTCCCACAACCTTCGGGAGTTAGAAGATATCTGCGATCACGTAGGGCTGCTTCATAAAGGAGGGATTTTGCTCTCCAGAGATCTGGATGATATGAAGCTGAATATTCACAAGGTTCAGTGTGTGTTAAAACCTGGCATGGAACCGGAGAGCATAAAAGGTCTGGAAGTTGTAAAAATAGAGAAACGGGGCAGTCTGTCCACCCTTACGGTCCGGGGAAACAGACAGGAGATAGAAGACAGGCTGTCAGCCTATGAACCGGTATTTTTTGAATTGATTCCATTGTCATTAGAAGAAATCTTTATCAGTGAAACGGAGGTGGCAGGTTATGACATCAAGAAACTTATTCTTTAAATTGGCAAAAGAAGACGGTAAGAGAAGAGTCTGGCTTGCTGCGTTGTCATTTTTGGTATTTTTCTTTACATACCCCATTGTTCTGGCTCTCCAGTTAAGTAATGTAAAGAAAGAATATGCGATGGCGTTCCAGTATGGGCCGCAGATAGGAAAACCGGAGCATCAGGCTCTTATGGAAGCGGCTGAGCAGGTTCTTTCGCCTTATGAGAATCCGATTGTCGTGATGGTGATTATCGGGGCGGCGGTGGTATGCGGAGTATCCAGCTTTGCCTACCTTCACAACAAGAGAAAAGTAGACTTTTACCACAGTATTCCGGTAAAACGGGGACTGCTGTTTACAGCTGCCTTCTCTGTTGGAATTCTGATTCCAGCAGCAGCCTATGCCCTGTGCCTGGGAATCGCGTTGATTATAGCAGCTTCCTATGGGGTTCCGGTAGCAGGACTGGCGAAAATGGCAGTAATGGGATGGTTTCTCCATATGCTGTATTTCCTGCTGATTTACAGCACCGTATCGCTGGCCATGATTATGACCGGTAATCTCATCGTAGGCCTTTTGGGAGGCGGCGTATTTTTCCTCTTTTTCCCATGGCTGACATTTATTATCCAGGGATATTTTCAGACCTGGTTTACTACGTACCTTGATTTTTCAGAAACGTTGATGGATAAACTGATGAGATTGTCGCCCATTGTCAGCTATATTTTGGCGGTCAGAAAGCCGGAAAGCTGGCAGTACGAGGGAAGTCTTACCTTTGAAGGACTGATTGCTGCTAGCGGACTGGCAGTAGCCATTCTCATCGTTTTATGCGTGTTGCTGTATAAAAAACGTCCGTCAGAGGCAGCTGGAAAAGCGATGGCGTTTCCGGTAAGCAAGCCGGTAATCCGGATTTTGCTGACCCTGCTTTCTTCCCTGTCAGGAGGGCTGTTTTTCTGGCTCTTACAGTCCAGTACCGGATGGGCAGTATTTGGAATTGCGGTAGGAGCAATTTTGTGCCACTGCATGATTGAGATTATTTACCATTTTGATTTCCGCAGGCTGTTTGATCACAAAATCCAGCTGGCAGTATGTATGATGGGCAGTTTGGCTGTACTGTTCTGCTTCAAAAACGACTGGATCGGCTATGACGCATATCTGCCGGAAAAAGAAACCGTAGCCGAAGCGGCAATTGAGTTCGGAAGAGACGGATGGGTAACCTACTTTGAAATCAAGGACGGAGAAGAGGGACAGGATCCGGAACTGGTGCAGATCAGAAGTTTGGATTATGTGTTCGACCATATGAAAATGACCAATGTAGAACCAGTTCTGGAAATTGCCAAAAAAGGCATTGAATATACGCTGATGGAGAAGACATCAAAGGAACAGTATTATGAGATGGAGGAACAGAAGGAAAACTGGGGATATGTGACCATCCAGTATACGCTGACTAATGGAAAAAAGGTGTGGAGACAGTACCGGTTCCCGCTGTCTGAGGCCTGGGAAGCAGCCAGCACGATCTATTTGGATGAAGCGTACCAGCAGGGAAAATATCCGGTTCTCGGATTTTTGCCGGAAGACATCGTAAAACTTCAGTATCAGGTAACATCCAACGGGAAGCAATTAGAAGAAGACGAGATAACGGATCCGGTACTGGCAGGACGCATTTTAGAAGCCTACCAGCAGGATTTAAAGGAACTGAGCCTGGATACCAGAAAACAGGAAGCTCCTATTGGCGAACTGCGGTTCTTGAATCAGAAAGAAGAAAATTTCAGGCAGTATGTGGAATCGGAAAAAGACCGCAACATCCGGTGGTATAGCACTTCGACAGGATATTATCCCATTTACCCGTCCTTTACCAGAACCCTGAATCTGTTGGCAGAAGCAGGAATCGAGCCGGAAAAGCTTTGGGAACATCTGGACGTGATAGGCGTAACGGTAGAAAAAATCTTAAACCCGGGAGACGTTGGATACAAAGAAGCAGAAGATGACATCTGGCAGGGATGCAGCGTCACTTACGATAAAAAAGAACAGAACCAGCAGATTTTAGAACTGGTTGTTTTGGAAAACTATTATGATATGAATGATTTTTGGCAAAGAGAGGATAGTATTACGATATATGTAACCGTAAATTTAGGAAAACAGGATAACTACGGGCTTATAGGATTCCTTCCAGAAGGAATGGTGCCGGACATGGTAGAAAGGGATCTGGCAGAAGAAGCAAAACGGATGGAAGAAGAGTCATAACAAGCAAGAATCATAACAAGCAAAATAACGGGGAGGCCGGTTCTTAGAAGAATCGCCTCCCCGTTATTTTGCATATGAATAGGGTTAAAAGATTTTTTTCATGTTTTCATATTCCCTGGGGGCAATTCCAGTTACCTTTTTAAATACCTTGCTGAAGTAGTAAGGGTTTTCAAATCCCAGCATATCGGAAATCTCGTACATCAGATACTGGTGGGTGTCAATCAGTTCCTTGGCGTGGTCGATTTTGATGGTTGCAATATAGTCGGAAATGGTCACACCGGTAAATTTTTTAAAGGTATTGCTTAAATGGCCGGAGCTGATATTTAAATGTTCCGCTACATCTGCCAGAGTCAGCTTTTCAGAATAATGGGAGTGGATATAGGCTTTTGCCTGCTCCACTAACGTATCGGAACGGGTTCCCCTGCGCTCCGACAGCAGGGTACACAACTTGTCACAGAAGCTTTCCAGCCAGGTCAGAATATCCGATAAGCTGTTGAAATGTCCTAACTGCTCGGCAATGTTAATGGTATAGGGAAAGATTTCCCGGAAGTCTTCCTGATCAATCTCAAAAAAGGAGTAGAGATAGGTGTAAATGTTGATGCAGGCGCTGGTAGCCTGCTCCTTGCCGGGTTGGCAGGTGGCAAATAAGTCCAGAATCTGCTGGAATACCTCTTTTAAACGGCTGCTGTCGTTTTGCTGGATGGATGCAGACAGATCCTTTTTAAAGATATTGATGTTAAAATGTCTGGCAGCACTCTGGTGGAAGGTCTGTCCGGCATAAAAGACCAGGGGGCTGGAAGAGTTATAATAATAGTATTCTAAAGAGGTTAAAGCCTCGGACAAGGCTTCCGGCAGTTCTTCCAGGGAAGTTTTGACGGTACTGGCGCCGTAAACGGCATTTAATTCAAAATAAGTAGTCAGGGCAGTGGTAACCCTGCTGCAGAATTCCGTCAAGGTCCGCTGGAAATCATCTGTGTCTTTTAGGGATGCTGCCAGCAGATACGTGTTTTTTCCGTCATATTCAAAATATAGGGAATGGGTAAAATAGCGGTCTGAAATCTTGCCCATAATGTCAAAAAGCTGTCCCGTAAGAGAACGGAAGTCATAGCCGTCTTCATCTGCCTGGAACCGGATGTGGTTTGGGCAGAGGGAGAATAGGAGAAGAAAGGGACTTCGCCAGTTGTTGTCCGGAGCAGTACCGGACGGACTGTCAGATGCATTTTTTCCTAATAAAGTCTGGCTTAAATACCGGCGCACCTGATCGGCAGGAGGGGGGGCTGTCTGGGCTGAGCCAGACAGATTCCGGCTTTTCCGCATCAGATCGCAGCCTTTTTTTGCCCGATCCAAGGTGGCAATCAGTTCTTCCGGCTTTAAATTCAGCTTTACCAGATAGTCAATGGCTCCCAGAGACATGGCTTTTTTTGCCAGGCTGAATTCTTCTAAGTTGGTCAGCACAATAAAAGAAAAAACAGCTCCCTCTTTTTTGCAGGATTCTACAAGTT
Organism: uncultured bacterium; assembly: GCA_905215625.1. Taxonomy (GTDB): domain Bacteria; phylum Bacillota; class Clostridia; order Lachnospirales; family Lachnospiraceae; genus UMGS1370. Next base: position 18,578 of record CAJMQQ010000041.1, read on the forward strand.
CCAGGCCATTTAAGACAGGCATACGGATGTCTGTAATTACAATATCCGGCTGCATCTCTAAAATCATTTGTCTGGCTTCTGTGGGAATAGTTGATTTCCCGATTATGGTGCAGTCGTAGTCCTCCCAGCGGATCAGGGAGGCGATTCCGGCCAGAATTAAGGGTTCATCATCAATCAATATGATACGGTACATAATTAAACTCTCCTATGCATTCTCAATATTCAAGAGGAAGGGAAACGGTAATACGGGTAAAGGAATCCAGTTCGCTTTCGATTGTCAGGCCGTATTCGTCTCCGTAAACCAGCTTAAACCGCCGGTCCACATTGGGAAGTCCAATGCCGCTCATGGTGCTTTTTGTGACACGGGAGGTATCGGTAAGGACTTTTTTACATTGTTCAGGGGACATTCCAATGCCGTTGTCCGTAACGCTTACATATAAAACGGTTTCTTCTGTCCATGCCCGTATTTTAATCAGGCCGGTTCGCCCAGAAGGTTCGATTCCGTTAAAAATAGCATTTTCCACCAGAGGCTGTAAAGTCAGTTTGATAATTCTGGCCTGATACAGCTCAGGACTGGTCACTTCCGTCTGAAGATCAAATAATTCCAAGTAACGGACTTTTTCTATTACAACATAATCATTTAGAAACTCCAATTCCTGCTGTAAGGTTACTTTTTCATTAAAACCCTTGGCCATATTGCGAAGCAGGGAGGAGAGGGAGGTGACCATCTGTACAATGCCGCTGTTTTTCTGCATGGTGGCAATCCACCGGATAGAATCCAGGGTATTGTATAGAAAGTGAGGATTAATCTGTGCCTGGAGCATTTTAATTTCCAGATCTTTTTTCTCTTTTTCTCCCTGGATACGGGTTTCCATCAGTTCTTTGATCTGGCTGGACATATGGTTGATCTGCCGGCCAATGGTACCAATTTCATCCTTGCTTTCAATGGAAGGGTCAGAGGTGAATTCTCCCTGGGCAACCAGATTTAAATGAGCAATCAGACGTTCAATGGGACGGCCAAGCTGTCTGGAAATAAAAAAGGAAAGGGCCAGTCCAATTGCAATGCAATAAAAGAAAATCATGGCAATAGTTTTTAAAATTACCTGTCGGTCAATGGGCATTTTAGAAAATGGCAGGATTTCAAAAAGCATCAGGCCGCTGACTGCATCTTTTTCATAAGTGAGAATTCCCTTTTCGTGGCCAAGAGAAACGGGAAGGAAACCAGAGGCTGTTTCCGCCTGCCGGATAAGAGGGAGAAAGCTGTCAATAGGAAAACTGCTTTCTGTCAAGGAAGCAATCAGGGTTCCATCTGGAGAAGCCGCATAGACGTACCGATCGGAATCCAGGCTTCTTAGGGTATCGGAATAGAGTTTCGGGTTAATGGCCAGAAAGACCCATCCCTCAGCAGGATCCCGGCTTGGATAATAGCTGATGGGACGAACCAGAGGAATAAAAATTGGAACTGCCGTTTTTCCTAAAGGGAAGGGATTTTCTTCTAATTGAATGTGATACTGATATTTGTTTGTGGTTAATTTTTCCTCAAACCAGGGAGCCGATATAATCTGATCGTAATCCTGATAAGATCCCGGCAGGCTTCCTGCTTGTAAAAAATATTGGCCTTCTTTATAGAGGGAAATCCGATAAATGTATTCGCTGTAACCGGAGATAGCGCAGTAATCTTTCAGGACTTTGGAAGCCGACAGTTCCATATTTGTACTGGAAGAAATGACATTTCCAGAAAAAAACTGGGACTGGCGTTCTGAACAGTTTAATAAGAGATTGATCATTTCCCGATAAGCCAGCTCCAGACGGCTGGAGAGCAGATGGACGGTATTCTGGGAATTGCGGGTCTCGCTGGCAATGACGTCTTGCTTATAAGAATGAAAGTTGTAATAGCTGATAGCGCTGGCAATGGAGATGACAATCAGTAGGTTATAGAGAATGATTTTCTTCTGAAATGTTTTGGGAATAAAGGTTTGTCTCTGTTTCATAAAACGTTGGCTCCTTAAGACAATTTTTGCGTACAGCAAATGGTGTATATCTGTTCTCTATTATATATAAAAATATAGGAATTGGGTAGTAAAATATGAAAAAAGTATAAGAAAACAAAAAAAGTACAAATAAATTGGGAAAAAGTAATAGAAATCTAAAATAAAAAAATGGCTTTCTGTGCAGGTTTTTGCTAGAATAAAGCTATCAAAACAAGGGAGGAGTTCTATTATGAGACTCAAAAAAGTAGCGGCAGCAGCTATGGCTTCCACCATGGTAGTAAGCCTGGCAGCATGCGGCAGCAATGACACAGCAGCAACTACTGCAGCTCCTGCAGCAGACGGCGCAGCAACCGAAGCTCCGGCAGATTCTAAGGCAGATACCGAAGCAGCCGAGGGCGAAAAGATTACATTATCCATTACAACCTGGGACTATGATTCTTCTCCACAGTTCTCTGCAGTTGTAGAGGCTTATGAAGAGCAGAATCCAAACGTGGAAATCAAGGTTATCGACACTTCCGCAGATGAGTACAACAACTCTTTAGGAATCAGCTTATCTGCAGCTCAGCCAGACCCAGACGTTATCTTCGTAAAAGATATGGGTTCCATGCTTCAGATGGCAGACAAGCAGCAGTTAATGCCGCTGGATGATTTTATTAAAAACGACAGCGTAGACACCTCTGTTTACAGCGGTGCATTTGAGCAGCTGCAGTACAACGGCGTTACCTACGGTATGCCTTACAGAAATGACTGGTATGTTCTGTACTACAACAAGGATTTATTTGACGCTGCAGGCGTTGAGTATCCTTCTAACGATATGACCTGGGAAGAGTACTATGACTTAGCAGCAAAGATGACCTCTGGCGAGGGCAGCGCAAAGGTATACGGTACTCATGACCATACCTGGCAGGCACTGGTTACCAACTGGGCAGTACAGGATGGCAACCATACAGTAGTTGAGAAAGATTACAGCTTCTTAAAGCCTTGGTATGAAGATACATTAGCCCTTCAGGAAGGCGGCTATATGCAGGATTACGCAAACTTAAAGACTGCAAATATCCATTACTCTTCTGTATTTAAGAATCAGCAGTGCGCTATGATGCCTATGGGTACTTGGTTTATCGCAACCATGGAGCAGTCCAGACAGGAAGGCGAGACCGACTTTAACTGGGGCGTTGCAAGAATTCCTCATTCTGCAGATACCGAGAGCGGATATACAGTAGGTGCTCTGACACCAGTTGCAGTTAGCGCATTTACCGATGCTCCAGAAGCTGCATGGGATTTTGTAAAGTTCGCTTCTTCTCCAGAAGCTGCTAACATCCTGGCAGGCTGCGGCGTATTTACCGGTATTCAGACAGAAGAGTCTGTTAACACCATCGCATCCAACGAGTTCTTCCCAGAGGGAGAGAGCAACAAAGAAGCATTAAGCTATACTCATTACGTATTCGACCGTCCATTAGACCCACAGATCGAAGAAGTAAGAACCGTATTAAACGAAGTACATGATATGATTATGATTGGTGAATATACTGTTGATGAAGGTATTGAAGAATTAAATACCAGAGTTGCAGAAATCAAAGGCTGGTAATTAGAAACTACGAGAGCGCGCCGACAGAAAAAGCCTGAAGGCGCGCTTTTTTTCGGCAAAAATGCCGGAAAAGGGTTCAAAAAGCTGATTATATAAGGAGGTAGGCTATGAATGAGAAAAAGGCTGGCGGCCTGACATCCCGTCAGAAACGCGAAATCCGGAATAATGTAGTTGGATATTCTTTTATTATTCCAAACCTGATTGGATATAGTATCTTTGTATTTATTCCGGTAATCTTTTCTTTTGTACTAAGCGTAATGAAGTGGGATGGCTCTCAGGCGCCAATGGAGTTTGTAGGACTGGCAAACTTTGCAGAAATTTTTGGGGACAAAGTGTTCCGTGATTCTTTTGTCCATACTGTTCAATACGCATTAATGACGGTTCCGCCGACATTGATTTTATCTTTACTTCTGGCAGTTTTATTAAACTCCAAGATCAAAGGCGTGGCAATTTTCCGTACCGCATTTTACTTCCCATATATTGCCTCCATCGTAGCAGTCGGAGCAGTATGGAATATGCTGTTCCAGCCTGATTTTGGACCAGTAAATGAGATGCTGAAATTCTTTGGTATGGAAGAACCGCCAAGATGGGTAGTAAGTACCGACTGGGCTATGGTAGCGGTTTCTATCGTTAGTATCTGGAAGTACATGGGCTATTACATGATTGTTTATCTGGCAGCTTTACAGGGAATTTCCAGTTCTCTTTATGAGGCAGCTCAGATCGACGGCGCTAACGGCTGGCAGAGATTGTGGTATATTACCATTCCGATGCTGACCCCAACTACCTTCTTCGTACTGATCATGCTGACCATTCAGTGCTTTAAGGTATTCGACCTGGTATACGTTATGACCGGCGGCGGTCCTGGAAACGCAACCAAGACACTGGTAAACTATATTTATGAAAAAGCATTTACCGGATGGGAATTCGGTCCGGCAAGTGCAGCGGCCATCATTCTGTTCGCAGTTGTTCTGATAATTACCTTAATCCAGTTCAGCGGTGAGAAGAAGTGGTCCAAAGATATGTAAGGGGGAGGAATTGAGATGGAAAAGAAACAAAAAGCAATCAAAGTTTTGTTATATGCCTTATTAATTGCCTTATCCCTGTTTATGCTGGTTCCATTTTACTGGATGGTAATTTCTTCCTTAAAGCTTAATAAGGACGTATTCTCCATTCCAATGACATGGTGGCCGGAGTCCATGCACTGGGAAAACTACAAGGTTATCTGGAACAAGATTCCGCTGTTAACATTCTTTAAGAATACTGCAAAACTGACCATCTGTACCACTCTGATTCAGCTTTGCACCAGCTGTTTTGCAGCATATGGATTTACAAAATGTAAATTTAAAGGAAGAGATTTAATCTTCTTAATGTATGTTACCACAATTGCAGTACCGTGGCAGGTATACATGGTTCCCCAGTTTATCCTGGTATCTAAGATGGGATTAAACGATACCCATCTGGGACTGATTTTAATGCAGGCATTCTCCGCATTCGGCGTATTCCTGATTCGTCAGTTCTATATCAGTATTCCGGATGAGCTGTGCGAGGCTGCCCGTATCGACGGTCTGAATGAATACGGCATTTTCCGCCGCATTGTATTCCCGTTAGGTAAGCCGGCAATGGCAACCTTAACCATCTTCACCTTTACCAACGTATGGAACGACTTTATGGGTCCGTTGATTTACTTAAAGACCAAGGAATTAAAGACCGTTCAGCTTGGTATCAGAATGTTTATTTCTCAGTACGGTGCAGATTATGCCTGGATTATGGCGGCATCTGTATGCTCCCTGATTCCGGTAGTCATTGTATTCTTAAGCTGCCAGAAGTTCTTCGTAGAAGGCGTAGCAGCCAGTGGTATTAAAGGCTAAATGCGAAAATGGCGGACCCGCTTTTCTGGCTGGGTCCGCTTTTAGTGTAAAGGAGATTGGAAATGTCAAAGAAACGACCTAATTTACTGTATGTATTTGCGGATCAGTGGAGAGCCCATGCAGTAGGCTATAAGAAAGAAGATCCGGTAGTTACTCCCTGGATGGATCGGTTTTGTGAAGAAAGCGTATGCTTTTCCAACACTTACAGCACCTTTCCATTGTGCACCCCCCACAGAGGTTCTTTAATGACTGGCAAGTATCCGCTGTCTATTGGATTGTGGACCAACTGCAAAATCGGTCTGGAAGAAAAAATTATGTTAAAGCCCCAGGAAACCTGCATTGCCAATGTGCTGAAGGAAGAGGGCTATTCTACCGGTTATATCGGAAAATGGCACCTGGATGCTTCCGAGCAGAACTTTACTTCCCATCCAGAGTCTGGAGCAAAAGACTGGGATGCCTTTACTCCGCCGGGAGAGAGAAGACAGGGATTTGATTACTGGCTGTCTTACGGCGCTTGCGACGAGCATCTAGATCCCCATTACTGGCAGGACACGCCAGAACAGATAAAACCAGGCAAGTGGTCTCCGGAATTTGAGACGGATAAAGCCTTAGAATATATGGAAAACCACAAAGACGATGAAAATCCATTCGCCCTGTTTGTATCCTGGAATCCGCCTCACCTTCCTTACGAACTGGTTCCGGATGAATATTATGAAAAGTTTAAAGACGTAGATGTGTGTTGGCGTCCAAATGTTCCAGAAGAGATGCGGACTCCGGAAATGGAAACCAAGGCCCGTCAGTATTTTGCAGCTGTGTATGGACTGGACATCCAGTTTGGCCGCATTTACGAGTATCTGCGGGAAAATGGTCTGGAAGAAAACACCATCGTGGTACTGTCTGCCGATCATGGGGAAATGATGGGATCCCACAGCAAGATGAGTAAGAACATCTGGTATGAAGAATCCATCCACATTCCGCTGATGATCCGTCAGAAAGGCCGCCTGGTACCGGGAGAGTGCAGAGATATTTTTGCAAGTCCGGACCATATGCCGACGCTTTTGGAACTGCTGGGAGCTCCGATTCCGGACACTTGTGAAGGCTACAGTCATGGGAACTGGATTTTAACCCACCCGGCAGAACCTCATACTGTTTACGCGCTGGATCCAGAAGCACCTCAGGATATGTTTTTGTGCTCTTATCCAGGCGGAGCCGATATGGTTGCAGAGTTTTCTAAGAGAGGCCTGACCCACAAAGCCTACGGATGGAGAGGAATTAAGGCAGACGGATACACGTATGTGTGCTATAATGGATATGAGCCAGGGGAAGCGTCCCATGAATGGCTCTACGACTGCAAAGCGGATTATTATGAAATGAACCCGGAAGAAATCGCTCCTGACTGCCAGGACGAAAAAATCCTTCATTTCCGTAAGCGCTTGAGAGAATATCTGGATAAAATCGGCGATCCGTTTTTGTTTCCGGTATTAGAGTAAAGCTTTCATAAGGAGGATCAGACTATGAACATGGATGCGTTATTTGAAAAAGTAGGAAGAACCATTGCTGTTACAGGAGAGGAAGCAGCGAAAAAGGCCAGGGAAGTGACGGAAAACGTCCAGCTCCGCGCTCAAATTGGAACGGAAAAAGGCCGTCTGAAAGAACTGTATGCCGCTCTTGGAAAGTGGTATTTTGAAACTTCCCAGGGAAAACGGGCAGAAAAAGAGAACCATCCGGAAGAAGAGCTGATTCGCGGCATTGAAATCCTGCTTGCACGGATTGAAAAGCTGGAAGAAAAACTGGATCCTTCAGAAGAAACCATCACTTGTCCTTCCTGCGGCGCAAAAGCAGAAAAGGAAGCGGCCTTTTGCAGTAAATGCGGTGCAAAAATCAAAAAAGAAGAGACGCCTCTGGCCGAAGTCATGCTTCAGCTGGAAGCGCCTCTAAAGCAAGGCCCATCAGAGGAATCAATGTTTGAAGAGCCGTAATCCTTATCCGAACAGTACGCCTAAAACGCCGTAGGATAAAATAGACATAATCACAGTAGCGATTAAAATACCCAGGCAGATGGCAGGGAAGGATTTCCGGATTTTCATGTGCAGCAGGGAGGCAATGAGAGCGCCGGTCCATGCTCCGGTTCCCGGAAGGGGGATTCCTACAAACAGAACCAGTCCCCAGAATTCGTATTTTTCGATCTGATCTTTCTTGCTCATGGCCTTGTTTTTCAGCCATAAAGCAACGGGACGAAACAGGCTGACGTGCTCCATCCATTCCAGAATCTTGTTGATTAACAGCAGGATAAACGGAACAGGAAGAATGTTTCCGATAATGCACAGCGGAATTGCGGTGAGAATCGGAACGTTTAACAAGGCCGGAGATGCTGCCAGAAGGCCGCCTCGAAGTTCCAGAATTGGAATCATGGAAATAATAAAGACAATTACCTCTTTTGCCATGAAACCAGAGAGATTGGCTGTGAACCATTGTACAATCGTGTCTACCATAAATAAACAATCCTCTTTCTAAAAAAATAGTCCTTTCTATCATACATGGAAATGACCGGAAGTTCAACTGAAAATGAAGAAAAGTCAGAATATCGTGCTGCACAATCTTTTGGCGTGCCGCACGATATTTTTGGCTCTTTGTCAAGAGTTGGGGTAAATTTATTTTTGAGGCACAGGAACGATATTC
>CAJMQQ010000042.1 GCA_905215625.1 uncultured bacterium
TATGCCATTTATTTGTGGGAGAAAAAAAGTTCCTATCAGATCCAGACAAATGAAAAGAAAGGTGAACCTAAAAGCGTGATGATTAGGTACTAGCGAGGAATTACAAAATGGAAAAAAAGATTTTAAAAGCTGGGGCAGGAAAAGCAGTAATCAATTATCCGGCCGAGTTTTTTCCTCAGGAGAATTTTGGGGGAATCCATGATGAAATTCATGGAAGGGCACTGCTTTTGGAACAGAAAGAAAAAGTACTGATTCTTTCATTGGAACTTCCTTCTATTCGTCCTAACAGGCTTGTGGAAGAGGTACGAAAGGAGATTGGAGAATACTGGGGATTGAAAATCAATCGGATTTGGTTGTGTGTGACACACAATTTATCTGCTCCTCATGTTCCAACCCAAGAGATAAATCAGGATAAATATGAAATTCATATGAACGCAATAAAAAGTGCGATAAATGAGGCAGTTAAACAGGCGCAGAAGTCTTTAAAACCTGCTAGAGTCGAAGTTTGTATGGGAAGTGCCGATATTAACGTTAACCGGGATATTGAAACTGCTGATGGATGGTGGCAGGGGATTAATCCGGATGGAGATTCTGATAAGTCGGTAATAGCAGTAAAGTTTATAGATGAGAATGATAAATGTATAGGAGCTTTTTTTCATTATGCAGTGAAATCTACAACGCTGGCAGGAGCATTAATGAAAAATGGATTTAGGTATGTAACTGCAGATGTAACGGGAGAAGCCTGCCGATATGCGGAAAATAGATGGAAAGCACCAGTGATGTTTTTTATGGGTGCAGCTGCCGATCAAGAACCAATTAAAAGGGCCGACTATTTTGAAGTGGATAACAATGGAAAACCAAAGCATGTGAATTTGGGTGAGAAAGGTTTTGAATTTGTAAAAGAGCTGGGAGAAATCTTAGGCAGAGAAGTAGCCGGAATTATGGAGAAGGGAAATGAGATAAATATTTCAGAGGTGAAATGTGTTCATTTATCATGGATGCTTCAAGGGCAGAAATTCTGGACAGAGGGAAAGCCATATCATCCTGTAAAAGAATATGAATTTATTCCGTCAGAAATGGAGGAATTATCTGTAGAAGTGTTGATTTTAGGCCCGGTTGTGCTGTTTGGGATGAAGCCAGAATCAACGGCTATAATTGGAAAAAAATTGAGAGAAGAAAATCCAGAGTATATTCCGCTTATGATTGCAATGGTAAATGGCGGAAAAGACTATTTATCTGATAAAAGCGCATATCACAGATTGACTTTTGGGGGAACGCATTCTGTATTTGCAGAAGGCGGAGCAGAATTATTTTTAGAGAAGGCACATGAATTTTTGGAAGAATTGAAGAAAAGCTAGAATATGCCAAGAAAGGGGAACGAAGCAATGCAATTACACTGTGGAGCGGGAAAGGCCTGCATTACTCCGGATAGAGAGAGCTTGCCGTATATGTCAGGATTGGGAAAGGCAAAATTTGGAACAATTCACGATGAATTATATGTAAGGGCACTGCTGTTTGATAACCAGATCACAAGAATGCTTTTTATATCGTTTGATTTGGATAAGGCACCGGATCCGGAAAAGTATATAAAATTGTTGGCAGAACGGGCACAGATTCCGGAAGAGAATATTCTTATTATTGGGATTCATACCCATACAGCGCCTCTTACGGGTTATCGGCCATATCCGCCAGCCCATGATATTACCAAAAAGCCGAAAGAGGTTCAAAAAGTTGTAAAAGAATATGAAGACCAGATTAAAGAGAAAGTTTTGGAAGCTGTGGATCAGGCTGTAAAAGAGCTTCGTCCAGTTCGCATGGGAGGCGGGTTTGGCTCTAGCTATATCAATGCCAACCGCTGCCAGAGATATGAATATTTGGATGGCAAGGGAAGAAAAAGAAATGAAATGGCGGTAGGATCTAACGGCATAGGGCCAGTAGATCATAAAGTTTTTGTGGCAAAGTTTGAAGATATGCAGGGAAAAGAAGTTGCTTTTTTTATTAACTATGCTGTTCATGGGACAGTGATGTTTTTGAATAACTGGGGAAATGGTCTTTCGGCAATTAGCGGAGACATAGGAGGAAATACAAGCCAATGCATTGAAGAACTTTATCCAGGAAGTGTTGCTATGTGGTCTAGTGGAGCGGCAGGAGATATTTGTCCGATTTTTGCAACACAGATGTTTTACCCAGATGAAAAAAATGGAAAGCCTATAGAACAGAGAATTCAGACATTGCAAGATTCAGAAATCCTTTTGAATATATTAGTAGGGCGACATACTGCTGATATTCGCAGTGTAATTGAAACAATTATATGCGAAGAAACAAATATGGATATAGCAGCAGCGGTAGATGTTCAGGATGGAATACGTCTTCACTTAATGCTTCTGGGGAATACAGGGTTCTTAGGTGTCAATGGAGAATTATATTCCAGCCTGGGAAGTAAAATTTGCGAGTCTGTCCCTATAAAAAATATGGTAGTTGTTAACCATGATTCCAGCCTTTCATTGCCAAACCCCGGATATATTTATGATGATAACACGATTCAAAGGTGCAAAGAGGCAGATGTAAATCATCTTCCGGGTGCCTCTGATATTCAGAGATTAGGAAGAGGGACTGACCTGGTAAAAAGGACAAAAGATTTATACAGTTATATATTGTCACATTATGAGTAAAAGGAGAAGCATAATGGGAAAGTTATATGCAGGAGCAGGGAAAAAGAAAATAACACCTCCGGCAGATATGATGCCCGGATATTTTCATGGAAAAATTATTTTTGAGGGGGTATACCAGGACATTTATGTAAGAGCACTGGTATTTGATAATGGTGTACGCCGTATGGCATTCCTGACGTATGAAACAGGAGACATGGGAAGAGTAGAAGAATTGAGAGAGGCTTTAAAACAGGAATGTGGATTAGAACCGGAGAATATTATGTTTGCTGCTGCCCATAGCCATGAGTCTCCTACGATTGCAAGCACCCATAAGGGAGTAAAAAACATTCCGGAGAAAAAGGCATGGGTTTTAAAATACGGCGATTATGTAATTAATCAGTCAGTAGTATGTGTAAAAGAGGCAATAGAAAGAATGCGGCCGGCAAAATATTCTGTAGGAATGGGAAAGAGTTTTATCAATGTAAACAGAGATCAGTTGTTTGAAAATGGCTTATGGGCACAGGGGAGAGATTTCGAAGGGCCTTCTGATAAAACGTTAGCTGTTTTAAAATTTACAGATGAAGAGGGGGCCATTATTGGAGCGTTGGTTAATTATGCAGTTCATGGAACTGTTTGCTATATGGGAATGGATAAAGAACAGAAGAAGTTTTTGATAGCAGGAGACTTGCCTGGGATGATCAGCGGCTATCTGGAAGAAAGATATAAGGCTCAGGAGGCAATCTTTTTATGGACGAGTGGAGCTGCGGGAAACCAAAATCCGATTTTTGTAGGGCAGAATCAAAGATATGAGCATGACAAGAGTCATAATCCAGATTTCACAGTAGGATATGATATTTGGTCTATTTGCCAGCATCTAGCACAGACTCAGGCTGTGGATGTAATCGGGGTTTTAGAAAAGATGGGACAGGGAAAAGAAAAAATGTATATTTCCGTAGTGGATCGAACAATTCTTCTTCCTGGACAGGAAATCCGTTACCCAAAAGAAGAGCAAATTGCGGTTATGGACAGGGCAAACCGTCCGTTTAACGGTATTATTGAGGATGGCGAACCGGTAGAACTGGAAATGAAATTGATAACGATAGATGATTATGCGTTTTTTTGTTTGAATGGAGAATTGGACTGTGGTACGGGAATGAGGTTAAAAGAGGTCTCTCCTTTAAAAAATACAATTATTATTACCCATACAGGAGAAAGAGCCGGATATATGCCGGATAAAGAAGGGTACGAGAAAAGGACACAGGAATTTTATGCTTCACAGGTAAAAGATGGATGTACGGAAGAATATTTAATTCCAGCGGCTTTGGAGATGTTTGAGTCCAGATTCGGAGAGGAGTAACAATGAACAATGTTGCCGTAACAAAGAAAAAAAAGGTGGGATTAGATTTAACAGAAGGCTCTGTTATGAGAGGTTTGGTAATATTTGCCATTCCCATTATTCTGGCAAATCTGATTCAGCAGTTATATTCTTTGGTAGATTTGATTGTGATCGGTCAGTTTATGGGAAGCAACGGAACTGTGGGGGTTTCTACAGGAGGAGAAGTCGCGGATATGCTGACACCGGTTGCAACAGCATTTGGTACAGCAGGGCAGATTTACATATCTCAGTTAATTGGCGCGAAAGATCATAAAAAGCTGCGCAGTGCTATTGGAACATTAGTTTCCACTATGATGACGATGGCAGTAATCCTTATGGCAGTTTCTTTGATATTTTGTGTTCCGCTTTTACGAATCATTAACTGTCCAGAGAAAGCTTTCCGGGAAGCGGAAATATACATGATCATTACCAGTCTGGGGATGCCGTTTATTTTTGGGTATAATGCAATTTGCGGAATCCTAAGGGGACTGGGAGAATCTAAACGCCCTATGTTGTTTATTATTGTAGCGGCAGTAGTAAATATTGTATTGGATGTACTCCTGGTAGCAGTATTTCACATGGATGTAGCTGGAACAGCTATTGCTACGGTCGTTTCACAAGCAACATCTTGTATAGCAGCATTTTGTTTTATGTACCAGTGGCGGGAACAATTTGACTTGGAATTGAAAGCGTCCTGTTTTAAACCGGATAAAGAAGCGGTAAGAGTAATTATGTCATTAGGAATTCCGCAGGCTATGCGGAGTATGCTGGTTCGGGTATCAATGCTTTGGGTAAATGCAAGCGTAAACTCCTATGGACTGACGGTTTCTGCAACGAACAGTGTGGGAAATAAACTGCAAAAGTTCTTGGAAGTGTATTGTACAGGATTTTCTCAGGCGTCCGCAGCTATGGTTGGGCAAAATTTGGGAGCCAGAGAACACGAACGTGCAAAAAAAACGGTGTTGTATTCTTTCTATATCTGTACAGCATTAGCAACGATTGTTTCGGTGATATGCTATTTTTGGCCTAATCAGGTATTTGGAATATTTACAAAAGAAGCAGAAGTACTGGAGATGGGAGCGGTTTACCTAAAGATTATGATAGTGCATTTCTTTTTCTCAGCCCTGACAAGCTGTTATCAGTCTATGATTATCGGCTGCGGATATTCATCTATGAATTTTGTAATTGGAATTTTAGATGGCGTTATCTGTAAAATAGGTCTGAGCTTATTCTTTGCTACAGCAATGGGGATGGGAGCATATGGTTATTTCTGGGGAACGGCTCTTTCCAGGGTTTTGCCAGGAATCATCTGCGTAGCATATTTCTATAGTGGAAAGTGGAAAGAAAGACATCTTTTAACAGAAACTAAATCAGAAAAATGAGGATATGTAAATGAAAAAAGTAAAAATAGCGATGATAAGCAAATGGTTTGTTCATGTAGAGCGTTTTACCAAATTGCTAAAAGAATATGAAGAAAGCGAAATCGTAGCAGTATGGGATTATGACGTAAAAAGAGGAAAAGAATTCGCAGAAGAAATAGAGTGTCCTTTTGTAGAAGATTACGAAGAACTTTTAAAGAATCCTGAAATTGATGGATTTGTAATTATGGCTCCAGTTACCATGCATGAGGAGTTGATTATTAAAGCGGTAAAAGCAGGAAAACATATCTTTACGGAGAAACCATTATCGGTGTCCAGAGAAAGTGCTTATCGGATTCGACAGGCAGTAAAGGAGAGCGGCGTAAAATTTATCATGTCGGATCCTATAGTAAAGCCGGCGTTGATCCAAGTGAAACAAATGATAGATGAAGGGGTTGTTGGAAAAATAACAAATGTCAGAATTCGCAATACATCCTGCGCGAATATTGGTAAACCGGATCATTGGGCATTGTCCCATACTTCAGAAGAAATGGGAGGCGGAGATCTAATTGATTTGGGACACCATACAATTCATATTTTGCTTTATCTTTTAGGAAAGGCTAAACAGGTGCATGCATCTTTAACAAGTTTTAGCGAAAAAGCTAAGAATGAGAAGTTTGAAGATAATGCGGTTGCTGTCTATCAGTTTGCAAATGGAGTAATAGGAATTGCAGAAACCGGAAGTCTTTCAATAGGAAGTTCTTATGAACTAAGCGTTTATGGAGATAAAGGTTGTATTTATAGTACAAAAAGCCATGTTAAATATTGCAAAGAGGATGGAAAATGGATAGAGATTAGAGATGAAGAACTTCCACAGGGCTATCCGTACATTTTGAAATACTGGCTTTTAGGAATACTGGAAAATTATGAATACGAGCAGTACGGAATTGAGGATTCTGTTATTTGCCTGGAAATGATTATGGCAGCATATGAAGCGGCAAAAAAAGAAACAGAAGTTTTTTATAGAAAACAAGATACTTAAAAACCCCCCGCAGTCTCTGGAAATTACTATCCAAATACTGCGGGGGTTTCTGTATCAGAATTCGGGCTCGATCAGTCCGTATGTATTACCTTTTCTCTTATAAACAACATTGACTTCATCGGTATCTGCATTGAGGAATACGTAGAAGTTGTGGCCAAGGAGTTCCATCTGGAAGCAGGCTTCCTCTGGATCCATTGGCTTCATGCCAAACCGTTTGGTCTTTACGATTTTAATCTCATCTTCGTAAGGAGCAGGCTCTTCTTCTAAGAACTGGGCAGAAAATGCGGCTGCCGCCTGCTTGCGGTCGATTAATTTGTTCTTATATTTTTTGAGCTGCCGCTCGATAACCTCCTCTACTAAATCAATGGAAACGTACATATCGCTGCTGGATTCTTCTGCACGGATAATCGTTCCCTTTACTGGAATTGTAACCTCGATGTTCTGGCGCTCTTTCTGCACGCTTAATGTAACAGTAACCTCGGTGTCGGGATTGAAGTAGCGATCCAGCTTGCCGATTTTGTCTTCTACGGCACGTTTTAAAGCGGGAGTAACCTCAATATTTCTTCCTGTAATTGTAAAACGCATTAACATCAGCTCCTTTTTCTTGGGATGTAATTAGTATACCACGCTTAGAGGGAAAACTCAACAAAAAAACACGAATTGTCTCGACAATTTATCTGAAAAAAATATAAATTTTCTTTTTAAATAAGGAAGAAAAGTATTGCAAAACTACTTATTCCGGTCTGAAAAAGTCAAGAGGATTTACGGGAAAACTTGCAGAAACTGATAAGTTTGTGATAAATAGATAAAAAAACAGCAGACTTATGTTTTTTTACAAGAACAGACAAAAAGGGGAAAAATATTGTGGATAATGTGGATAACTTGGTGTATAACTCCTTTTTGTCGTAAAAACGGCCTTTTATTCAGGAAAAAAATGTCTATAAAATGTGTATAACCAGATGTGGAAAATGTGGATAACTAAAAAAACGAACATACATTTTGTACACAATGTCCAGTTAACCATAATGACGTTAATTTTATGTAACAAGATGTAAATTTTTTATGAACTCGTTGAATAAAACTCCGGTTGGTGTTACAATAAATAAGATTATACCTAGAAAGTCCGTCAGCCGACTTTCTTTTAATGTCTGAGTATGAAATATAGGAGAGTACCTATGAATTTATTTGAAAAAGTATTTGGCACCCACAGCGATCGGGAGCTGAAGCTGATTTATCCCATTGTGGAAAAGATTGAAAAGTTAAAACCAGAGATGGCGGCCCTGTCTGATGAAGAGTTAAAGGACAAGACCCGCATCTTTAAAGAACGTCTGGCAAAGGGAGAGACTCTGGATGATATTCTGCCGGAGGCATTTGCTGCTGTCAGAGAAGCTGCAAAGAGAACATTAAATATGGAACATTTCCCGGTTCAGTTAATCGGCGGTATCGTTCTGCATCAGGGCCGTATCGCAGAGATGCGTACCGGTGAAGGTAAGACCTTGGTTTCTACCTGTCCGGCATACTTAAATGCACTGGCTGGAAAAGGCGTCCAGATTGTTACGGTTAACGATTATCTGGCAAAGCGTGACGCAGAGTGGATGGGCCAGGTTCACAGATTTTTAGGTCTGACGGTCGGCGTGGTATTAAACTCTATGACTTCTGAGGAGAGAAAAGCCGCTTATGCCTGCGACATTACCTATGTTACCAACAACGAGCTGGGGTTTGACTATCTGAGAGACAACATGGCTATCTACAAAGAGCAGATGGTTTTAAGAGACTTAGATTACTGTATCATCGACGAGGTAGACTCTGTTTTAATTGACGAGGCGAGAACTCCGTTAATTATTTCCGGACAGAGCGGCAAATCTACTAAGCTGTATGAGGTCTGCGATGTACTGGCACGTCAGCTGGTAAGAGGCGAAGCTTCCGGCGAGTTTACAAAGATGAACGCCATCATGGGCGAAGATATTGAAGAGACCGGAGACTTTATTGTCAACGAAAAGGACAAGGTAGTCAACTTAACAGAAGAAGGCGTAAAGAAAGTAGAAAACTTTTTCCACATTGAAAACCTGGCAGATCCCCAGAACCTGGAGATTCAGCACAACATTATTCTGGCTCTGCGGGCGAACAACCTGATGCACAGAGATAAAGACTACGTTGTAAAAGACGATGAAGTCCTGATCGTAGACGAGTTTACCGGCCGTATTATGCCTGGCCGCCGTTATTCCGATGGTCTCCACCAGGCAATCGAGGCAAAGGAGCACGTAAATGTGCGCCGCGAAAGCCGTACCCTGGCTACCATTACATTCCAGAACTTCTTTAATAAGTATAAAAAGAAGGGCGGTATGACCGGTACAGCTCTGACAGAGGAAAAAGAGTTCCGCAACATCTATGCAATGGACGTTATTGCAATTCCGACCAATAAGCCGGTACAGCGTATTGACTTAAATGATGCGGTTTATAAGACAAAGAAAGAAAAATTCCACGCAGTTGTAGAGGAAGTGGCAAAGGCTCACGAAAAGGGACAGCCGGTTCTGGTAGGCACCATTACCATCGAGACTTCTGAGATGCTTTCCGGCTTGTTAAAGAAGCGGGGCATTCCTCATAAGGTTCTGAATGCAAAGTTCCATGAGCTGGAAGCAGAGATTGTAGCAGATGCCGGTATTCACGGAGCAGTTACGATTGCGACCAACATGGCGGGCCGTGGTACGGATATCAAGCTGGATGATGAGGCAAAGGCTGTGGGCGGTTTAAAGATTATTGGTACAGAGCGCCATGAGTCCCGTCGTATTGACAATCAGCTTCGAGGACGTTCCGGACGTCAGGGCGACCCTGGCGAGTCCAGATTCTATCTGTCTCTGGAAGATGACCTGATGCGTCTGTTCGGCTCTGAGCGTCTGATGAAGATGTTCGAGGCAATGGGCGTTCCGGAAAATGAGCAGATTGAACACAAGATGCTTTCCAGCGCCATTGAAAAGGCTCAGATGAAGATCGAGACCAACAACTACGGTATCCGTGAAAACCTGTTAAAGTATGACGAGGTAAACAACGAGCAAAGAGAGATTATTTACGCAGAACGCCGTAAAGTATTAGACGGAGACAATATGCGTGATGTTATCCTGCGCATGGTTACCGATTTGGTGGAAAATGCAGTGGATATGGCAATTCCGGATGAACTGACTGCAGAAAACTGGGATTTGAAGGAATTAAATACTCTTCTCCTTCCGGTTATTCCGATTGCGCCGGTTGTTTTAACGGATGAGCAGAAGAAGAGCATGAAGAAAAATGAGTTAAAGCATACGCTCAAAGAAGCTGCCATCAAGCTGTATGAAGAGAAAGAAGCCCAGTTCCCACAGGCAGAACAGATGCGTGAGATCGAGCGAGTGGTTCTGTTAAAGGTAATTGACAATAAGTGGATGTGCCACATTGACGACATGGATCAGCTTAGAGAAGGTATCGGCCTTCAGGCTTACGGCCAGAGAGATCCGGTTGTAGAATATAAGGTCAATGCATATGAGATGTTTGATTCCATGACCGCAGCAATCCGCGAAGAGACTGTCCGGATTCTGATGCACATCCGTGTAGAGCAGAAGGTAGAGAGAGAACCGGCTGCCAAGGTAACCGGAACGAACCGTGACGAGTCTGCAGCTCAGGCTCCAAAGCGCCGTGCGGCCCAGAAGATTTATCCAAACGATCCGTGTCCATGCGGTTCTGGCAAGAAATATAAGCAGTGCTGCGGCAGAAAGCCGATATAAGAATTAAATAATAATACTATAAAATGCAACTGTTCAGGACGGGGCATCTTCTTGTCCGGCTTTGCCGGACAAGAAGCATCGGAGATTCCTCCGATGTAAAATCTGGTGGAAAAAGCCGTTTACAAACAAGCTTGATACGACTTTTTTCACCGGAGTTCCCGCCGTCCTGAATAGTTACCATAAAAATAAGAAAGCGGGTGAAGCTTGTGGTTGAATTGGATCAGTTTAAATATACGCTGTCCACATTTAAGAAACCATTAGTGGAAGTGAGGGATTCACTTTAACTTAGATGCTAAGTTAAGGAAGATTGACGAGCTTGATAAGAGCATGGAGGAACCTAGTTTCTGGGAAGATGCCGAACGCTCAACTAAGATTGTAAAAGAAGCAAAAAATTTAAAAGATACAGTAGAAGGATACCAGCATCTGGAAAGTCTCTACGAAGAGATTGAACTGATGATTGAGATGGGATATGAGGAAAATGATCCGGAAGTGATTCCGGAGATTCAGACCATGCTGGATGAATTTACGTCTAATCTGGAGAAGATGCGCCTGTCTACCCTTCTGACTGGAGAATACGATAACTGCAATGCGATTCTGCGTCTCAACGCCGGAGCCGGCGGTACAGAGTCTTGTGACTGGTGCAGTATGCTGTACCGGATGTACTGCCGTTGGGCAGAGAGCAGGGGATTTTCTGTAGAGGTGCTGGATTTCCTGGATGGTGACGAGGCAGGCATCAAGTCGGTTACCATTCAGGTTAATGGAGAAAATGCATTCGGCTATTTAAAGTCTGAAAGAGGCGTACACCGTCTGGTGCGGATTTCCCCATTCAATGCAGCAGGAAAACGGCAGACTTCGTTTGTGTCCTGTGATGTCATGCCGGACATTGAAGAAGACCTGGATGTGGAAATCAATCCCGATGACCTTCGGATTGATACCTACCGTTCCAGCGGCGCCGGCGGACAGCATATCAATAAAACATCTTCGGCGATCCGTATTACCCATATTCCGACAGGAATTGTAGTTCAGTGTCAGAATGAGCGTTCCCAGTTCCAGAACAAGGATAAGGCCATGCAGATGCTAAAAGCAAAACTGTATATGTTAAAGCAGCAGGAAAATGCGGAAAAGCTTTCCGATATCCGCGGAGAGGTCAAGGAAATAGGATGGGGCAACCAGATCCGTTCCTATGTGCTGCAGCCTTACACGATGGTAAAGGATCACCGTACTGGTGAAGAACTTGGCAATGCAGATAGCGTACTCAACGGCAATCTGGATCCATTTATCAGCGCATATTTAAAATGGCTGAGTCTTGGATGTCCGGATAAACATGCTCAGATGGCAGATTAAGCTGTGCAAAAAAGCGTTTACGGCCCGAACATTTCTGTTCGGGCTATTTTATATCCTGCGTTTTTCAGCGCTGCGTCAGGAAAGTATGCACGAAAAAACAGGAAAAACGGTTGCATACTTTAAATGAATGTGATAATATCTTTTCCATGAATACAAATGTATTCTATGTACGGACATCTGGCAGGAAATAAGGGGAGAATCATGGGAGAGAAAAGCAAGTATTTTGTGTTAAAACAGAGAGCGGTTCCAGAAGTGCTTTTAAAAGTGGTAGAGGCAAAGCGGCTTTTAGAATCTGAGAGAGCCATTACGGTACAAGAAGCTACAGACAGGGTAGGAATCAGTAGGAGCTCTTTTTATAAATACAAAGATGATATATTTCCTTTCTATGACAATACTAAAGGAAAGACGATTACTCTGGTTATCCAGATGGATGATGAGCAGGGATTACTGTCAGACCTTCTGCATGTGGTAGCGGTTTATAGGGCCAATATTTTGACGATTCATCAGAGCATTCCGGTCAATGGTGTGGCGATGTTGACATTAAGCGTAGAAGTCCAGAGCCATACGGGAAATGTTTCTAGTATGATAGAAGAAATGGAGGTTATGAAAGGCATCCATTATGTAAAAATTTTAGCCAGAGAATAGTGTGAAAAGGATGGAAGGGACTATGAGAATGGGCACAGAGGGAATGGTAACCGAAAAATTAGCTGCAGCAGTAATGGGATACGGAACAATTGGTTCTGGCGTAGTAGAAATCCTGGAACAAAATAAAGAGGTCATTGCAAAACGCGCCGGAAGAGAAATTGAAGTAAAATATGTTCTGGATTTACGGGATTTTCCAGGTACTCCGGTAGAAAATAAGATTGTCCACGACATCGCTAGGATTGAAGAAGATCCGGAAGTTGAGATTGTAGTCGAGACTATGGGTGGAGTTCATCCAGCTTATGAGTTTGTAAAGTGCTGTCTGCTGGCGGGAAAACACGTCGTAACGTCCAATAAAGCGCTGGTAGCTGCGTGTGGCACGGAGCTTTTGCAGATAGCCAGGGAAAAACAGGTTAATTTCCTGTTTGAAGCCAGTACGGGAGGCGGGATTCCAATTATCCGTAACTTGTACCGGTGCCTGACAGGAGAAAAAATTGAAGAGATTACTGGTATTTTGAACGGGACGACCAATTATATTCTGACGAAAATGGACCGATGCAAGAGCACCTTCGAATCTGCGTTAAAAGAAGCGCAGGATTTGGGATATGCAGAGCGCAATCCGGAAGCGGACGTAGAAGGATATGACACCTGCCGCAAAATCGCAATCCTGACGGCTATGGCAACTGGCAGAGAAGTTAATTTCGAGGATATTGATACAGAAGGAATCACGACGATTACAGATGTGGACTTCCAATATGCAAAGAAGCTGGGAATGTCCATTAAGCTGCTGGGTTCCAGCCGAATGGAAGGAGATAAGGTAACGGCTTTTGTAGCTCCCATGATGATTGGACCAGAAAATCCGTTATATGGAGTGAATGACGTTTACAATGGAATCCTGGTAAAAGGAAATATGCTGGGGACTTCGATGTATTATGGAAGCGGCGCAGGAAAGCTTCCTACTGCAAGCGCAGTGGTGGCAGACATGATTGAAGCTGCTATTTATAGCAAAGAAAATATTCCGTTGGGATGGACAGAAGAAAAACAGGAGATTTCCTCTATAAATCAGAGTACATTCCGTTATTTCCTGCGGGCAGAGGGTGAAGAAGCATCCAAAAAGAAAGAGATTTCCGAATGGTTCCATGCAGAACGACTGGTAGAAATCGAAGGACTTTCAGAGTTTGGCCTGCTGACAAAGGCTATGACAGAAGAAGAGTTCCAGAAAAAGAAAGAACGTATTTCCGGTATTATCCGTGTAATACGGGCAGAATAAAAAGGCATCATTTTGCGGCAGTCTGCCGCAAATCGGGAGGACACCATGCTGATTGTAAAAAAGTTTGGCGGAAGTTCCGTCGCAGATAAAGAAAAGATAATGAATGTAGCGAGACGCTGCATAGAGGATTACGAAAAAGGAAATGACGTGGTGGTTGTTTTGTCTGCAATGGGCAAGACCACAGACGGGCTGTTAAGCAAAGCATATGAGATGAATTACAATCCGCCAAAAAGGGAACTGGATATGCTGCTGGTCACTGGTGAGCAGGTATCGGTATCTTTAATGGCAATGGCAATGCACGCTCTGGGAGTACCGGCAATCTCTTTGAACGCCGTCCAGGTAGGAATGCATACCACAAGCGACTACACGAAGGCGAAACTGAAAAAGATTGACACCAACCGGATTCGGCATGAGCTGGATGCGAAAAAGATTGTCATTGTAACAGGCTTTCAGGGAATCAACCGATACGACGATATGACGACTCTGGGAAGAGGCGGGTCTGATACGACGGCGGTTGCCATTGCAGCAGCTCTGCGGGCGGATCGCTGCGAGATCTATACAGACGTAGAAGGTATTTATACAGCAGATCCCAGAATTGTTCCAAATGCCAGAAAACTTCCGGAAGTTTCTTATGACGAGATGCTGGAGTTTGCATCATTGGGAGCGAAAGTCCTTCATAACCGTTCGGTGGAGATGGCAAAAAAATATGGAGTAGAACTGGTGGTGCTTTCTAGTCTGACAAGGGCAGAGGGAACCGTCGTAAAGGAGGAAACGAAAGTGGAGCGTATGCTGGTAAGCGGCGTTGCCGTAGATAAAAATACAGCGAGAATTTCCGTGCTGGGAGTGAAAAATGAGCCTGGTATTGCCTTCCGCATTTTCAATATGCTGGCAAAGAATCAGATCAATGTAGACATTATCATTCAGTCTGTAGGCAGAGAAGATAAAAAAGATATTTCCTTTACCGTAGCCAGAACAGATCTGGCAGAAGCATTGGATATTCTGAATGAAAACAAAGGGGCGTTTACCGCCAGCAAGATTACCTGTGACGAGACAGTTGCCAAAGTGTCCATTATCGGAGCTGGAATGGTCAGCAATCCAGGCGTTGCAGCCAAGATGTTTGAAGCCCTGGCAAATGGAGATATTAATATTAAGATGATCGCTACATCTGAAATCAGAATTACGGTCCTGATTGACGAGCAGGATGCAAACCGGGCAATGCGCCTGGTGCATGATGCCTTTGATCTGGCAGATTAATTCTTTGATGAATTTGGTGCAGAGGTTTAAGGAACTGCCTTGTTTATTCCGGCTGTTTACTGGGCTGTACTGCCCGGGATGCGGAGGTACGAGGGCGGTAAAAGCGCTGCTGCGGGGACAAATAGGAGTAAGTCTGTATTATCATCCATTTGTCCTATATCTGGCAGTCTGTATTGGATTTGAAGTTCTTGCCTGGCTGATGCACTGCATCCGGCGCTGGTCAGGAAAAACAGACCGGTGGAAGGAAGGGTTTTTCCGGCGCTACCGTTACTGGGCCATAGGGGGCCTGGCTGTTATTTTGCTGAACTGGATAATAAAAAATGGAATTTTGATTTTCTGGGGGATTGAATGGATGCCCTGAGAAACAATATAAGAAGGCCGCGTTCCGGAACATGGAGCGCGGCCTTCTTATGGCCTGATTAGAACTCGTTTACTGAAGCAGTTCGTACTGCTCTAAGATTTCATTAAAGAAAGAAGCGTATCTTGGATCCTTCATCATGGAAAGGACGAAAAGGTAATACGCGAAAAATGCCAGGCTGATAACCAGTCCAACGGCAGAAAGAACAATGCCTGCAATGGCAAAACCGCTCATAGGTTTTCCTTTTTTGGAAAGGATTGCCAAGACGATGCCGCCGATGCCTAATAATACGGCAAGAGGGGACGCGCAGCAGGAAATAATGGAAAAAATACCTAATACCATAGAGGTAACAGCCATTGGATTGCTTTCCTTTTTGGGAGGCTGTCCTTGCCCCTGGCCTGGAACGGTATAGTAGGGGTTCTGGTTCGGCCCCTGGTTGTAGCCGTTATACCCATTATATCCGGACTGGTTGTAACCATTGCTGTAAGAATCCTGCTGGGGCGGGTACTGCCAGGAATTTGGGTTCTGATAAGCGCCGTTGGGATTCTGGTAAGTGCCATTGGGGTCCTGGTAAACACCATTGGGGTCCTGATAAGCGCCATTGGGGTCCTGATAAGCGCCATTGGGATCCTGGTGAGCGCCGTTTGGATCCTGGGGCGGTTCCTGGCCGCCGTCAGGGTTTTTATATAAATTATCATCATTATAATCTGACATATGATTTCCTCCGTTCGTAAAAGATACCGCCTATTTTACCACGAAAACTGCGGACTGTCCACCAGGCATAGATATTTCTGGACGGAAATGCGGCGCCTGCTTGCAAAGAAAAGCGCGATGACTTATAATAAGCTGGTCAAAACAAACTAGATCAGTGTACAGAAAAGGAAAAAGCATGGATATTATTAAGCAATTACAGCAGGAATTACAGATTGGCCGCCAGCAGGTAGAAGCAGCGGTAAAACTGATTGACGAGGGCAATACCATTCCCTTTATTGCCCGTTACAGAAAAGAGGCTACTGGTTCCCTGAATGATGAGGTGCTGAGAAATTTAGATGAGCGTCTCCGCTATCTGCGCAATTTAGAAGAGCGGAAGGAACAGGTGATTTCTTCCATCCGGGAACAGGAAAAACTGACTCCGGAACTGGAAAAGCAGATACAGGATGCCCCTACTCTGGTAGCAGTGGAAGATTTGTATCGTCCGTACCGCCCGAAACGTCGGACAAGAGCCACTATTGCGAAAGAGAAAGGCCTGGAACCATTGGCAAATGTGATTTCCCTCCAGATGATAAAAGAGCCTCTGGAGCAAATCGCAAAGGACTATGTTTCCGAAGAAAAAGGGGTGGCAACGGCAAAAGACGCTATTGCCGGAGCAAAAGATATTCTGGCAGAAACGGTTTCCGACAATGCGGAGTACCGTACCTATATCCGGAAAGCTACTATGGATCAGGGAATGCTGTCTTCTTCTGCAAAAGACGAAAAGGTTTCTTCTGTTTATGAGATGTATTACAACCACGAGGAACCAGTGAAAAAGGTGGCAGGCCATCGGATTCTGGCTTTAAACAGAGGCGAGAAAGAAAAAATCCTTACCGTAAAGATTACGGCTCCCAGAGATCAGATTCTGCGTTTTCTGGAAAAACAGTTAATTATCCGGGACAATCCTTATACGACGCCAGTACTTCAGGAAGTAGCGGCAGACAGCTATGACCGTCTGATTGCACCAGCAATTGAGAGGGAGATTCGCAGCCTGCTGACCGATAAGGCAGAAGACGGAGCCATAAAAGTATTTGGAAAAAATTTAGAGCAGCTTCTGATGCAGCCTCCAATCGAAAACAGGGTTGTATTAGGCTGGGATCCGGCATTCCGTACCGGCTGTAAGCTGGCAGTTGTAGATGGAACTGGAAAAGTGCTGGATACCGTGGTCATTTATCCGACTGCGCCTCAGAATAAAATAGAAGAATCGAAAAAGGTATTAAAGGATCTGATTAAAAAGTACCACGTTTCCTTGATTTCGGTTGGAAACGGTACGGCTTCCAGAGAGTCGGAACAGGTAATTGTAGAACTGTTAAAAGAGATTCCGGAACAGGTCCAGTATATTATTGTCAACGAGGCCGGAGCTTCTGTTTATTCTGCCAGCAAGCTGGCGACGGAAGAATTCCCCCAGTTTGACGTTGGACAAAGAAGCGCAGTTTCCATCGCGCGCCGCCTTCAGGATCCATTGTCGGAACTGGTAAAAATTGACCCGAAATCCATTGGCGTAGGCCAGTATCAGCACGATATGAACCAGAAGCATTTAAGCGAGACTCTTCAGGGAGTAGTAGAGGACTGTGTAAATAAAGTCGGCGTAGACTTAAATACGGCCAGCGCCTCTCTGCTGGAGTATATTTCCGGCATCAGCAAAGCCCTGGCTAAAAATATTGTGGCTTACAGGGAAGAAAATGGAGCTTTTACCAACCGGAAACAGCTTTTGAAAGTAGCCAAGCTGGGGCCGAAGGCTTTTGAACAGTGCGCTGGATTTATGAGAATCAAAGGAGGGGACAATCCGCTTGACGGTACTTCTGTTCATCCGGAAAGCTACCAGGCAGCAGAAAAGCTTCTGACTAGTCTGGGATATCAGCCGGAGGAAATTCTGGCAGGCGGCTTAACTGGAATCAGCAAAAAGATTACCAATCCGGAGAAACTTTCAAAAGAACTGGGAATTGGCGAGGTTACCCTTCTTGATATTGCGAAAGAACTGGAAAAACCAGCAAGAGATCCCCGCGACGAGATGCCGAAGCCCATTCTCCGCACCGATGTGCTGGAGATGAAGGATCTGACCCCTGGCATGATTTTAAAGGGAACTGTAAGAAATGTCATTGATTTTGGAGCCTTTGTAGACATCGGCGTCCACCAGGACGGTCTGGTGCACATTTCCGAGATGACTAGGCGGTATATCAAACACCCTCTGGAGGCAGTCAGCGTCGGCGATGTGGTAGAAGTAAAGGTGTTGTCTGTAGACTTGAATAAAAAGAGGATTTCTCTTTCTATGAAGCTTTAATTGTCGGGAGGTTACGATGGAAGAACAAAAGAAACCGCCGGTATTTTCATTTTCGATTGCCCTGGATGCAAAGGAACTCTGGAAATTTTCCATGTATCATGCTAATAAAGGCTATCTGGGGATTTTTAATATTCTGTTTACTATTGCAGCGATTTATCTGTTGATTACCCAGTGGGCATCAGTGAGCGGCCCGTACCGGCTTCTGCTGGTCATGTGCGTTCTGATGTTTACGGTATGGCAGCCAGGAACCCTATATTTAAAAGCCAAACGTCAGGCAAAGGCTCCTGCGGTAAAGGAACCGATGATTTTATCCCTGGGCGATGACGGAGTGACGGTAGAACAGGGCGGCCAGACTGGAACAATCCCCTGGGAAGCAATGTACCAGGCAGTAAAAAATCCCTGGCAGTTTATTCTTTATAAAGACCGGATTCACGCGTTTTTGATTCCAAAATCTGCGGTAGGGGAACAGGAAGCAAAACTTTCGGCATATTTAAAAGAAAAGATGCCGAAAGCTCGCTGCAAACACATATAATGGAGAGTGCTATGATAATAGAAACCTATGGACCCAGAGAAACCTTTGCATTAGGAAAGAAAATGGGAGAAGAGGCAGAAGCCGGACAGGTAATCTGTCTGAATGGAGACTTGGGAGTTGGAAAAACGGTCTTTACGCAGGGATTTGCAGAAGGACTTGGCATTGAAGGACCGGTAAACAGTCCTACTTTTACCATTCTTCAGGAATATGACGACGGACGGCTGCCTTTTTACCACTTTGACGTGTACCGGATTGGAGACGTCAGCGAAATGGATGAGATTGGCTATGAAGAGTGCTTTTACGGAGACGGCGTCAGCCTCATAGAGTGGTCGGAACTGATAGAAGAGATTCTGCCCGATGATGTGATTACCATTACCATTGAAAAAGACTTGGATAAGGGTTTTGATTACCGGAAAATCACTATAGAACCGTCTTCTCGGTAAACAAACTTAGGATGGCCGCTTACTGGGCGGCGTGGAGGATATTATGAGAATATTGGGAATCGAAAGCTCTTCTCTGGTAGCTAGTGTGGCGATTGTCACCGATGGAGTGGTAACCGGAGAATACACCATGAATTATAAAAAGACCCATTCCCAGACCCTGCTTCCGATGTTGGATGAGCTGACCAGGATGCTGGATTTGGAACTGGACACCATAGACGCAGTGGCAGTATCCGGCGGTCCTGGATCCTTTACTGGCCTTAGGATTGGTTCTGCGACAGCAAAAGGATTGGGACTGGCTTTAAAAAAGCCGCTGATTCACGTGCCCACTTTAGATGCAATGGCTTATAATCTCTGGGGAGCCGACGCATTGATCTGCCCCATTATGGATGCCAGAAGAAACCAGGTTTACACAGGAGTTTACCAGGTAAAAAGCAGTCTGACAGTTGTGAAGCCCCAGTGCGCCATGGATATGGGGGAACTGATTGCAGAATTAAATGAGAAAAACCAGCCGGTTATCTTTCTGGGAGACGGAGTGCCGGCATTTAAAAATCTGATTGAAGAAAAAATGAAAGCGCCGTTTCTATTTGCGCCGCCTCAGATGAACCGTCAGAGAGCTGCGTCTGTAGCAGCTCTTGGAGCTATTTACATGAAAGAAGGAAGGACTGAAGACGCCAGGGATCATGCGCCGGATTATCTGAGAAAATCCCAGGCAGAACGGGAGCGG
This sequence comes from uncultured bacterium, assembly GCA_905215625.1. GTDB lineage: Bacteria > Bacillota > Clostridia > Lachnospirales > Lachnospiraceae > UMGS1370. The sequence continues at coordinate 19,777 of CAJMQQ010000042.1, forward strand.
GAAGGAAAAGAACTGTTAGCTGGAGACGGAGGCGCACAGCCCTGCCAGTTTAACCGTCTGGAGGATGGCAAATGATTCGCTCTATGACTGCAGAAGATATTCCTGCTGCGGCAAAAATCGAACAGGCTTGTTTTTCCGATCCCTGGTCAGAAACACTTTTACAAGACAGCGTTCAAAATGCCTGGAATCACTTCTGGATTTCGGAAGATGAAAATGGAGAGATAACCGGCTATGCCGCGTTCAGTTTTATTGCAGGGGAAGGCGAAATCCAGCGGATTGGCGTATTCCCACAGGCCAGAAGAAGAGGGGCGGCCAGGGAGTTAATGGCGGCGATGGAAGACTTTGCCAGAGAAAATCAGGGGTATGCCCTTACTTTAGAGGTACGATCCGGAAACACAGCAGCCAGAAACCTTTATAAAACCTGCGGTTTTCAGGAAGAGGCCATCCGAAAAGCGTATTACCGCCATCCCATGGAGGATGCAGTCATCATGTGGAAACGGGGCCTTTGAAACATTTTCCACTTAAAATCGGTGGGTTTCCGTATATAATGGAAACGGATTAAAAAGTGCCGATTTTGGAGGAAAGGTGATTGATTTTATGAGAAAGTACGCAAAGAACGGGCGGTTGGAGACAGTTGTGTGTAACTGCTGCGGAAAGAAACTGATTGTAAAAGATGGGATTGTCCGAGAAGGAGTGATGATGGTAAACCACTCCTGGGACTATTTTTCTGAAAAGGATGGAGAAGTCCACCGCTTTGATTTGTGCGAAGCCTGTTATGAGGAACTAATCAGCCAGTTTAGGATTGCAGTGGACGTAGAGGAACAGACCGAACTTCTGTAAAACTGAAAAGAAAGAAGCAGGAAATGACGGCGCAGACCTTTGAAAAAGAAAGGGGCTGCGCCGCTTTTCCGTTGTAAACTTTTTCCCGCTGTGCTATAGTAGTAGCGTTAAAACCAAAATTTGAAAAGGTGGTATGCAATGCTTTTTAGTTCTCAGGTGTTTTTGTGGTTTTTCCTTCCGCTGGTGTTTCTGCTGTATTTTGCAGCGCCTGGATTGAAAATAAAAAATGCGATTCTGCTTCTGTTCAGCCTGTTTTTTTATGCCTGGGGAGAACCGCGTTACATTGTTCTGATGCTGGTATCGATCTGTCTGAATTATCTATTTGGCCTGGCCATTGACAAGGCAGGAGAAAAAAGAAGACTGCGGACCGGACTTTTGTGGATCTGTGTGGCGGTAAACTTAAGTCTCTTAGGCTATTTCAAATATTTTAACTTCTTTTTGCAGATTGGAAATCGTCTGTTTGGAAAAGAAGTGCTGGCGTACCGGGATATTGCCCTTCCGATTGGTATTTCCTTTTATACCTTCCAGGCCATGTCCTACGTGGTAGATGTGTGGAGAGGGGAAAATAAGGCTCAGAAGAATCTGTGGAATCTGGCGCTTTACATTTCCTTTTTCCCACAGTTGATTGCAGGCCCCATTGTAAAGTACCATGATATTGAGCAGCAGCTGACAGCAAGAAAAACCGATCTGTCCGGCTTCTGCTATGGAATCAAACGGTTCTGCTATGGTCTTGGAAAAAAGGTGATTATTTCTAACTCCATGGCTCTGGCTGCGGATCAGATTTACGGCCTTCCGTTTGAACACATCGGGACGGCCTTGGCCTGGTGGGGAGTCGGATTATATACGCTGCAGATTTATTTTGATTTTTCCGGATACTCCGATATGGCAATCGGTCTTGGAAGGATGTTTGGGTTCCGGTTTATGGAAAACTTTAATTACCCCTACCTTTCTAAGTCGGTTACAGAATTCTGGCGCCGGTGGCATATTTCATTGTCCACCTGGTTCCGGGAATATGTATACATTCCCTTGGGAGGCAACCGGAAAGGCAGACGCCGTACTTATCTTAATCTATTTCTGGTGTTCTGCCTGACCGGTTTGTGGCATGGCGCGTCTTTAAACTTTGTATTCTGGGGAATTTATTATGGGATTTTAATTGTGCTGGAACGAATGACCGGGAAAAAGCCTGGCTGGCTGGGAACCATGTTTCTGGTGGTAATTGGCTGGCTTATGTTCCGGGTTACCAGCATGAGGGGAATTTTAATTTTGCTGAAAAATATGTTTATCCCCTGCGCAGGCCTTTATCCGGTTCAGCTTTACGTGACTAAAAAGACGGTGGTGCTGGCTGCGGCAGGCATTTTGCTGTGCGGACCTTTACAAGCACTGATTCCTCAGCTGAAAGAACGGCTGTATGATGAAGAAAAAATTGGGATTCTGGACATTCTGGCAATGGCGGGAATTTTCGGATATTCTATGCTTTTACTAATCAGCAGTACCTATAATCCATTTATTTACTTCCGTTTTTAGTACAGGAGAATGAATATGAAAAAAATAATGCTGGGCTTGTTCCTGTCTTTTCTGGCTGTGCCAGGAATCTGGATTGCGGCAGATGGACTGACGGGACGGGCAGAAACATACAGCGATGCAGAGCAGAGGATGCTGGAGACGTTCCCTGTTTCTGTTGCAATGGACAACTTAGACCAGGTAGGCGGCCAGGTGGAAAAATATATTAATGACCATGCGCCTTTCCGGGATGACCAGGTAGCGCTGAATGCAAAACTGGATTACCAGTTATTTGATTCCACAGATACCCCTACAGTTACGTTAGGGAAAAATGGCTGGCTGTTTTACGCAGGCCAGAACAGCACCGACGATTTCAGGGGACTGGGAAGCCGCAGCGAGGAGTGGCATCAGACGGCAGCGAATCTTCTGAACGGGATTGACGCCAGTTTAGAGGCTCAGGGAATTGAGTTTGTGGTTTTGTTCGCTCCTAATAAGGAAAGGATTTATAAAGAATATATGCCGGACTACATTACGATGGTAAACGAGAGAAACCGGCTGGATGTGCTGGTGGATTATTTAAGAACTGCTACCAACATTCCGATTGTATATCCAAAGGAATGTTTTGAGGACAAATCCTATCAGTGGTATTATAAGACGGATACCCATTGGAACAATGCAGGCGGATTTCTGGCTGGCCAGGAGCTGATTCAGACCCTGGGGGGAGAAACCTGGGATATCAGCCAGGTATCGGTCAGCTATGCGCCAAGGGGAACCGGAGATCTGGTGCGTCTGGCTCACCTGCCTTCCGGAGAGTTTGACGAGACAGAGGCGATGGTGGACGGATATCTGCCGGAGACGGTTCTTCATATGACGGAGGATACCAGTTATTATCCGTCTTTAAAGTTCTATACCAGTGAAAATGCGCCGGATCCCAGACACATTGTGATTTATAGAGATTCCTTTGCAGATGCCATCAATGCTACGATGGCCAGGTATTTTGCGCGTGTTGATACGTATTGGTGGAATTCCGGTGCAGAAAGCTTAATGGGCCAGGAAAAACCGGATGTAGTCATTTATGAGATTCTGGAGCGCTATATTGACGAGCGCATGATTGATGATTTAAACAAGCTGTCCCAGGTGTGGCAGTAGGAAAAGGAGAACGAGAATGCTGGATATTTGTTTGCTTGGGACAGGAGGAATGATGCCTCTTCCCTATCGCTGGCTGACTTCCATGATGGCAAGATGCGACGGCAGCAGCCTTTTGATTGACTGCGGAGAAGGAACGCAGGTAGCCTTAAAAGAAAAAGGATGGAGTCCGAAACCCATTGATGTGATTTGTTTTACCCATTATCATGCGGATCATATCAGCGGCCTTCCGGGGCTTCTTTTGACTATGGGAAATGCAGAACGGACGGAACCGCTGACCTTAATCGGCCCCAAAGGACTGGAGCGGGTAGTAGGAGCTTTGCGTGTGATTGCTCCGGAGCTTCCGTTTAGCCTCCGGTTTATCGAACTGACGGAAACCAGACAGCAGTTAAAGCTGGGGCCTTATACCATTGACGCTTACCGGGTCAATCACAACGTAGTCTGTTATGGATATACGATTTCGATTCCCAGAAAGGGCAGGTTTGATGTGGAGAGAGCCAGAATCCAGGAGATTCCCCAGAGATTCTGGAAGCATCTTCAGATGGGAGAGACGGTTATGGACGGCGACAGGGTGCTGACGCCGGATATGGTACTGGGAGCGGCCCGGAGAGGCTTGAAAGTTTCCTATTGTACAGATACCCGTCCGGTTCCGGTTATTGCAGAGTATGCAAAAGATGCAGATTTGTTTATCTGTGAAGGAATGTACGGTGAGAAAGAAAAGGCTTCTAAAGCAAGAGAGAATAAGCATATGACTTTTTATGAGGCGGCTGCGCTGGCGAAAGAAGCCAATCCGAGACAGATGTGGCTGACCCATTACAGCCCATCCCTGACCAGACCAGATGAATTTATGGATGAGGTAAAGAAGATTTTTCCTAGAGCCAGGGCAGCAAGAGACGGTTATACTCTGACTTTGGATTTTGATGAAGAATAATGGAGGAATTCTCATGGAAAGAGAAAAAACAGAGGATGTGCTGATTTTAGCAATTGAAAGTTCCTGCGATGAGACGGCTGCATCGGTAGTAAGAAACGGCAGAGAAGTACTGTCAAATGTAATTTCATCCCAGATTGCCCTTCACACGCTTTACGGAGGGGTTGTGCCGGAACTGGCATCCAGAAAACATATTGAAAAGATTAACCAGGTAATTGAGAGTGCCCTGTCAGAAGCAGGCGTAACCTTAGAAGATATTACGGCCATTGGAGTGACTTATGGCCCTGGTCTGGTGGGAGCTCTGTTAGTAGGAGTAGCCGAAGCAAAGGCTATTGCATTTGCTTCAAAAAAGCCGTTAGTAGGTGTTCATCACATTGAGGGCCATGTATCTGCTAACTTTATTGAACATCCAGATTTAGAGCCGCCATTTGCGTGTCTGATTGTGTCAGGAGGCCACACTCATCTGGTGATTGTGAAGGATTACGGGGAATTTGAAATTATTGGCCGTACCAGAGATGATGCGGCAGGAGAAGCCTTTGATAAAGTGGCCAGGGCAGTGGGACTGGGTTATCCAGGCGGTCCAAAGGTAGACAAAGCTGCGAAAGAAGGTAATCCTCACGCCATTGAGTTCCCAAGAGCTAAAATTGAGGGAAGTCCTTATGATTTCAGTTTCAGCGGTTTAAAATCGGCAGTATTAAATCATATTAATCATGCCAAAATGATGGGTGAGGAAATTGTAGTGCCGGATTTGGTGGCTTCATTCCAGAACGCAGTAGTAGAATCTCTGGTAAGCAGGGCAGTTATGGCGGCAAAAGAATATGGTTATAAGAAACTGGCCATTGCAGGAGGCGTGGCGTCTAACTCTGCTCTCAGGGCAGGTATGGCAGAGGCCTGCAAAAAAGAAGGGCTGGAATTTTACTATCCATCGCCGATTTTCTGTACGGACAATGCGGCAATGATTGGAGTGGCCGCATATTACGAGTATCAGAAAGGTACCAGACATGGCTGGGATTTAAACGCAATTCCCAACTTGAAATTAGGAGAACGCTAGGGATTTGACAGGGAGGAAGAAAAAATGGCAAAATCAGCAGCCATTGTGCTGGCGGCAGGCCAGGGAAAGCGGATGCAGAGTCATGTGCAGAAACAGTTCCTTCTATTAAATGACAGACCGCTCATTACCTATGCCTTGGAAGCTTTTGAAAACAGTCCGGTTGATCAGATAATCCTGGTTACTGGATCAGATGAAATCAGATACTGCAGAGATGAAATTGCAGAAAAGTATGGATTTTCTAAGGTTACGAAGGTGATTGCAGGGGGCAGGGAACGGTATCATTCTGTCTATGAAGGATTAAAGGCAGTGGAAGGGGCAGAATATGTGTTGATCCATGACGGCGCCAGACCGCTGCTGAACCAGGAGATTATTTCCAGGGCATTGGAAGGAGCAAAAGAATACGGAGCCTGCGTAGTGGGGATGCCAGTGAAGGATACGATTAAAGCATCAGGAGCAGATGGATTTGTGGCGTCTACTCCCGATCGCAGCACCTTGTGGCAGATTCAGACGCCCCAGGCCTTTTTCTATCCATGGATATTCCAGGCTTATGAGAAGCTGTTTTCCAGGGAAGAATATCAGCAGGGAGTGACAGATGATGCGATGGTATTGGAAGCTATGACTTCTCACAAAGTAAAGCTGATAGAAGGAAGTTACTTTAATATAAAGGTTACCACGCCGGAAGATATGGCAGTGGCAGAGGCACTGTTAAAGTTTGCGAGTTGCAGTAAGAAATGAAGCATAAAATAAATATACTAAATATATGGGTGAATTTAAAACATACTACTAAATATTGATGATAACAACAGCAGGGAGAAAAAACTCAAAAAAAGTTGAAAAAAAGTGGAAAAAGTCGTTGACAAATTGGTGGGGACATGATAATATATCCAAGTCGCTTGAACAGCGGCCCACTAAAGAAGCCACTCAGAAAAAGCTTCGAAAAAAGTTTAAAAAAGTTCTTGACAAACGAATGAACGTCTGATATAATAGACAAGCACGTTTGGAGAGATATCGAAGTGGTCATAACGAGGCGGTCTTGAAAACCGTTTGTCCG
>CAJMQQ010000043.1 GCA_905215625.1 uncultured bacterium
CCGACCTACACCCTTAGCAGGGGCGCCTCTTCGGCCTCTTGAGTATTTCTCCGCATTGTTTTATTTTCAATATGCTTGGCTCTCAGCAGTTCCCCGCCTCAAGCGCATGAGTTATTATACTAGACAATATTCATCTTGTCAACAACTTTTTTCAAGTTTTTTTCAAACTTTTTATTTTATATTTTTATGGATTTCTTCCTGGATTCTGTCATGGACAATCTGTGCGATTTCAACAGTCTTTTTCCCTTTGTATTCCTCTGGATAAATCGGCTTTAAATAGTGCACCTCTACTTGTTCCTGCTTTATGGACTTTGTATCAAATGGTTTAAAGCTGTTTATCAGAGCTACCGGAACAATGGGACATCCGGCATTCACAGCGCTTTTAAAACTGCCTCCTTTAAAGGGAAGCAGCTCATTTTCCTGTCTGCTTCTGGTTCCCTCTGCGAAAATTACATAATTTCTTCCTTCTTTTACTTCTTTTGTAATTTGTTGGATAATCTGCATGGAGCCGCGAATGTCCGAGCGATCCATTGCAACTCCCCGGAGAAGGGCCAGTACCTGCTTTACTAATATAATATTGGCTGCTTCTTTCTTAATTACAACACTCAAAGGATGGCTGCAGGTATCAATCAGAGCCAGCATATCAAACAATCCCTGATGATTCGGGAACAACACAAAGCCATCTTCTTCCGGCAGATGTTCCATTCCATATCCTTTTACTTCAACGCGGCCGCTGACATTCACCTTTTTTACAATTTTTCTCAGATAATCATATCTTTCTTTCTCTGTATGACAATCTTCCTTCCTTCCATATCTGCAGATGCGGTAAAACCAATATGGAACTTTTGGAAGAGATTTAAAAACCATAAGAGCAATTCGTTCCATTACTGTCTCCTGTTCTGTGCTGAAAAAAGCCGCTTCACAAGGAACCTGTGATTTCCTGTGCCGCAGCTTTTTTCTAATATTCCCTCACTCTTTATTCTTCGTCAGATTCTTCTGCTAATTCTTCCGTATCATCTGTTTCATCGTTTGAAGAACTTTCTCTTACTTTTGCAATTGATGCCACACGAATGTCAGATTCTACGTCAATATCCATTAATTTTACTCCAGAAGTATTTCTTCCAATAATGGAAATCGTATCTACTGCCATCCGGATAATGATTCCTTCATTGGTAATCAGCATAATTTCTCTGTTGTTATCTACTAGCTTTGCTCCAATCAGACAGCCAGTCTTATCTACAACCTTGTAGCAGCGCACGCCTTTTCCGCCTCTGTATTGGGCTGTAAACTCACTAATCGGCGTTCTCTTGCCATAACCGTACTCAGAAGCCACCAGAAGACATTCTCCCTGGCTTTCAATCTGCATTCCGATTATTTCGTCATCCTCATCGAATTTCATGCCAATAACACCCATGGAAACACGTCCCGTAATTCGGACATCTGTCTCATGGAATCGGATACACATACCCTTTTTGGTAACCAGAAATACGTCTTCTGTATTATCCGTTGCCTTTACTTCTATCAGTTCGTCCCCATCTTTTAAGACAATTGCCTGAAGACCATTTTTACGGACATTTTCATATTCATTCATTGGCGTCTTTTTTACCATTCCGCCTCTTGTCGCCATTAACAGGAATTTTTCATCGTCATATTCTTTCATTGGAACAACTGCAGTAATCTTTTCTCCTGCCTGAAGCTGCAGCAAATTGACAATAGCGGTTCCTCTGGCAGTACGTCCGGCTTCCGGAATCTCATAAGCTTTTATCCGGTACACCCGTCCCGTATTGGTAAAGAACATCAGATAATGATGATTGGTAGTCATCAGAAGATCCTCAATGTAATCTTCCTCAATGGTCTGCATACCCTTAATGCCTTTTCCGCCCCTGTTCTGGATCCGGAAGTTGTCTGCATCCATTCTCTTAATATATCCTAAATTGGTCATAGCAATGATGGTATCGTCATCTGGAATCAAATCTTCCATGGATACATCGTCGTCATAACCGATTGCCGTCCGGCGGTCATCCCCGTACTTGTCGGCAATTACCATGATTTCTTCTTTGATAACGCCTAACAGCTTGTGTTCGTCTGCTAAAATCGCTTTCAATTCTGCAATCCTTATCTGAAGCTCTTTATATTCGTTTTCAATCTTTTCCCGTTCCAGACCAGTCAGAGCACGAAGACGCATATCGACAATCGCCTGGGACTGCGCTTCACTAAGCCCAAATCGCTCCATTAACTGGGCTTTTGCAATCTGGACATTCTGAGAAGAACGGATAATCTGAATCACTTCATCAATGTGATCCAGTGCAATCAGCAGTCCCTCTAAAATGTGGGCCCGTTCCTCTGCCTTATTTAAATCGTATTTGGTTCTTCTGGTTACAACATCTTCCTGATGCTTAATGTAATACTCCAGCATCTGGGACAGATTCAGCACTTTTGGCTCATTATTGACTAAAGCCAGCATAATTACGCCAAAGGTATCCTGAAGCTGGGTGTGCTTTAATAACTGGTTTAATACCACATTGGCATTGACGTCGCGGCGGAGTTCGATATTAATTCTCATTCCCTCACGGCTAGATTCATCTCCAATGTAAGTAATACCATCAATTTTCTTTTCCTTGACTAAATCTGCTATTTTCTCAATCAGGCGGGCTTTATTAACCAGATACGGAAGTTCTGTAACAATAATTCTGGACTTTCCATTAGGAAGTGTTTCAATATTGGTCACTGCACGGACTTTTATCTTCGCCCGTCCGGTACGGTATGCTTCTTCTATTCCTCTGCGGCCTAAAATCGTTGCGCCAGTCGGGAAATCAGGACCTTTCACAATTTCCATTAATTCTTCAATGGAAGTATCCCTATCCTCGAGAATACGATTGTCAATAATCTTTACAACTGCGGCAATTACCTCTCTTAAATTGTGCGGCGGAATATTAGTCGCCATACCTACTGCAATACCAGTCGTACCATTTACCAAAAGATTAGGGTAACGTGACGGAAGAACCATAGGCTCTTTTTCTGTCTCATCAAAGTTCGGCGCAAAATCTACGGTGTCTTTATTAATATCTGCAAGCATTTCCATGGAAATTTTGCTTAAACGTGCTTCCGTATAACGCATAGCCGCAGCTCCGTCTCCGTCTACTGATCCGAAGTTGCCGTGTCCGTCTACTAATGGGTAACGGGTAGACCATTCCTGAGCCATATTAACCAATGCCCCGTAAATTGAGCTGTCTCCATGAGGATGGTATTTACCCATGGTATCACCAACGATACGGGCGCACTTACGGTGTGGCTTATCCGGCCCATTGTTCAGCTCAATCATGGCATATAAAATTCTGCGCTGAACCGGTTTCAATCCATCTCTTACATCCGGCAATGCTCTTGAAGCAATTACACTCATGGCATAGTCTATGTAGGATTTTTCCATGGTTTTTTTCAAGTCTATGTCATGGACTTTATCAAAGATATTCGGTTCCATCTATTTTCCTCAACTTTCCTTAAATATCCAGAGTACCATATTTGGCATTCGCCTCAATAAACTCTCTTCTTGGCTCTACCTGATCGCCCATCAGGGTCGTAAAGGTTAAGTCTACTTCTGAAGCAGTATCCTCGTCCATTGTCACGCGGAGAAGCACTCTTCGTTCCGGATCCATAGTGGTTTCCCAGAGCTGCTCCGGATCCATCTCTCCCAGACCTTTGTAACGCTGGATCTTATTATTAGTATCCCGTCCAATCTCCTGAAGAATATTATTTAACTCAGCATCGCTGTAGGCATACCATACCCGTTTATTTTTCTCAATCTTATATAACGGAGGCTGTGCCAGATACACGTATCCCTGTTTGATTAACTCCGGCATAAACCGGTATAAGAAGGTCAGAAGCAGGGTGCTGATATGGGCGCCGTCTACGTCCGCATCGGTCATAATAATAATTTTATGATAACGAAGCTTGGAAATATCAAATTCATCATGGATACCAGTTCCAAAGGCTGTAATCATCGCCTTAATCTCGGCATTTCCATAGATCTTATCCAGTCTCGCCTTTTCTACGTTTAAAATCTTGCCTCTTAAAGGAAGGATAGCCTGGGTTGCACGAGAACGGGCAGTCTTTGCAGAACCCCCTGCAGAATCTCCCTCTACGATGTAAATCTCGCAGTTTTCCGGATTTTTATCCGAACAGTCTGCCAGCTTTCCAGGAAGCGCCATACCTTCTAACGCAGTCTTTCTTCTGGTCAGTTCTCTTGCTTTTCTGGCTGCCGCCCTGGCTCTCTGTGCCAGAATCGACTTTTCACACATTACCCTGGCCACAGAAGGATTCTGCTCCAGGAAATAAGTAAGCTGTTCGCTTACAATGCTGTCTACTGCGCCTCTTGCCTCGCTGTTTCCTAACTTCTGCTTGGTCTGGCCTTCAAACTGAGGTTCTCCAATCTTTACGCTGATAATTGCTGTCAGGCCTTCCCGGATGTCTTCACCGGAAAGAGCCGGTTCATTGTCTTTTAACAGCTTATTTTTCTTAGCATAATCGTTAAATGTCTTGGTAAGGGCATTTTTAAAACCAGTTAAATGTGTGCCGCCTTCCGGAGTATTAATGTTATTTACAAAGCTGTAAATATTTTCATTATAGGCGTCATTATGCTGCATGGAAACTTCCACGTAAACTCCGTCCTTCATTCCCTCACAGTAAATAACCTGATCGTATAAAGCCGCCTTGCCCTTATTTAAGTAAGTGACAAATTCCTTAATACCTCCCTCATAGTGGAAGGTTTCTGTTCTCTTTTCTTCCCGCTTGTCTTCCAGAACAATTTTTAAGTTCTTGGTTAAAAATGCAGTCTCTCTTAAACGAATTTTCAGGGTATCGTAATCGTATACGGTTTCCTCAAAAATCTCTTTATCCGGAAGGAAGGTAACTTTTGTTCCATGCTCTTCTGCCAGGCATTCTCCAATTACCTTTAAAGGATACATAACCTTACCGCGTTCATAACGCTGCTTATAAATCTTTCCGTCTTTGCAGATCTCAACCTCCAGCCACTCAGACAGCGCATTTACAACCGATGCGCCTACGCCGTGAAGACCGCCGGATACTTTATATCCTCCGCCGCCAAACTTACCGCCTGCGTGCAGAATGGTAAATACTACCTCTACTGCCGGAAGTCCTGCTTTTTTCTGAATATCTACAGGAATTCCACGACCATCGTCTATAACGGTAATTGAGTTATCTTCATTAATCTGGACATTAATCACATCGCAGAATCCTGCCAGCGCCTCATCTACTGCGTTGTCTACAATCTCATAAACCAGATGATGCAGTCCTCTGGCCGAGGTACTGCCAATATACATACCCGGCCTCTTTCTGACCGCTTCCAGACCCTCTAAAATCTGGATTTGATCTGCTCCATATTCCGCGCTCATATAAATCCTCCTAACGGTTAATTCTCATTTCTAACAGTTCCATCCGTCACCCTAAAAATTTTATCAATCGGAAACCGGTTATTTACAAAATCGTCCAGTCCCGTACACGTAATCATCGTCTGGATGTGATGGATATTTGACAGCAGCTTATTCTGTCTGCTGCTGTCCAGTTCCGATAAAACATCATCTAACAAAAGAATAGGGTAATCCCTCACTATTTTCTTTACCAGCTCAATTTCCGCCAGTTTTAAGGACAGCGCCGCTGTCCTCTGCTGCCCCTGTGATCCGAATTTGCGAATATCAATCTCATTGACAAAAAAACTAATGTCGTCCCTATGAGGACCGCAAAGAGTCGTCTTCTGACGGATATCCTGTTCCCTGTTCTTGGTCAGGACTGCCTCAAACTCCCCTTGTCTGACATTGGGTTCATAATGAATAACCAGAGATTCCTTTTCACCAGAAAGATGATAATGAATGTCTCTTATAATCTCATTTAACTGGGCAATAAATTCTTGCCGGTATTCCATGACCTGATTGCCATAAGAAACAAGCTGGGCATCCCATATATCCAGTGTAGGCTCATATTCCGGCTTGAATGCCAGCTCTTTTAACAGCTTGTTCCTCTGAACCACGATACGATTATACTGTACCAGAGCGTGAACGTATAGCTTATTTAACTGGCAAAGCTCTAAATCTACAAAACGCCGTCTCTCCGCCGGACCGTTTTTTATAATATTCAAATCTTCCGGCGAAAAAAAGACAACATTGGCAATACCGAATAATTCACTAGCTTTATGGATCGGAATCCCATTTACAGCAATTCCCTTGGCTTTATTTTTCTTTAAATGCATATCAATCCGGTACGGAACCCCCTCTTTTTCCAGATTCAGTTTTATATGCGCTTCTTCTTCTCCAAACCGGATAATCTCTTTATCCTTTGATCCTCTGTGGGATTTTGTGGTACAGCACACATAAACCGATTCCAGAATATTAGTCTTTCCCTGGGCATTATCCCCGTACAAGATATTGGTTCCGCTGCTTAATTCCATATGCAGCTGGCCGTAATTGCGGTAATTCAAAAGTTCAACCGATGTGATAATCATGCCTGAATCTGAAACTCACTTCCCTTATAGGAGACAACGTCTCCATTGACCAGTTTTTTTCCTCTCTGGCATTCTACCTGGCCATTGACCAGAACCTGGCCATCCTGAATCACAATCTTTGCCTCTACGCCGGAATCTACCAGACCAGCCAGCTTCAAAGCCTGGCCTAATTTGATAAACTCATCTCTGATTGTAACAATCTCCATATGTTTGCGCTCTCCTTATTGTTATATTTTTGTCAATAATGTCCGTCTGTGTTAGACAGAAGCTGCATTAAAATTCACCGGAAGGATTAAATAAATATAGTGTTCTTCCTCATCACGGATAAAGCAGGGGGATTTTGGATTCATCATGTAAAGAGTGATTTCCTCATCATCAATGACTCTTAACGCGTCAATTAAAAATCTTGGATTGAATCCAATCATGAGATCCTTTCCTGTTTTATGAATCAATACCTGAGCATTCATGGTACCAAAGCTGGAATTTAATTTTAAATCCATCTCATTATCTGAGATTGTTAAAATCAGCGGTTTTTTATCATTTTCCCGAATCAGGATCGTAGCCCGCTCAATGCAATCTAAAAATTCTTTTTTATTAATCGTTACTCTGGTTTCATAATCATTAGAAAGCATCTGGCTGATCCGGAAATATTCGCCTTCAATCAATCGGGAAACGACGACGGTATTGTCAAATTCAAACATAATATGGTTCTGGCTGAAGGAAATCAGAACTTCTTTTTCATTGTCTCCGCTTAAAATTTTGCTGACTTCACTCAGGGTTTTTCCTGGAACAATTACTTTAATATTCTCATAATGTTCTTTTAATTCTACTTTCCGAATGGAGATCCGGTGTCCGTCCAGAGAAACAACCTTTAACTCATTTTCTGAAATTTCAAACAATTCGCCTGTCATCATTTTATTGCTATCATTCGGAGAAATGGAAAAAATTGTCTGGCGGATAATTTCTTTTAATGTAAACTGGGAAAGGGAAATATATTTATCCCTCTCAATATAAGGAATATAAGAAAATTCATCGCCGTCTCTTCCCTGGATCGTAAATACAGAGTTTTCGCAGGAGATTACGGTATTTAATTTTTCGTCGCTTTCAATCGTAATTTCTGAGTCCACACCAGAAAGCTTTCTGACAATTTCGGAAAAAAGCTTTGCATCCAGTGCAATTTTTCCTCTCTTTAAAATAGTTCCTTCTACTGTGGTTTCGATTCCCAGTTCCATATCATTGCCGGTTAATTTAATATCGGTTCCCGATGCATCAATGAGAATGCATTCTAAAATAGACATAGTTGTTTTTGAAGTAACTGCTTTTAGTACAATATTGATGCCGTTAAGCAGGGCGTCTTTTTTGAATGTAAGCTTCATAATTGTTGATAACTCCTTTGCTTGAAATAAATAGAGAAAAGAAAGAGATATATAATTTTTTTCCGTAGTAATCGCCGTAGGGGGTGTGAATTTGTGTAAAAGCCTTAAAAACCAGATTAATAAAGGATCTTAAGGTGTTTATAAGAATGTTAATAAGTGGCTGGAAGGATCCCCAGTGCCTGGTGGTTATCCACATACCAAAATTAAAGCTATGCGCGGAAAAAAATATCCACACAAAATCCACATAAGTTTACACAAATCATTGTGGATTGATCTTTTTCTTCAAAATATCAATCGTATTTTGTAAAGCAGGGTCTTTTGGAAGATCTTTTGTAATCTTTTCGATTCCATGAATCACAGTGGTATGATCCCGCCCTCCTAAAAACTGTCCGATTTGCTGAAGAGGAGTGCTGGTCATATTGCGGCAAAGGTACATGACAATCTGACGTGCTCCGGCAATTTCTTTGTTGCGTTTCTGTCCTAGTATATCAATGGATTGGATGTTTAAATGGTCAGATACAATCTGGAGAATTAAATCGGGGGTAACTTCCCGTGCAACATTAGGAGAAATTAGGTCTTTTAAGGCTTCCTCGGCCAATTCAATGGTAATTTCTTTCTTATTTAATTTGGAAAGAGCGACTATTTTTGTTAAGGCCCCCTCTAACTCACGAATGTTGGATTTAATATTGGTGGCAATGTATTTGATAACTTCATTATCGATATTGTAGCCTTCCATTTCCTCTTTTTTACGGAGAATTGCCATTCGGGTTTCATAATCCGGAGACTGAATATCTACGGTAAGACCCCATTCAAAGCGGGAACGGAGACGTTCTTCCAGAGTTTCAATCTCTTTTGGAGGTTTATCTGAGGAGATAATAATCTGTTTCTTGGATTCGTGAAGGGCGTTAAAGGTGTGGAAAAATTCCTCCTGTGTACTTTCCTTACCGATAATGAACTGAATATCGTCGATTAGAAGCACATCATTGTTGCGATATTTTTCCCTGAACTCTGTAGTGGTAATGTTGTTTTTATTACGGATTGCATCGATCAATTCGTTGGTAAATTTCTCAGAGGTTACGTATAAAACCTTTGCATTTGGATTATTCTTTAATATGAAGTGGGCGATGCTGTGCATTAAGTGGGTTTTTCCAAGACCTACGCCACCGTATATAAAAAGCGGATTATAAATTTCACCTGGAGATTCCGCAACTGCCAGGGAAGCAGCATGGGCCAGATTGTTATTGGCGCCGACTACAAAAGTATCAAAGGTATATTTGGGATTCAGATTGGCATTCTGAATAATTTCCGGACTGACTTCCTTTGTATTCTTTTTAATAAGAAGGTTCTCAGCAGCCGGAGCGGCAGAATCAGCCTCTTCTTTGGAGATAAAAGTAAGCTTGCATTCGACGCCTAATTTCTCTGCAATGGACACTTCCAGGGGAAGTCCGTATTTTTTTCGGATGTATCCAATCATATTACTGTCGGGAACGACAATGGTTGCAGTATTTGTATTTTTATCCACATGGTGAACTTTTAATGGGAGCAGCCAGGTTTTAAATGAAATATCCATAATTTCATGTTCTTCCTTCATATAAAGAAGGATTTCATCCCATTGTTCTTGTAATTTTTCTATCATTTCCGGTCTCCTAAATCCACAAAAAAGTATTAATGCATAGTAACCCAATATTAATACTATTCTACATGAAATGGGAGTAGATTTCAAGGAAATAGGGAAAATTATGTGGAAAACTTTGTGAGAATCTTGTGGAAACT
Organism: uncultured bacterium; assembly: GCA_905215625.1. GTDB lineage: Bacteria > Bacillota > Clostridia > Lachnospirales > Lachnospiraceae > UMGS1370. The sequence goes on from CAJMQQ010000043.1 coordinate 9,661, forward strand.
ATGTGTACAAGCTGTGTATAAACAAAATAGGGATCACTTATCAACATATTGTGGAAAAGGATAAGTGGAAATTTTAAACATCGTAAATTGGCAGAAAATTACTGGGAAAAATCGATAACCATGTGGAAATTATAGAGTTATCCAAGTAGTTATCCACAACTTATCCACACTTTGGGGATAACATTATGTAAATTAACAATTAGACCCTGGAAAGAAGGGAAAGATTTCTGAAATTCTACTTGACGAAGCCCCATTCCTTCGATATAATCAAGAAGATGTTTACCTAAAATAGTCGGAATATGTTCACCCATATTCTTAAAAGATAGTAATCAGAGGAGGTGCGCCAGATTATGAAAATGACATTTCAGCCGAAAAAGAGACAGAGAGCAAAGGTTCATGGCTTCAGAGCTAGAATGAGCAGTGCAGGCGGAAGAAAAGTCTTAGCTGCCAGAAGAGCAAAAGGAAGAGCTAAATTAACCGCTTAATGAACGAGAGGCCGCAAGAGATTGTGGCCTTTTTTTGACCCAGGGAGAATGAATGAAGCGTTTTAGTTCGATTAAAAAAAACAAGGATTTTCAAAGAATTTATGAGACAGGAAAATCCTATGCAAACAGACAGTTGGTCATGTATGTATTAGAAAACAATATGGAAGATACCAGGATTGGAATTTCTGTCAGTAAAAAGGTGGGAAATAGTGTAGTTCGGCATCACATGACCAGATTAATAAGAGAGATATTTCGTTTAAACAAACCGAACATCCGGCAGGGGTTAGACATCATCGTAGTTGTCAGAGTGGCAGCGAAAACATCCGATTATAAACATTTAGAAGGCGCATTTTTGCACCTGTGCGGACTGCATAACATTAAATTAGAATCGAAGTGAATCTTATGATAGCAAAACTCTTTATTTTATTGATTCGGGGATACCAGATTTTTTTGTCCCCATTAAAAGTCAGCATTCACTGTATTTACACGCCTACGTGTTCTCAATACGCCATTGAAGCACTCCAGAAGTACGGCGCTGTAAAAGGTACTTGGTTGGCCTGCAAGAGAATTCTTCGCTGTAATCCTTTTGCAGATGGCGGTTATGATCCAGTTCCGTAACTTTTAGGAGGTATTTCATTGTTAGTATTAACTAAATCCCACGACTTTTTTTCATTTGGTCCGGTTGCTGATATTTTAGGCTGGATCATGGAACTTCTGTTCCGTTTTACCAATGTGTTTGGTATTATGAACATTGGTTTGAGCATTATCTTATTTACATTGGTAATCAAATTGATTTTATTCCCGCTGACTGTTAAGCAGCAGAAGTCTTCTAAGCTGATGGCTGTTATGCAGCCTGAGATGAATGCGATTCAGCAGAAATATAAAGGCAAGACTGATCAGCAGTCTATGATGATGCAGCAGCAGGAAATGAAAGCAGTATATGAAAAATATGGAACATCCATGACTGGCGGCTGTGTGCAGATGCTGATTCAGATGCCGATTTTGTTTGCTCTGTATCGGGTTATTATCAACATCCCGGCATACGTTCCTTCTGTAAGAGTATTCTTTGACAATGTGGTAAATGCCATCGGCGGTATGAACGCAGCAGAGGCGCTTACAAAGTTTGCTACCGATAATAACATTTCTATGGCAACGATTAAGGCGATTACGGATAATGACAAAATCGTCGATTTACTGTATAAGCTGACTCCAGCACAGTGGACAAGCTTACAGAGCGTATTCCCGCAGGCTCAGGAAGTAATTGCAGAAAATGCAATGCAGATTGAGCAGATGAACTCCTTCTTAGGCATTAATATGGGAGTAGCCCCATGGCAGGGATTTATGCCAAACCTGGCATGGATTATCCCGATTCTTGCTGGTCTGACCCAGTGGTACAGCGCGAAGCTGATGAGTGCCAACAGCAGTGCCGCAACAGATGAAAATGCGCCGGGCGCAGCAATGATGAAGTCTATGAACATCTATATGCCGTTAATGTCTGTATTTTTCTGTTTTACTTTCGCATCTGGTATTGGTCTTTACTGGGTTGCCAGCAGCGTGTTTACTATTATCCAGCAGTGGGCTGTTAATGCACATTTAAATAAAATGGATATTGATGAACTGATTAAGCAGAATTTAGAGAAGGCCAATAAAAAGCGTGCAAAACAGGGACTTCCTCCAGTGAAGCAGAATCAGAATATGAGCCAGGATTGGAAACATATTCAGGAAGTGAATGAGAAAAAAGAAGCTGTCAGAATGGAAAAGATTGCAAAGAGCCAGGAGCACGCAAAAGAAGCTACGGAATATTACAATCAGAATGCGAAACCAGGAAGTCTGGCGGCAAAAGCAAACATGGTAAAGATGTATAACGAAAAGAACGAGAAACATAAATAATCAGGAGGGGTTTGCTATGGAGATGATTACAGTTTCTGCAAAAACAGTGGATGAAGCAGTAACAAAGGCGTTAATCCAGTTGGAAACCACCAGTGATAAGCTGGTTTATGAAGTGGTTGACAAAGGCAGCACAGGATTTTTAGGAATCGGTGCAAAGCCGGCTGTTATCAGAGCCGGCAAGCAGGAAACCATTGAAGATAAGGCAAGAGAGTTCTTAAAGCAGGTATTTGAGGCAATGCATCTTCCGGTAGAGATTGAGATTTCCTATGATGAAGAAGAAAAGGAAATGTCCATTAACTTAACTGGAGACGATATGGGCATCCTGATTGGAAAAAGAGGCCAGACTTTAGATTCTCTTCAGTATCTGGTAAGTATGGTGCTGAATAAGGAGAGCGAAGGATATTTAAGAGTGAAACTGGATACGGAAAATTACCGGGCCAGAAGAAAAGAAACCCTCGAAACATTGGCAAAGAATATTGCTTATAAGGTAAAGAGGACAAAGAGAAGCGTTTCTTTAGAGCCTATGAATCCTTATGAAAGAAGAATTATCCATTCTTCACTCCAGAATGATAAGTATGTGACCACCAGAAGCGAGGGAGAAGAACCGTTCCGTCATGTTGTAATCTTCTTAAAGAAAGATGTAAGTAGGAAAGAACGCTATTCCAGCAAAGAGAAAAAAGAAGCATAATAACAGATAGAAAAAGCAGATGCTGTCGGGATTGTCTAGGGGTTTATAAAACCACTGACAGCCAGACAGCATTTTTTATAAAAGTCAGCCAGAAAGGAATATTCATGAAAAGAGAGACAATCGCAGCTATTGCAACGGCCATGAGCAATTCCGGAATTGGAATTATCCGAATCAGCGGGCCGGAAGCGTTTGAAGTTGCAGACAGAATTTTTGTCCGGAAGAATGGAAGAAGTTTAAAAGAAGAAAAGGCCAATACCATTCATTATGGGTTTATCCAGGATGGAAACGACCGGTTAGATGAAGTCCTGGTAATGGTGATGAAGGCGCCCCACAGTTATACGGCAGAGGATACGGTGGAAATAGACTGTCACGGCGGTATTTTTATGGTAAAGAAAATTCTGGAACTGGTAATCAAAAGTGGAGCAAGAGCAGCAGAGCCGGGAGAATTTACCAAAAGAGCGTTTTTAAATGGCCGGATTGATTTGTCTCAGGCCGAAGCGGTTATGGATGTGATCCAGGCAAAAAATGAATATGCATTAAAGAGTTCTGTCAGTCAGTTGAGCGGCGCGGTATCCAGAAAAATTAAAGAACTGAGAGAACAAGTCTTGTATGAGATCGCGTTTATTGAATCTGCATTAGACGATCCGGAACACATATCTTTAGATGGATATGGGGAAAAAATTCTGCCAGAGTTAGAAGAATGGCTGAAAAAGGTAAGACACCTGCTGGCTTCTGCAGACAATGGAAAGGTAATGACCGAGGGGGTTAAGACGGTTATTTTAGGAAAACCCAATGCGGGAAAGTCTTCTCTGATGAATGTGCTGATTGGAGAAGACAGGGCGATTGTAACGGAAATAGCCGGAACAACCAGAGACACCCTGGAAGAGAATATTTACCTTCACGGCATCAGTTTAAATGTAGTAGATACTGCTGGAATCCGGGAAACAGAAGATGTGGTGGAAAAGATCGGAGTGACCAGGGCGAGAACGGCAGCGGAATCTGCAGATTTGATTATTTATGTAGTAGACGGTTCCCGTCCGTTAGATGAAAATGATGAGGAAATTATGGAGTTTATCCGGGATAAGAAAGCAGTCGTTTTGCTGAATAAAACGGATCTGGACATGGTGGTAACAAAAGAAGATCTGGAAAAAAAGTCTTCCCACAGGGTTATTCCAATTTCTGCAAAAGAGCAGATTGGTGTGGAAGACTTAGAAGAGGCAATTAAATCAATGTTCTATCAGGGCGAGATTGGCTTTAATGATGAAGTCTATATTACCAACATCCGTCAGAAAGAGGCACTGGAAAATACCGTAAAAAGCCTTGAAATGGTGAAACAAAGTGTTTTGGATGGAATGCCGGAAGATTTTTATTCCATTGATTTGATGGATGCATACAGCCAGTTGGGATTGATCATTGGAGAAGAAGTAGGCGAAGATTTGGTCAATGAGATTTTCAGTAAATTCTGTATGGGAAAATAATTGTAACAGTTCAGCTATGCGAAGATGTATGGCTGAACTGTTACAATTAAGCTTGTTTAAACCGTTTTGATAAGTTGGAGGAAAAAATGCCATATTTAGAGGAAACTTATGATATTGTAGTAGTAGGAGCCGGACACGCCGGCTGTGAGGCGGCTCTCGCAGGAGCCAGACTGGGATTCGAGACAATTATGTTTACGGTCAGCGTAGACAGTATTGCATTAATGCCTTGTAATCCCAATATAGGAGGAAGTTCCAAGGGACATCTGGTACGGGAGCTGGACGCATTGGGCGGAGAAATGGGAAAAAACATTGATAAAACCTTTATCCAGTCCAAGATGTTAAATGAATCCAAAGGCCCTGCTGTGCATTCATTAAGAGCGCAGGCAGATAAACAGGATTATACCAGACATATGAGAAACACTCTGGAGAATACGGATCATTTAACGATTCGCCAGGCAGAGGTATCGGAGCTTATTGTGGAAAATGGGGCAATTACAGGAGTAAAAACCTACTCCGGCGCAGTTTACCATGCAAAAGCGGTTGTACTTGCTACGGGAACGTATCTAAATGCCCGCTGTATTTATGGAGATGTCAGCAATCCAACCGGCCCTAATGGCCTGCAGGCAGCCAATCATTTAACGGATTCTTTAAAGGCTCACGGAATTGAAATGTTCCGTTTTAAAACAGGCACTCCGGCCAGAGTGGATAAAAGAACTATTGATTTTTCTAAGATGGAAGAGCAGAAGGGGGATGAACGGATTGTGCCGTTTTCCTTCTCTACGGATCCGGAGACGGTTCAGAAAGATCAGGTATCCTGCTGGCTTACCTATACCAATGAAAAAACTCATCAGATCATTCGGGATAATCTGGATCGTTCTCCGCTATTTTCTGGAGCGATTGAAGGAACTGGTCCAAGGTACTGTCCGTCTATAGAAGACAAAATAGTAAAGTTTCCTGATAAGGAACGGCACCAGGTTTTTGTGGAGCCAGAAGGGCTTTATACCAACGAGATGTATCTGGGAGGAATGTCCAGTTCCCTTCCGGAAGATGTCCAGTATGCCATGTACCGAACGGTTCCTGGATTGGAACACGTGCAGATTGTCCGGAATGCCTATGCGATAGAATATGACTGTATCAATTCTTTGGAATTGAAATCTTCACTGGAATTTAAGAAAATATCCGGATTATTCAGCGGCGGCCAGTTTAATGGAAGCTCCGGTTATGAAGAAGCGGCTGTACAAGGATTTATGGCGGGCGTTAATGCAGCTATGAAAATAATGGGAAGAAAACCAGTGGTATTAGACCGTTCCCAGGCGTATATCGGAGTGTTGATTGATGATTTGGTAACCAAAGAGAACCATGAACCTTATCGTATGATGACTTCCAGAGCAGAGTACCGTCTGCTTCTGCGTCAGGATAATGCAGATTTAAGACTCCGGAAAATTGGCTATGAAATCGGCCTGGTAAGCAAGGAAGACTATGAAAAATTATTGGAGAAAGAAGCTGCGATAGAAACAGAAGTGGAGCGTTTGAACCATACGAATATTGGAGCAAATGCGAAGGTTCAGGAGTTTTTAAGCGGACATGAAAGTACGCCTTTAAAAACAGGAGCTACATTGGCAGAACTGGTGCGCAGACCAGAACTCGACTATTTTATGTTGACTGAAATAGATAAAGATAGACCAGAGTTAAATTGGGATGTCCAGGAACAGGTTAACATAAATATTAAATATGAGGGATATATTAAACGGCAGATGCAGCAGGTGGCACAGTTTAAAAAGATGGAAGGAAAAAAACTTCCGGAAAATTTCGATTACTCTGTCGTAAAGAGCCTGAGAAGAGAAGCGATTCAGAAGTTAAATCAATTCCAGCCCGTGTCAGTAGGCCAGGCTTCCAGAATTTCCGGCGTATCACCGGCAGATATATCGGTATTATTAGTATATTTAGAACAGGCCAGACAGGAAAGAAAAATGGCAGAAATGGAGAATCAATGAATTCTGAATTTGAAACATTAATGAGACAGGGAATGGAATCCATCGGAGTTTCTTTGTCAGATAAGCAGATAGAACAGTTTTACCGGTATTATGAGATGCTGATAGAAACCAATAAGGTAATGAATCTGACTGCAATTATAGAACTTCCAGAGGTAGTATCCAAGCATTTTGTGGACAGCCTTGCACTGGTAAAAGCTGTGGGAAATTTATCGGAGCAGGAGTGTTCTGTGTTTGATGTAGGTACGGGGGCAGGATTTCCTGGAATTCCGTTAAAAATTGCATTTCCTAATTTAAAGATCATCTTACTAGATTCTTTAAATAAGAGAGTGAAATTTCTGCAAAATGTAATTGAAGAGCTGGGACTGGAGAAAATTTCCGCTATTCATGGAAGGGCAGAGGATTATGGAAGTAAGTCTGATTATCGAGAACAATACGATTACTGCGTATCAAGGGCAGTTGCAAATCTGTCAACGTTATCGGAATATTGCCTTCCTTTTGTGAAAGTAGGCGGGAAATTCATTTCTTATAAATCCGGTTCAATAGAAGAAGAACTGACACAGGCAAAGGGAGCAATTAAGCTTTTGGGAAGCAAAACTCAAAAAGTAGTAAAGTTTTCTTTGGAAGAGATGGATACAGAAACGGCGGCAGAACGTTCCTTTGTGATTATTGAGAAGAAAGAGCCAATGTCTAAAAAATATCCGAGAAAAGCAGGATTGCCATCAAAAGAACCGTTAAAATAAAATATATGGTTAAAAAAGGTTCTGTCTAAAATGTTTCACGTGAAACATTTTAGCAGAACCTTTTGCTTATAGACAGTGAAAACTTACGCAAGATACATTTCAATTGCGTTTAATACTTCTTCTGGCCGCTCTAATTGGGGAATAGCTTTTGCGTCCTCAATACAGGTATATTCAATAGCGGCATTATAAAGCTTGTATTCTCTTAAACGTTCTTCGATAGAACGAATGGAGTTTCCTCCTATTAAATAGATACTGTTGTCGATTTTTTTCAATGCATTTGTAATATTACATTTTGTGTAGTGACATTGGACACTGGCGTAGATAGATTTTGGAGATTCTCCTATATGGGCAGATTCATAACATAAATCAATATCAGATGCTTTTACCAGATAAGGATTGTGGAAGTAATCCTGGGTAAAGCGTTCTTTTAAAGATTTTTTACTTACTGCAATGTGATAGAGCAGTGTTCCAATAATCGGGGTATCTAAAATAAATTTTAAAAGCTTTGCACGTTTACCTGGGACAAAAGTATTTGTAAGGATGGATTCCGGATTAATAAAAAGAAGCCGATCGAAAAGTTCCGGATTAAGACTGCAAGCCATAATTGTAAAAGAGGCAGAGGATCCGGAAGCAATAACATCTGTGCGGTGTCCGATTTCAGAACGGATAAAATCCGTGAGAAGCTGGACATAAATATAGTTGGTATAAGTGATGTTGGGTTTTTCCGATAATCCGCATCCTAACAGGTCAATGACATAAACACAATAATCCTGGCTGAGACTTTGAACTAACAGATCCCACTCGTGTCCACTAAATTCCGGCATCAGGTCGTGGATTAATAGAAGTGGTTTTCCTTCTCCCATTTTTCTATAACGAATATTTCCAAGTCTCCATTTATAACAGAGAGATTCGGAACTTTGCAGAAGATTTTTTGAAGTGGCAGAAAGTTTGATTCCCTGATTAATGAGAACAGTTGCAGCAGCTGCCCCAGTAGAGAGGAGCAATATCGTAAGCAGTTTGTTTTTTGTTTTCATAGCGACCTCCTAAAATTGGGTTGTTCCTATTATAATACACCAGACAGGTGAAAACAAGGTGAAAATAGAAATGTTTCACGTGAAACATTTCTGATGATTTTATGGAATTTTTAGAAGAATATGCAAGTTTACCATAGGAATCAATAAAAAAGTGTGTTATAATGTGAAATACTTGACGAAATAGTTTTAGAATTAGTTGAAAGAGGGGATAGAGCCATATTATGGGAAGAATCATTGCAATTGCGAACCAAAAAGGCGGAGTAGGAAAAACTACAACAGCTATTAATCTGTCAGCTTGTCTGGCTGAGGCAGGACAGAAAGTCCTGGTTGTGGATTTTGATCCCCAGGGAAATGCGACAAGCGGATTTGGATTGGAAAAGGGCAGCATTGAAAACACCGTTTATCAGATGTTAATCGGAGAAAGTGCAATAAAAGATTGTATTGAAAAGGAAGTGCAGGAAAATCTGGATATTCTTCCATCTGATGTCAACTTAGCTGGCGCAGAAGTAGAATTACTGGAAATGGAAAATAAAGAAACATTATTAAAAAACAGTTTGAAAAAGGTAAAGAAGCAATATGACTTTATTATTATTGACTGTCCGCCTTCTTTAAATCTTCTGACCATCAATGCACTGACTGCAGCAGATACTGTTATTGTTCCGATTCAGTGTGAATATTATGCATTAGAAGGATTGAGCCAGATCTTAAAAACGATTAATCTGGTAAAACGCAAATTAAACCGCAAGCTAGAACTGGAAGGAGTCGTTTTCACTATGTATGACGCGAGAACGAACCTGTCTTTAGAAGTGGTAGAAAGCGTGAAAAATAGTTTAAATGAAAATATATATAAAACGATTATTCCGAGAAACGTTCGACTGGCGGAAGCACCAAGTCACGGAATGTCCATTAATTTGTATGATTCTCGTTCCAGCGGCGCAGAAAGTTATCGTCTGCTGGCAGCAGAAGTGATAAGCAGAGGGGAAGAAATTTGATATGGCAAAAGCAGCAAAAAAAGGATTAGGAAAAGGGTTAGGGGCGCTTCTTGGCGGTGATTTAACAGAAGAGACGAAAAAAGAAGAGCCTCAGGAAAAAATTGTTGTTGAAACGAAAATAGTAGAAGTTCCCAAAGAAGTTTATTTGAAAATTTCTATGATTGAACCCAATCAAGAGCAGCCTCGAAAAGAGTTTAATCAGGAACAGTTAGAAGAACTCGCAGAATCTATCCGGAATTATGGCGTTCTGCAGCCGATTATGGTGCAGAAAAAGGGAGATTTATACGAAATCATCGCTGGAGAAAGACGCTGGAGAGCAGCAAAAATGGCTGGTTTAAAAGAAGTTCCAGTTATTATCAGGGATTTTGATCGTCAGAAAAAAATGGAGATCAGCCTGATTGAAAATGTACAGCGTTCAGACTTAAATCCGATAGAAGAAGCAATGGCATATCGCCAGTTAATTGAAGAATTTGGATTAAAACAGGAAGAAATCGCAGAACGGGTATCCAAAAACAGAGCAACGATTGCAAACAGTTTAAGATTGCTGAAATTAGACCCAAGAATCCAAGAACTTCTGGTACAGGGAGCCATTTCCAATGGCCATGCCAGAGCTCTTCTGGCAATTGAAGATCTGGAACAGCAATATGCGGCTGCAGAATTGATTGTGAAAAATGGATTGAGTGTCAGAGAAGTAGAAAAACTGGTTAAATCTCTTTTAAAGCCAGCAAGGGAAAAAGAACCTAAAAAGGAAGAGAGGGATTTAAGCTTTATTTTTCAGGATTTAGAAGAGAGAATGAAAAGCATTATGGGAACCAAAGTAATGATTCACCGAAAGGATAAGAGCAAAGGCAGAATTGAAATTGAGTATTATTCTGAGGCAGAATTAGAGAGGATTGTAGAGTTAATTGAGTCTATCCAGAATTAAATCTGTTTTAGAGGAAAGACAGGATTAACAGTATTAGAAATGCAGAGTTACATTAAGACAGGGAGTGAAGCGGCAAAATGACAAATGGCAGTATGGACAGCAATCTGTTTACCCAATTAGGGATAGACTCTAGTTATATTATAATAGGATTGTGTATTCTGACATTTATTCTCCTGATTACCGTAGTTGTATGTATTGCCAAAATCAACAAGCTGAACCGGACATATGACTATTTTATGAGAGGAAAAGATGCGGAAACATTAGAGGATTTTATTATAGAAATTTCAGAAGAAGTACGGCGGCTCCAGGAAGAGGACAGAGGCTCGAAGGAAACCATCCGCTCTATTAACCGAAATATCAGGGCGTCTTATCAGAAGTTTGGACTGGTTCGTTACAATGCATTCAAGGGAATGGGTGGAAATTTAAGCTTTGCCATGGCAATGCTGGATTACACCAACAGCGGTTTCGTGTTAAACTCGGTTCACAGCAGAGAGGGATGTTACCTTTATCTGAAGAGAGTTGATATGGGCCAGACAGACGGCCCGCTGGGGAATGAGGAAAAAGAAGCAGTAGAGCAGGCACTAGGCTATATTGAACCAAAAGATAATTAATCCCGATATAGCTAAAAAGCAATTAAAATTATATTCTTGACAATGACAGCATCTGCTGTTATACTTGAACTTAATAGAGAAAACAGGCAAAGAGGCCCTTCCGAGATAGGATGGGTCTTTTTTGTAAAAAGGAGGAAAATCTATGTCATATGTTGATGAAGTCTACGAGAGCGTTGTTGCAAAAAACCCAGGAGAAACAGAATTTCATCAGGCAGTAAAAGAAGTTTTGGATTCTTTAAAGCTGGTAATCGAGGCAAATGAAGAAAAATACCGCAGAGAAGCGATTTTAGAGCGTTTGGTAGAGCCAGACAGAATCATTACATTCCGCGTTCCGTGGGTAGATGATAAGGGACAGGCACAGGTAAACAGAGGATACCGCGTACAGTTTAATGGAGCAATTGGACCTTACAAAGGAGGACTTCGTCTGCATCCTTCCGTAAATCAGAGTATTTTGAAATTCCTGGGATTTGAGCAGGTATTTAAAAACTCTTTAACAGGACTTCCAATCGGCGGCGGAAAAGGCGGAAGCGATTTCGATCCGAAGGGTAAATCTGACAGAGAAGTAATGGCATTCTGCCAGAGCTTTATGACAGAGTTATATAAATATGTTGGCGCAGATCAGGACGTACCGGCTGGAGACATTGGCGTAGGTGCAAGAGAAATCGGATATTTATATGGACAGTACAAAAAGATTACAAACCAGTATGAAGGTGTTCTGACTGGAAAAGGATTATCCTACGGCGGTTCTCTGGCTCGTAAGGAGGCAACTGGTTACGGCTTAGTATATATGGTTAACGAAATGCTGAAGCATGAGGGACAGGAACTGGAAGGTAAGACGGTTATTATTTCTGGTTCTGGAAATGTAGCAATTTATGCAACAGAAAAAGCACAGCAGTTAGGAGCAAAGGTAGTTGCTCTTAGTGATTCCAACGGTTATGTATATGACAAAGACGGAATTAAACTAGATGTGGTAAAAGAAATTAAAGAAGTACGCCGCGGCAGAATTAAAGAGTATGCAGAGGCAGTTCCGACAGCAGTTTATACAGAAGGAAAAGGAATCTGGACTATTCCTTGTGATATTGCACTTCCATGCGCAACCCAGAATGAGCTGAATTTAGAAGATGCAAAGACCTTAAAGGCAAACGGATGTATGCTGATTGCAGAGGGTGCGAATATGCCTTCTACAAGAGAAGCAACAGATTACTATTTAGAGAGCGGAATCCTGTTTATGCCAGGAAAGGCAGCAAATGCCGGCGGAGTTGCAACTTCTGCACTGGAAATGACCCAGAATAGTGAGAGACTGTCCTGGAGCTTTGAAGAGGTAGACGAAAAACTTCATGGAATTATGGTTAACATTTTTGCAAAAGCAGCAGACGCAGCAGAACGCTATGGTGTTCCAGGCAATTATGTAGCAGGTGCAAATATTGCAGGCTTTGAAAAAGTTGTTGAAGCGATGTTGGCTCAGGGTATTGTATAATTATAAAAAGTAGTATATAATATATAGCAATCCGGGCAAAGCCGGTTGTATGAAAAGAGATAAGGCGGAGTTGATTCTTCGCCTTATTATATTCTTCGTGTTTTATGCAAGTTCAAAGAATGGTGATGGAGGTGAAAAAATGCATAAGTTTTTAAGAGCAGCAGGATTTTCTATGTATCAGACGAAGAAAGAGATAAAAAGTTTATTAAATATGTTAATGCAGGAAGAAAAAACAGAGTTGGAGTTTCATGGAGAATCGGAAAACTTATGTCAACTTTGTGTAGAAGCCGCCCCTGATATGGGAATTTGCATTGTAGGAGAAAAGAAAGAGAATGGAGAAATAGAACCGGAATATTATTTTCCATATCTGAACAGCAGCGAAGTGACTTCTAAGGCAGAGTGTTCCATTCAACGCCATACAGAAAGAGAGACCTTTGCCGGACTTTTGGATGAGTATAAAGTAGGTATTTCTTTGATTTATTATATGACGAATTCATTGGAGTACCGAATCCGCCGCAGCAAAAAGGAAGCTTGCAGCGTAAACGGCGCCAGGCTCAGCGGATTCAGCGTAAAAGGAAAAATTCTTCTTCCAATTCAGAAAACAGCGGTTCAGATTGAGCAGTCAAAGATTGCGTCCAATACCCGTTCTAATCTTCTGGAAGCGGCAAAAAACGGAGATGCAGAGGCCATTGATACGCTGACGATTGAAGATATTGATCTTTACTCCCAGGTAACGCGAAGAGTGGAAAAAGAGGACTTATATTCCATTATTGATACCTGTTTTATGCCTTGCGGCATTGAATGCGACCAGTATTCTGTGATTGGCTATATTAAGGCCATTGATAAAAAGGAAAATCGTTTTACTGGGGAATTGGTATATGATTTTGTAATAGAAGCCTGCGATTTAACGTTTCATGTGGGAATTAATGAAAAAGATTTAGTCGGGGAACCAGAAGTGGGACGAAGATTTAAAGGGCAGATTTGGATGCAGGGAATTGCAGATTTTTGACCTTGATTTTTCCATGAAAATAGGGTAGTATATATAAGTGAGTTTTGTCTCTGTAGCTCAGCAGGATAGAGCGTTCGCCTCCTAAGGTTACGTTACAACGCTCACCTTGGAAAAACCTTAGTTGGGAGCTGAGTCCGATAATTACGGAGGCTGACAAAAAAATTAAATACGTCCCAATAGCTCAGTTGGATAGAGCACACGCCTCCTAAGCGTGGGGTCGGAGGTTCAAGTCCTCTTTGGGACGCCAGCTAACAACGCCGAAAGCCTTTGTTTTCAAGGGTTTTCGGCTTTTTTTAACAAATTCCAGTGTGATTGCTGAGACGAAATAATGTTTTCAAATTTTACTTCAAATTCTGATTTTTGACAAGCCCTAAAAAATCGAACTGCTGTGATAAGACAAAAATTTCTGCTAATCATTAGCAGAAAAAGGGCCGTTTTTGCTAATGAAAATGCCCTTCCAGCTAATTAGGTGAAAAATCGTGCTAAAAACCTTGCTAATACAAAAGGCGGATGTTCCGAGTGCTAAGCCGTTATAAGAAATAAAATTGAATATTACCATGTACATAGAGCGTCTATTTGCCCCTGTATCGGGGATGGATAGACGCTCTTTTTTTATGCCCAAAATTCATGGGTAAATCTGAAAGATTGGAGGTTTGATTTTTGAGTAAGATCGTCTATTCCCCAGACAAGCCAAACGACTGCCGTTACTGCCATTTCTGGAAAAACAATAAAAAGGGCTGCTGCCTGGGCGAAGAGAATTGCTACTACTTAATCTCCGTACCCCCAAAGCCGAAGTCGGAATGTGAAGGTTGTCCTTATGGGCGGGTTCATCCCTGCATCGGCTGGTGTACCAGGAAGATTATGAAGGAAGTGGGGGTGCGTTGATATGTATGAGTATGAATACAATCGCCGTGATAAGCCGAAGTGCTGCAAAGACTGTGAGAATTATCAGCCACGATGGAAGTACCGCTTCTGCTTTTTTGTCCGCTGTCCGTACAAGCTGAAGGATACGACTTTCCGCAGAACCCCTCTGAAAAAGGAGCATTTCCCGCAGAAAGAGGTGGTGAGAATGAGTGACGTATGATTATTTCTATGGTCAGCAAGCGGAGATGTTCACATTCTACCGTGTTCCAAAGGTGTTGTTCACCGAGGATTGCTTTTGGAATGTATCAACCGATGCCAAGCTTCTTTACGGTATTCTGCTTGACCGCATGAACCTGTCAGCTCGGAATGGTTGGTTGGACGAGGAAGGCCGTGTCTATATCATCTTCACCATTGAAGAGATCAAAGGGGCGTTAGGCTGTGCCGAAAAGAAAGCGGTGAAGCTGCTGGATGAGCTGGAAAAGAAATGTGGTTTGATAGAACGCAAGCGACAGGGACTTGGGAAACCGAACCTGATCTATGTAAAGAA
>CAJMQQ010000044.1 GCA_905215625.1 uncultured bacterium
GAAGTGCTTTTGTTAAAGAGACGGGAAAATGACATCTGGGAAACACTGGTAAAACCAGGAAAAAAGGCAAAGCCAGGGACAGAGCTGGAGTTTGGAGACGGACGGTTAACCGCTACTGTAGTAGATGTGGTAGAAGAAGGAAACCGGCTGATTCAGTTCTATTATGAGGGGATTTTCGAAGAAATCTTAGACGAACTGGGACAGATGCCTCTGCCTCCTTACATTACCCATCAGCTTCAGGATAAAAACCGGTATCAGACTGTTTATGCAAAGCATGAAGGATCTGCAGCAGCGCCGACGGCCGGCCTGCATTTTACAAAGGAACTTCTGGAAGAAATTGAGGATATGGGAGTAAAAATTGCCCATGTAACCCTTCATGTAGGCCTGGGTACCTTCCGTCCGGTAAAAGTAGACAATGTGCTGGATCACCATATGCACTCCGAGTTTTATATGGTAGAAGAATCCGAAGCCAAAAAGGTCAACGATACCAAAGCAGCAGGCGGACGGGTCATCTGCGTGGGAACCACCAGCTGCCGCACCATTGAATCGGCAGCAGGAACAGATGGAACCTTAAAAGCAGGAAGCGGCTGGACAGAGATTTTTATCTATCCAGGTTATCAGTTTAAGATTTTAGACTGCCTGATCACCAACTTCCATCTGCCAGAGTCCACTCTGGTTATGCTGGTTTCCGCTCTGGCTGGAAGAGAACATGTGCTGGAGGCTTATCAGCAGGCCATCAACGAGAGGTACCGCTTCTTCTCATTTGGGGATGCCATGTTTATTACCGATGATGATCAATAAAACGGCAGGTTTTTACAGCCGATACAATGCGTCCAACGCTTGTGAAGCGCTGGGCGTTTTTCCTATCATAGGGAAACGCTTTGGACAGCATTTTAGGAAAGAGAAGGAATCATGATGCAGGAAGTGCGTTTAAATAAATATTTAAGTGAGATGGGCGTCTGCTCCAGGCGGGAAGCTGACCGTCTGGTGGAAGCAGGAAAGGTTCTGGTAGATGGAAAGCCGGCTGTAATGGGACAGAAGGTGTCAGAAGGCCAGGAAATTCTTTGCAATGGCATACGCGTAGAACAAAAAGATCCACCGGTTCTGCTGGCGGTTAATAAGCCCAAAGGAATTGTCTGCACCACTTCGGATAAGGACCGGGCAGAAAACATTGTAGAATTTTTAAACTATCCTTACCGGATATACCCAATCGGACGGCTGGATAAGGATTCGGAGGGACTGCTGCTGATGACCAATCAGGGCGATCTGGTCAATAAAATCATGCGGGCTGGAAACTTCCATGAAAAAGAATATGAAGTGGTTGTGGACAAGCCGGTTACACCAGAATTTTTAAAGCGGATGGCAGCAGGCGTCCCGATTTTAGACACCATTACCAGACCATGTAAAATCCGAAAACTGGAAGAAACGAAATTTAACATTATCCTGACCCAGGGGTTAAACCGTCAGATCCGCCGGATGTGTGAGGCGCTTGGTTACCGCGTCCTGGAATTAAAGAGAATCCGTATTATGAATCTGGAACTGGGCAATTTAAAAACAGGAGCATACAGGAAGGTAACGCCGGAAGAAGAAAAGAAGTTAAGAGAGCTTCTGGCAGACTCATCCAGCGCTCCAAAGGGCAGAAAGAGAGGATAGAGGCCAGAATGGATAAGAATCAGGCAATCGCAAGAATGAAAGAACTGATTTCCGTTTTAACCGAGGCGGGAAAGGCATATTATCAGGAAAGCCGGGAGATTATGAGCAACTTTGAATATGACCGGCTTTACGATGAACTTTTAGAATTAGAAAAGCAGACAGGAACCATTTTGTCTTCCAGTCCCACCCAGAAGGTCGGATACCAGGTCATTTCCGAACTTCCCAAGGAAGCCCATGAGTCGCCGATGCTTTCTTTAGACAAGACCAAAGAAGTAGAGGTGTTAAAAGACTGGCTGGGAGACCAGAAAGGACTGCTGTCCTGGAAAATGGACGGGCTTACCATTGTCCTTACCTATGAAAACGGGGAGCTGGTCAAAGCAGTAACCAGAGGAAATGGAGAAATCGGCGAGGTAATTACCAACAACGCCAAAGTATTTGCCAATGTTCCGGTAACCATTCCTTTTAAAGGACGGTTGGTATTAAGAGGCGAGGCTATTATCCGCTATTCGGATTTTAACCGGATCAATGAGGAAATCGAAGACGTAGACGCAAAATATAAAAATCCCAGAAACCTGTGCAGCGGTTCGGTACGCCAGCTAAACAGCCAGATTACCGCAGAAAGAGGCGTTCATTTTATGGCATTTGCCTTAGTAAGCGCAGAAGATGCGGATTTTTCAAATTCCAGAAAATGCCAGTTTGAATGGCTGGTTTCCCAGGGTTTTGACGTAGTGGAATATCGGGAAGTGACCAGGGAAAATTTGGCAGAAACCGTAGAATGGTTTTCGGAAAAAATCGGAGAAAACGATATTCCTTCAGACGGACTGGTACTGCTGTACGACGATATTGCTTATGGCGATTCCCTGGGACGTACTGCCAAGTTTCCCCGTAATTCTATTGCATTTAAATGGGCAGATGAAATCAGAGAAACCCGATTAAACTATATTGAGTGGAGCCCTTCCCGTACCGGCCTGATCAATCCGGTGGCAGTATTTGAACCGGTGGAACTGGAAGGAACGACAGTAAGCAGAGCCAGCGTTCACAATATCAGCATCCTGGAATCGCTGGCATTGGGAGACGGAGATACCATTACGGTATATAAAGCTAACATGATTATCCCCCAGATTGGGGATAACTTAACCCGCAGCGGCGTCAGCCATATTCCGGAAACCTGTCCGGTCTGCGGCGGCCCTACCCAAATCCGGAAGACCAATGACGTAAAATCTTTATACTGTATCAATCCGGAGTGCCAGGCCAAAAAGATTAAGAGTTTTACCCTTCTGGTAAGCAGGGATGCCTTAAATATTGACGGCCTTTCGGAAGCTACTCTGGAAAAATTCATTGGCGCAGGCTTTATCCATGAATATTCCGATATTTTCCATCTGGACCGGCACGAGGAAACCATTGTGGAAATGGAAGGATTTGGAAAGAAGTCCTATGATAATCTGCAGGAATCCATTAAAAAGGCCAGCCATACCACGCTGCCTAGAGTGATTTACGGACTGGGAATCGCCGGAATCGGCCTTGCCAACGCCAAGGTATTGTGCCGCCAGTTTGGATATGATTTTGAGGCGATGCGCCATGGGGATTTGGAATCCCTGACAGCGGCAGACGGCATTGGCAGCGTCTTAGCCCAGGCATGGATTGACTATTTTTCTGATGAAAAGAAAAAGGAAGCCGTTGATCATCTTCTGGCAGAACTGACCATTAAGCAGGAACAGGAGCCAAAAGAAGGCGGAAAATTAGAAGGATTGACCTTTGTCATTACCGGCAGCCTGGAGCATTTTGAAAACCGGAAAAAGCTTCAGGAAACTATTGAGGCAGAAGGAGGAAAGGCAGCAGGAACGGTTACGTCAAAAACCGCGTACCTGATTAACAATGATACTGCATCCAATTCCTCTAAGAATAAAAAAGCCAAAGAACTGGGAATTCCCATTATTTCAGAAGAAGAATTTTTAAAGATGCTGGAGGAAGAATAAGATGCCGATTAAGATACAAAACGATCTGCCGGCCCGTGCAGTATTGGAATCCGAAAATATCTTTATGATGGATGAAACCAGGGCGGTCAGCCAGGATATTCGTCCTCTGGAGATTGTAATATTAAATCTGATGCCGTTAAAAGAGGAGACAGAGACTCAGCTTTTAAGAGCGTTGTCCAACACGCCTCTTCAGATAGAATGTACATTTTTAATGGTATCCAACCATGTGTCCAAAAACACATCGGCCAGCCATTTAAATAAATTTTATGTAACCTTTGATGCCATCAAGAAAAAACATTATGACGGAATGATTATTACCGGAGCCCCATTAGAACATCTGGAGTATGAGGAGGTGGGATACTGGCAGGAGCTGACTACAATTATGGAGTGGAGCAAGACTCATGTTACCTCTACCCTGCATATCTGCTGGGGAGCGCAGGCGGGACTTTACTACCATTACGGAATCCCGAAATATGAGAGAAAGACCAAGTTGTCCGGCGTTTACAATCACATGGTATTAGACCGGAAAATCCCCCTGGTCAGAAGCTTTAATGATTACTTTTACGCCCCTCATTCCCGCTATACAGAGGTAAGAGAAGAGGACATCCGCAAAAAAAATGATCTGATTGTGGTGGCAAAATCAGAGGAAGCCGGAATCTTCCTGGTTATGAACCGGGACGGAAGCCAGATTTTTGTCCAGGGCCATCCGGAATACGACAGAATGACTTTAAACAACGAATACCACCGGGATTTGAAAAAAGGACTGAATCCAGCCATTCCAGTAAATTACTATGTAGACAATGATCCATTTTCTGTACCGCCGCTGATGTGGAGAAGTACGGCAAATATGCTGTATACTAACTGGCTGAACTTTTACGTATACCAGACAACGCCGTATATTCTGGAGGTGGATGATTCTCTATGAAAATCGTAATCGCAATGGATTCGCTGAAAGGAAGCTTGACTTCTATGGAGGCAGGCATGGCGGCGGCAGCCGGAATCCGGAAGGCAGATGAAAAAGCAGACGTTTTAGTACGTCCTCTGGCAGATGGGGGAGAAGGAACTACACAAGCCCTGGTCCAGGGGATGGGAGGCAGTTTTCAGACCATTACGGTTACCGGCCCCCTGGGAACGCCGGTAGAGTGCCAGTATGGGATTCTGGAGGAAACCCATATGGGTGTGTTGGAAATGTCAGCGGCAGCAGGTCTGACCCTGATTCCGGAAGAAAAACGAAATCCCCTTACAGCCACAACTTATGGCGTAGGAGAGATGATAAAAGACGCCATTGGAAAGGGGTGCCGCCGGTTTCTCGTAGGAATTGGCGGCAGCGGAACCAATGACGGAGGCGCAGGAATGCTTCAGGCTCTGGGTTATGAACTGCTTGATAAAGATGGAAAATCGATCCCATTTGGAGCAAAGGGACTGGAAACGCTTTGCCGGATTGAAACTTCCCATGTACTGCCGGAACTGAAGGAATGCCAGTTTCTGGTGGCTTGCGACGTAACCAATCCGCTGTGCGGTAAAAGAGGCTGCAGTGCAGTTTACGGCCCGCAAAAAGGGGCGGATGACAACATGATTGCCCAGATGGATCAGTGGCTTTCTCACTATGGAAATCTGGCAAAAAACCAGTTTCCGGATGCAGATCCAGAGAAACCTGGGACAGGAGCCGCCGGAGGGTTGGGATTTGCGTTCCTAATCCTGCCAAATGCAGAATTAAAGTCCGGTACAGACATTGTTTTAAAAGAAACGAAGCTGGAACAGGATCTGAAAGATGCCGATTTTCTGATTACCGGTGAAGGGCGTCTGGATGGACAGACTGTAATGGGAAAAGCACCCATAGGAGCGGCAAAGCTGGCAAAAAAGTATGACATTCCGGTAGTGGCCTTTGGAGGAAGCGTTGCAAAAGACGGTGCAGTCTGCAACGAATCTGGGATTGACGCATTATTTCCCATTGTCCGGGGGCCGGTTTCCTTAAAAGAAGCGATGGAACCAGATACTGCAAAGGCAAATCTTGCCGATACTGCGGAGCAGGTGTACCGGCTGATCCAGAGTTGCCGAAAAGTGAGAAAAGGCTTGTAAGTTACAGCCGTTTTCCAGTATAATAGTGGATAACAGAAAAGAGCAGGGGGTGCAGCGATGTCTGAAGAATTTTTTACTCCATTACAGGAATATGAAAAAGCAAGAAAAATGGCGCAGAAGCAGTACAGAGCCAGCGTGTCAGCAGGCAAGTATCCATATCTTCCAGCGCTGGATGATATGCTGCCTTATGAAGATATTGTATCAGAAAGCTATCTGGGAATCGTAGATATTCCGTTGGATCAGATTGCGGGAACCAAGACGGCGAGCCGCCAGAATGCATTTTCCAATGGATTTCTGCCGTTGTTTCCTCCAAAAAGCGAGTTTGGAAGCAAATGGATCAATCTGTATCAGGCCCAGTTAGACGAAGGAATCCGAGATCCGATTAAAGCCTATGAATTTATGAATAAATTTTATATCCAAGAAGGAAATAAGCGTGTCAGCGTTTTAAAATACGTTGGGGCAGCCAGTATTCACGGTTATGTGACCAGGCTGATTCCAAAACGCAGCGATTCCCTGGAAAATAAAATTTATTATGAATTTCTGGAATTTTATAAAATTACCGGCATGAATGAAGTATGGTTTACCAAAGAAGGAAGCTTTCGAAAATTCTTAAAGGCGATCGGATTTGGGACAGATGTGCCGTGGGATCAGGAAGAGCGGGTCCGTGCAAAAGGAGCATATGCCAGATTCCGGATGGCATTTGAGGAAAAGGGAGGAAAACGCCTTCCCATTACGCCTGCAGATGCCATGCTGGTGTACCTTGAAACCTTTGGAATGCACCATCTAGAGCGGGTTTCCGATGATGCGCTTAGGGAAGAACTGGGAAGATTCTGGGAAGAAATCCATCTGTCCTACCAGGATAACGCAGTTAACTTAGTAGAAGAGCCGGAAAAAGAAAACAGCAAGGGAACGGCAAAGATTTGGGATTTCCTGATTCCTTCTGCTGCGCCGTCTAATTTAAAGATTGCCTTTATCAATGCGAAAAATCCGGAGACTTCCAACTGGACTTACAGCCATGAACTAGGCCGTCTTCATGTAGAACAGGCATTACAGGGAAAGGTTACGACAACCCACATTGACAATGCAAATACCAGCGAAGAGGCGATGAAAGCCATTGAACTGGCGATTTCAGCAGGAAATACGGTTATTTTTACGACCACGCCCCAGATGGCGACAGTCAGCTTAAAGGCTGCAGTTCTTCATCCGGATGTAAAGATCCTGAACTGCTCCGTGAATGCGTCCCATAAAGCCATCCGTACCTATTACGGCAGGATGTACGAGGCAAAGTTTTTAATAGGGGCAATTGCTGCCAGTCTGTCGGAAAGCGATGAGCTGGGGTATCTGGCAGATTATCCGATTTATGGGATGATGGCCAACATTAATGCATTTGCATTAGGGGCCAGAATGATTAATCCCAGGGCGAAAGTCTATCTGGAATGGTCTACCATCCGCAAACACGATGCCATAGCAGCCCTGGCAGAACGGGGAATTCAGATTCTATCAGGTAAGGACAGCATTACCCCGATTGAAGAAAACAGGGTATTTGGCCTTTACCGGATCCATAATGGCGAGGTGGAAAATCTGGCGGCGCCTATCTGGAACTGGGGAAAATACTACGAAAAAATCATCCGTCAGATTTTAAACGGAGGATGGACAGCGGGGGAGGCAAAAAAAGAGCAGGCGTTAAATTATTACTGGGGAATGTCTGCAGGCGTTATTGACGTGGCTTACAGCACCCGTACGCCGGAAGGAACCAAGCATTTAATTTCCCTTTTAAAACGGGCAATCTGCAGAAATGATTTCTATCCGTTTGAAGGAATCGTTACTGCACAGGACGGAACCGTTATGTGTAAGCAGGGAGAAATTCTGACGCCGGCAGAGATTGTATCTATGGACTGGCTGGCAGACAATGTAATCGGACGGATTCCGGAGCCAAAGGAACTGACAAAAGAAGCCAGGGCGATTGTACAGATTCATGGAAAACGCAGAAGCAGCGGGAAAGGGAATGAAGAGGTAAAGTAGAATGCGGATATTGGTAGTTTCAGATGAGGAATCCAAATCACTGTGGGATTACTACGATGAGAGCAAACTAAAGGGGATTGATTTGATTCTTTCTTGCGGGGACGTTTCTCCCAAGTATCTGTCATTTCTGGTTACATTTTCACACGCGCCTCTTCTCTATGTATATGGAAACCACGATTCCCAGGAACCGGAAGGATGCATCTGCATTGAAGATCAGATTTATACCTATAAGGGTCTTAGGATCTTAGGATTAGGCGGAAGTATGCGCTATAGGCCAGGGGGAGAGCACCAGTACACCGAATCACAGATGAAATGGCGGATTTCCCTTTTGTGGTGGCAGTTAAAGCGGAAAAAAGGATTTGATATTCTGCTGACCCATGCTCCGGCAAAAAATCTGGGAGATGGAGACGATTTGTGCCATACTGGATTCCAGTGCTTTTTAGAATTAATGGATAAATATAAACCAAAATATTTTATCCACGGCCATATGCATTTAAATTACGGCGGCAGGGCAAAACGCCTGCAGCAGTATAAAGATACCATTGTGATTAATGGATATGAGGCTTATGTAGTAGACGTTGATATTTAACATTGTTCAGAAAAGGAAACAGTTTCAGTGAGTGAGAATAGAATCGATACAGAACAGATGGAACGGATTTACCGCCGGATTGAGGAAAGCGACAAGCTGTTAATCGGAATTGGCGGAGAATGGAAGCAGAATCCGGATAAAAAGCAGATAGAGCATATCATTGCCCGTCCCGAAGTGGCGAAGGGATATGAGGCATTGTATCAGCTTATAAAGGAAAAAGACTATTTTATTGTGACGACTGTGACAGACGGACAGATTTGGGAACAGCCGTTTGAGAAAAGCCGGATTGTAGCGCCCTGCGGAAACATTACCTGGAAACAGTGTGAGCATGGGTGTACAAAAGACATCTGGGAAGACGGGGAAATACCGGACGGAAAGTGCCCCCACTGCGGCGGCCTTCTGGTCCCTAATACGGTGGAAAACGGCCATTATATTGAAGAGGGATACCTTCCCCAGTGGAAGGAATATACAGAATGGCTGGCCAGAACCCTGAACAAAAAACTGACGGTTCTGGAACTGGGGGAGGGATTTTCCACTCCTACAGTCATCCGGTGGCCCTTTGAAAAAACCGTATTTTTCAATAAACAGGCCTGGTTTTACCGGATTCATCAGGAATTTTTCCAAATCAGTGAGGAACTGAAAGAAAAGGCAGAAGGAATAAAAGAAGACTCGGTTTCTTTCGTATGCCGTCTGGCAGAATATACTGGAAAAGAAGCCTAGGGAAAGGAAACCTATGACAGGGATTATTGACTACGATGCCGGCAATTTAAGAAGTGTTGCAAAAGCCCTGGAAGCGCTGGGAGAAACGCCGATTATATCCAGGGATCCAGAACAGTTAATGGAAGCAGACAGGGTAATCCTGCCTGGAGTCGGTTCCTTTGGAGATGCCATGGAAAAGCTGAACCAGTATGGCCTGGTTTCTGTGATAAAAGAGATGGCTGACTCAAAGAAGCCGTTTCTGGGGATTTGTCTGGGGCTTCAGCTTTTGTTTGAGAGCAGTGAAGAAAGCCCTGGAATCAAGGGCCTTGGGATTTTAAAGGGCCAGATTCTCCGTATACCGGACTCTCCGGGGCTTAAAATTCCTCATATGGGCTGGAATTCCCTGGATATCAGAGAAGGAGCGAAGCTGTTTAAAGGAATTGATAATGGGGCATATGTTTATTTTGTCCACTCATACTATTGTAAGGCAGAGGAAGAGTTCATTGTGGCGGCTTCCACAGAGTACAGCGCCCACATCCATGCCTCAGTAGAGCGGGACAATGTATTTGCCTGCCAGTTCCATCCGGAAAAAAGCGGAAGCATAGGCCTTCAGATTTTAAATAATTTTATTCATCTATAGGAGGTGCCGGATGTTTACCAAACGAATCATTCCCTGCCTGGACGTGAAGAACGGAAGGGAGGTAAAGGGAGTCAACTTTGTAAATTTACAGGATGCCGGCGATCCGGTAGAGATTGCTGCAGCCTATGATAAGGCCGGGGCAGATGAACTGGTGTTTTTGGATATTACGGCTTCTTCTGACGCCAGAAATACAGTGGTTTCCATGGTGCGTCAGGTGGCAGAGACCGTATTTATCCCTTTTACAGTAGGCGGAGGGATACGGACAGTAGAAGATTTTAAAATGCTCTTAAGAGAAGGCGCTGACAAGATTTCCATTAATTCATCGGCCATTGATAATCCGTATTTGATTTCAGAAGCAGCAGATAAATTTGGCAGTCAGTGTGTAGTTGTAGCCATTGACGCAAAACGGCGTCCAGATGGCTCCGGCTGGAATATTTATAAGCACGGAGGCCGTATTGATGTGGGAATTGACGCGGTAGAATGGGCCATGAAAGCAGATAAACTGGGAGCGGGAGAGATTCTTCTTACCAGTATGGACTGTGATGGAACCAAATCCGGTTACGACAATGAACTGACCAGGCTGGTAGCCGATCATGTGTCTGTTCCGGTTATTGCATCTGGCGGAGCAGGTCAGAAAGAGCATTTTTATGATGCTTTGACCAAAGGGGGTGCAGATGCAGCCCTGGCTGCGTCCCTGTTTCATTACAAAGAACTGGAAATCATGGATTTAAAGCGGTATCTGGCAGAAAAAGGAGTGGCAGTCCGGCTGTAATCAGGCTGAATCAGACATTTCAGAGACAATAGGAGGCATACATAAGATGGCAGCGATTGACAATGACTGGCTGGAACCCTTAAGCGGGGAATTTAAGAAAGAATACTACCGTAAGCTGTACCAGACAGTGAAGCATGAATACGAGACAAGACAGATTTTTCCAGATCCGGACGATATTTTTAATGCATTTGCCTTTACTCCTTTATCAAAGGTAAAGGTGGTAATTTTAGGGCAGGACCCCTATCACAACTATGGTCAGGCACATGGTCTGTGCTTTTCTGTAAAACCGGATGTGGCCATTCCCCCGTCTCTCATGAATATCTACCAGGAACTCCATAATGACTGCGGCTGTTATATTCCGGATAATGGATATTTGAAAAAATGGGCGGATCAGGGGGTAATGCTGTTAAATACGGTGCTGACAGTCCGCGCCCATGCGGCTAATTCCCACAAGGGAATCGGCTGGGAAGAATTTACCGATGCGGCAATCCGGATTTTAAATGAACAGCAGCGTCCCATGGTATTTATTTTGTGGGGACGTCCGGCCCAGACCAAAAAGGCCATGTTAAATAATCCGAATCACATGATAGTAGAGTCACCCCATCCAAGCCCGTTTTCTGCATCCAGAGGATTTTTTGGAAGCCGGCCTTTCAGTAAGACCAACGAATATCTGATACAGCACGGACTGGAACCCATTGACTGGCAGATTGAAAATGTAAGAGGATAGGAGAAAAATATGGAACTTTTTGAAGTATTAAAGGTTTTGGTCTTAGGAATTGTAGAGGGGTTTACAGAATGGCTGCCAATCAGCAGCACAGGACACATGATCCTGGTAGAAGAAATCATTCCTCTTCACTTAAATGAGGATTTTAAAAATGTATTTATGGTTGTGGTTCAGCTGGGCGCAATTTTGGCGGTTGTGGTCTTGTATTTCCACAAACTGAATCCGTTTTCGCCAAGAAAAAAGCGGTCGCAAAAGCAGGAAACGTTATCTTTGTGGGCAAAAATCATCATTGCCTGCCTTCCGGCAGCCATTGTAGGGCTTCCTTTTGACGATATTCTGGATGCTTATCTGATGAACTCTTACGTAGTTGCTTCCATGCTGATTTTATACGGCGTCCTGTTTATTGTATTGGAAAACCACAATGCACACACCACCTTCCCGATACAGAAAACCAGCCAGATTACCTATCAGACAGCGCTGTTTATCGGATTGTTCCAGCTGCTGTCCTTAATCCCCGGTACTTCCCGTTCCGGTTCTACGATTTTAGGCGCCATGATTTTAGGATGCTCCAGAGGCGCAGCCGCCGAGTTTTCCTTCTTCCTTGGAATTCCGGTTATGTTTGGCGCCAGCCTGTTAAAAATCGTAAAGTTTGGCCGGATGTTTACTGGGCCGGAGATTGGTTATCTGCTGATTGGCATGGTCACTTCTTTTATCGTGTCCATCCTGTCCATCAAATTTCTGTTAAGCTATGTCCGGAAAAATGACTTTAAGTTCTTCGGTTACTACCGTATCGTTCTGGGCATCATCGTATTTGCTTATTTTGGAATCTCCGCGCTGATGGCGTAAAGAATGTATTTAAACTATATCAAAAGGGCCGCAGGAGGGCAGATAGATTATCTGTCCTTCTGCGGCCCTTTCCTGTCTGCAGCAGGTTTTCCTGATGGATAGTTACAGTCCTTCTGCAATCTCGTAAATTAACCGTTCAGAATCTTCCCAGCCAAGGCATGGGTCTGTGATGGACTTTCCATAGCAGCCATCGCCGATTTTCTGGCTGCCTGGTTCAATGTAACTTTCGATCATCAGGCCTTTTACCATATTTTTAATGTCGTCGCTGTGACGGCGGCTGTGAAGTACCTCTTTGGAAATACGGATCTGCTCCATGTACTTTTTGCCGGAATTAGAATGATTGGCGTCTACGATACAAGCCGGATTTGCCAGATTTCGCTCCGAATAAAGCTGATGAAGCAGGCTTAAGTCTTCAAAGTGGTAATTAGGAAGGTTCTGTCCGTGTTTATTGACAGCGCCTCTTAAAATGGTATGTGCCAGAGGATTTCCGGAAGACTGGACTTCCCAGCCGCGATAAATGTAGTCGTGGCCATGCTGTGCAGCAACTACGGAATTCAGCATGACGGATAAATCGCCGCTGGTAGGGTTTTTCATTCCTACCGGAACGTCACAGGCGCTGGCAACCAGACGGTGAAACTGATTTTCTACGGAACGGGCGCCAACTGCGATATAAGACATCATGTCATTTAAATAGCGCAGGTTTTCCGGATACAGCATTTCATCAGCAGTAGAAAGTCCGGTTTCCCGAAGTACCCGCATATGCAGATTGCGGATGGCAATCAGGCCTTCATAAATGTCTGGTTTGTCTTCCGGATTGGGCTGGTGAACCATTCCTTTATAGCCTTCCCCGGTGGTACGGGGCTTATTTGTGTAGACGCGTGGGATAATGATAATCTTGTCTGCAACTTTTTCTTGTACCTTAGCGAGGCGGCAGGCATAATCGCAGACAGAGTCTTCGTTATCGGCAGAACAAGGACCAATGATTAACAGAAACTTATCATTTTCTCCGGTAAAGACTTTTTTGATTTCGTCGTCCCGTTCTTTTTTTATAGCAGCCAGTTCCATAGAAAGCGGGTACTGCTCGCGGATTTCAGATGGATCTGGGAGCTTTTGAACAAATTTGAATCCCATGATGTATACCTCCATAAGTTTAATGTAGTACAGTGTTGACTTATAAGGCTAAATTATAGTATAAAAATTTAAAATTCGCAAGTAAAATGTATATGTATGCAAGAAAAAAACAGAAGAAATGAAAAAGCAGAGTAACATTAGGTAATAAAGAGCAAGGCTTGAAGTTGAATAAAAATTTTTGATAGAAGTATAAATAAATATATATGCAAACTGAGTGCAATGAGAGAAAATTCTATATAGATAAAAGGGAAAATGGGAAAAATAAACAATATTAGCTTTTTGTAGTAGAAAAAAATATACAAATAACCAGAAAATGGTTGACTATATATATAAAATATTCTATAATAATGTTAACTTAAAATTAAGAGAAAGGAGAGAACTTTATAATGGAGAAAGTAGAAACCAGATTTTCTGTACGGGATGGCGGCCATTATGTGCCGGGAATGAAATATAATGGTGTGCTGTATATATCTGGACAGCTTTCTATCAATCCGGAAACGGGACAAGTTCCGGAAGGAGGAGTGAAAGCAGAGGCTCGTCAGGCTTTAAAGAATTTAGATTTGGTACTAAAAGAGGCAAAACTTACGAGAAACGATGTGCTTCAGTGCAGAGTCTACATTCCGGATGTCGCCTACTGGCCTGATTTAAATCAGGTTTATGCGGAATTTTTTGGAGAACACAAGCCGGCACGTATTGTAGTTCCTACAAACAAATTATATAATGGATGCCTGGTAGAAATAGAGGCTGTAGCAGCCTGCGGAAAGGATTGATTGTATGAACTACAAAGAACTTGATACTCCGGCATTGGTGATCGATAAGGACATTATGATGGACAACCTGAAGTTTATGCAGGACTATGCGGACAGAAAAAAGGTGGCACTTCGTCCTCATACTAAAACCCATAAGATGCCGAAATTGGCGTTGATCCAGGAATCTCTTGGTGCAAAAGGGATTACAGTAGCAAAAGTAGGAGAGGCCGAAGTGATGGCAGCGGCTGGTTTGAAGGATATTTTTATTGCCAATGAAATTGTAGGAGATTCAAAGCTGGAGCGTATCCGTAAGTTGGCTGAATCCGTTGAGATTTCTTTTGGACTGGATTCCATCCCACAGGCGGAAATGATTGAGAAAGTATTTCAGGGAGCAGCAAAGCCGGCACAGGTTTTAATTGAGATTGAGGTAGGAGAAAACCGGTCAGGTATTATTGAAGAAGAGGATTATCTGGAACTTCTGGAATATTTAAAAAAGTGCCCTAGTATTCATTTGAAAGGGATCTTCTCCCATGACGGTAATTCCTATCAGGCAGAAAACGTAGAGGAGTGCAGGAAAATTCATTTGACTGCTCAAAAGAGGACATTGCATTTCGCCCGCCTTGCAGAGGAAGCGGGTATGAAACTGGAAACAGTAAGCATTGGATCTACACCTTCTATGATGCACGATTTTCCGATATTAGATGGGGTGACGGAAATTCGTCCTGGAACCTATATTTTTATGGACGCATCCCAGGCAAATGCTTATGGAAGTCTGGAACGAAATGCAGCTACCATTTTAACAACCATAATCAGCCGTCCGACACCGGAAAGAGTGATTACGGATGTGGGTGCAAAGGGTATTACAGCACAGACGAGAAGCAAGGGATTTTGTGCTACAAGAGGCCTTGGATTGATTAAAGGCTGGCCAGAAGTAGAGATCTTTGATGTCTACGATGAGCATGCAATTATTTATAATAAAGAATTTCGGGACGGAGTGAAAGTAGGGGATAAAGTAGAAATCATTCCAAATCACATTTGTCCGGTTGTAAACCTTCATGAAAAGGCGTATCTGATATCCAACAGTGAGGTACTGGATGTAATAGACGTGGAATGCAGAGGAAAGCTGCAGTAAGAGAATAAAGGCAGGGATGGTTATGAATACCATAAAGGTAGCTATGCTTCAGACAAAAGTCTGGGAAGAAAAAGAAAAAAATATTCAACAGTTAGAGAAGCTTTTGAAAAAACTGGAGGCAGAAAGGCTGGATCTGGTAACGCTTCCGGAAATGTTTAATTGTCCATATCAGACATCCAATTTTCCCATTTATGCAGAACCGGAAGGGGGAAAAACATGGAATGCCTGTTCCAGGCTGGCAAAAGAATATGGTGTTTATCTGTCAGCTGGATCAGTACCGGAAAAAGATGAAGAAGGCCATGTCTATAATACAGCTTATGTGTTTGACCGTCAGGGAAAACAGATTGCGAAACATAGAAAGGCACATTTGTTTGACATTAATGTGAAAGGTGGTCAGTGCTTTAAGGAATCAGATACGTTGACACCAGGTAATGAAGTGACGGTATTTGATACGGAATTTGGAAAAATGGGACTGTGTATCTGTTATGACTTCCGTTTTCCAGAATTAGCACGTTTGATGGCGTTAGAAGGAGCAAAAGTGATTCTTGTTCCTGCAGCTTTTAATATGACAACGGGACCGGCCCACTGGGAGATTTTGTTCCGAAGTAGAGCGTTGGATAATCAGTCGTATGTCCTTGGAACAGCTCCTGCCAGAGATCCGGAATCGGGGTATACTTCATGGGGGCATACAGTAGCAGTATCTCCCTGGGGAGAGGTTCTGGAACAGCTGGGAGAAGCAGAAGGATACATTTTAAGAACATTAGATTTGGAACGGGTATCAGAAGTCCGTTCACAGCTTCCGCTTCTTAAGCATAGAAGAACGGATATGTATCATTTAGAACAGGGTTAAACTTGGAAAAGGTATGGAAACGAAAAGGATAAAGCAGTAAGGAGGGAACAGTATGTCACAGACAGCAAAAAAAGAGACAGTGGTGGATATGGTGTTAAGTACAAAAGATGGCAGATGGCCAGTTTTTATAAAGCTATTTGCGTTATTGATTGGTTCTAGTGTGATAGCAGAATTGATTGGAACCGTTACGATCCCTTTGGGTGGAATTGGAAAGATTAATATTATTCCCATGATTTTTGCAATGCTGATTGCAGTAGTGTTTACGCCAGATGCATTAGGAAGATTAGTCTCCTCTGTGAAAAAGTTTTGTGGAGAAAAGGAAGTAGAACTGAGCGAAAACATTATTATGCTGATGCTTCTGATTCTTGGTGTAAAGTTGGGAACTAGTGCAGGACCAAATATCGTAAAAATTATTCAGGCAGGCCCGGCTTTGATCTTCCAGGAATTTGGAAATCTCGGTACGATGCTGATTGGCCTTCCAATTGCAATGATTTTGGGAATGCGCAGAGAGGCAGTTGGTGCAACCGTAAGCATTTGCAGAGAACCAACCCTGGGATTAATCAGCGAAAAATATGGAATTAACTCTCCAGAAGGTCTTGGTGTTATGGGAACCTATATTGTAGGAAATCTGTTTGGTACCCTGTTTTTTGGTCTGATGGCATCTATGGCAGCAAACAGCCCGATCCACCCCTATGCTTTAGCTATGGCCTGTGGTATGGGATCTGGCTCAATGATGACTGCGGCCAGTACATCTTTAGCAGAGAGTCTGCCAATGATGAAAGACGAGATTTTGGCATATGCAGCAACATCTAATATTATGACTAATGTAACAGGACTTTATATGGAGTGCTTCATCGCAATTCCGTTGGCAAATAAAGTATACAAAGTACTGTCAAAAGTAATGGGTCGTAAAGATGCATAAGAGGAGGGAATAAGTATGTCTGCAAAACTTGAAAATACATTAAATCAGCTAAAAGTTTTAATTTTGTGCGGGTTAGCCGTTTTGGCAACTCAAGCAGTCAATTTAAAAGGTGATTTGGATATTGTTTCTTCTGCTCTTGGCATGCTGATTATTGTTGCAGTATCCGTGGTTTCCCTGAAAATTAAAGAGGCCCTTCCCTTACAGATACCTGCATTTGCATGGGCTTCTCTATTGTCTCTTATTTTGACTACACCATGGAGTCCGGTACAGGGAGTTATTTTGGATTTGACCAAACAGATTTCTGCCGGACAGATTGGTACAGTAATCCTTGCTATTGCTGGTGTATCGATAGGGTGTAAACTGGATGATATTAAAAAACTGAGTTGGAAGATGGTTCTGGTAGCATTTGTGGTATTTATTGGTACGTTCTTTGGATCTGCACTGGTTGCTCAGGTGATTCTGAAGGTTCAGGGATTGATTTAAGCCGGAAAGGATAACGCTATGGAAACAGAAGCATTAAAACAGAAAGTTTTGGAGGCCATTGATCAGAGACAGGAGATATATCTGGCTCTTGGAAAAAAGATTTATGAAAATCCGGAAACAGGGTACCGTGAGGTGAAAACAACCAAGACACTGGCAGATGCACTGGAGGGACTGGGATTAAAGACAGATCGAGATATTGCAGTTACTGGCTGTCGGGCGTATGCAAATCCAGATAAAGAAGGCCCAAAGGTTGTTATTATGGGAGAATTGGACTCGGTTGTATGCTTGGAACATCCAGACTGTGACAAAAAAACTGGAGCGGTTCATGCCTGTGGACACAACATTCAGACAACGGTTATGTATGGGGTTGCAGATGCACTGATTTCTTCAGGAGTTATGGAACAGCTGGATGGGAAAGTGGATTTTATGGCAGTTCCCGCAGAAGAATATATTGAAATGGAGTATCGGGAAGGATTAAGGAAAGAGGGAAAAATCCGCTATTTCAGTGGAAAGGCAGAGTTGACTTATAGAGGCGCTTTCGATGACGCGGATATGTGTATGATGGTACACAATTTTCCTATTCAGGAAGAGGGATACCGCCTGTCACCATGCAATACGGGAAATGGGTTTATCGGAAAGAATACAGTATTTATGGGAAAACAGGCTCACGCAGGAGCGGCTCCGTGGGATGGAGTAAATGCACTGAATATGGCCAGTCTTGCCATGACGGCTATGGCATTCCAACGCGAAACTTTTCGTGAAGCAGATACGGTCAGAGTACATCAAATTATCAATAAGGGCGGAGATATTGTAAATGCAGTTCCGGCAGATGTACATTTGGAAACGACAGTTCGTGCGGGTAATCTTCCAGCTTTAAAAGCTGTAAATGAAAAGATCAATCGTTGTATTGAAGGGGCAGCGATTGCAATTGGTGGAAAAGCGGTTGTAACAGATATGCCAGGTCAAATGCCTCTTCATGCAGATCCTATGCTGGCGGAATGCTTTAAAGAAAATGCAATGCGGTTTTATAAAGAAGAGGAAATTCTTCCTTGTTTAATGAGTACGGCATCGTTTGATATGGGAGACCTATCCTTGTATATGCCAGTTTTGCATGGAATAACATCTGGGATTACCGGAGGGCTTCATTCAAAAGACTACCGTATCGTAAGTGAGGAAGATGCATATATCATTCCCATTAAAATTATGGCATGTACCTTGATTGATTTACTGGCAGAAGGCGGAATAAAGGCAAAAGAAATTAAAGAACAATTTAATCCCGTGATGTCAAAAGAAGAGTATCTGAATTATTTGGAAGATACTTGTAAGCAATATATTTATGGAAGTCTGGAATAACGGATAAAAGAGGAACAGAAAAGGTCTGTTGCAAA
Organism: uncultured bacterium; assembly: GCA_905215625.1. Taxonomy (GTDB): domain Bacteria; phylum Bacillota; class Clostridia; order Lachnospirales; family Lachnospiraceae; genus UMGS1370. Next base: position 18,656 of record CAJMQQ010000044.1, read on the forward strand.
AGTAGAGGAATACTCTGCTGGAGCAACAGACCTTTGCTTTTATACCCTAAAACAGAGAATGGAATCTAAAGAGTCTGCAGTACAGGGCATAAAAGAGTATGTTCCAGAACACTTATGGTTATTAAAAAATATCTGAAAGGTTTCGGTTTAACTGTTCTGTTTTTTGATTTCATCCAAATAACTGTAAACAGTGACTTTTGAAATATTCATTCGTTCGGCTACTTTTTCTAAAGCCCCTTTGATTGCAAAAATTTCCTTGTCATTGAGAAAACGGATAATGGAAATTTTCTGTTCACGGCTCATAGAAGATACATCCTGTTCTCCAATGGTTTTATCAATGATATCATCGACAATTTCACGAATGGTAGTGATGGGTTCCATCTCTTTGGTGGTCTGGACGGAAGGATCAGGGATTCCCAGGAGTTTTCCGAGACCGTCCATAAAATCAGTAAGACAGCCGAGGTCAATATTGACGCAGAGCGCGCCAATTACTTTTCCGTTTAAGTCCCGGATCAGCGCTGTGGAAGATTTGATTTTTTTGCCGTCTTTTCCGTTCATGATGTAGTTGGCACAGCAGTCATGATTAAATTTTCTGGAAAGAAGCACTTCTTTGACAAAATATTCGGTGAAACTCTCCCCGATTTCCCGATTCGTTACCGTATTGTTTTCCGTATACACAACGGAATTCTGCGGTTTGGAAAAATCGTGGATAATGACCTCACAGTGGGAACCGAAAGTTTGTGAAATCAGCTTTGCCATTGGAATATAGTTTTCTAAAATTGGATTCATAATTTCTCCTAATAAAAAGAATGGTGTTTGATTGCTTTTTTGAGAAAAACAATTTATACTAATCTTAGTATATAGAAAAAAATCTATAAATTCAACCGAATTGTGGGGGAAATTGAGAAAAACATAAAAAATTATAGGAGGACCAGAATGATGAAAAAGAGAGTTGCAGTAATCGGCTATGGGGCCCTGGGAAAAATTACAGCTTCCGGAATTAGAGAAGCATTGAAGGAACAGTACGAGACAGCGGGAATATTTGAGGTAAATGAAAAAAGTTTTGAAGAAATTGAACGGGATGGATTTTACCGATATCCAACTTTTGAAGCACTTCTGGAAGATAAACCGGATTTTGTAGTAGAAATGGCAGGGGATCAGGCAGCCAGGGAATATGGGGCTGCGGTGCTTTCCAAAGGAATCAGGCTGGTGATTGCTTCAGTTGGAGCGCTGGCAGATGACGGATTCTATCAGACTTTATGGGAGACAGCAGAACAGCATCATACAAAGGTATACCTGATTTCCGGTGCAATCGGTGGATTTGACGTATTCCAGACTATTAAAATCATGGGCAATGCAACCGGTAAAATAGAAAATTTTAAAGCGCCCGGCAGTTTAAACGGGGCTCCTTATCTGGGAGGAACCGCGCTTCCAGAAGATCAGAATTCCCAGGTATTTTCAGGAACAGCCAGGGAAGCGATTGCAGGATTTCCTAAGAATGTAAACGTGGCAGTGGCTTCTGCTATTGCCAGTGTAGGAGTGGATGAGATGAACGTGGAAATTGAAAGCGTTCCGGGGCTGAAAGATAATATCCATAAAGTTACGGTTGAAAATCCGGAAGTGAAAGCAGTAATCGAGATTGCCTCAAAACCTGATCCCCAAAATCCCAAATCCAGCGCTATGGCTGCCTGGAGTGCAGTCGCACTGCTGAAAAACCTGGCCAGTCCAATAGAACTCTTTTAAAAAGCCCTTGACAAAAAAGGTTTCTTTTCCTATAATACCAAGTAATTTCAACACTTACAGGCAATGATGGGAACAAGTACCTGTCTGCACAAGCACACAGAAAGCAGCCGGATGATGAGAGGCGCGTGGAAAGCAGATGGCGAATACATCCTTGAGCTTCATACCAAACGGGAAGTCCGGTTTACAGATAAGCATGGGATTTTCCAAGTAGGCTGTGACGGATTGGACGCACGTTATCGCGTCGGGGTATTTCTGACGGTTTATATTCTGGATATCAGTCAGATTCAGATGTACCTGCTAAGGTCATGCAGCGTGAGCGTATGGCGAATGAAGGTGGTAACACGGGAGTATGTCTCGTCCTTTTTAAGGACGGGACTTTTTTTGTTATCCGGCATCCGGAAAAGCTGTCAGCAGCAGGTTTTCCTTGGTTTAAAGGAAAACAGATCCGGTGAAATGAAAAATCCGCAAGGAACGCGATGCAGCAGATGAAGATTTTGCCGCAGAAGGGACCTGTCGTATGGCTTGTAAATATATTAATGATAAAAAGGAGTAGAGAAATGGGAGTTTATGAAGAGTTAGTTGCCAGAGGCCTGATTGCCCAGGTAACCAATGAAGAAGAAATTAAAAAGATGGTAAATGAGGGGAAAGCAACCTTTTATATTGGCTTTGACCCGACAGCAGACAGTCTTCATGTAGGACATTTTATGGCTCTGTGCTTAATGAAACGTCTTCAGATGGCAGGAAATAAGCCGATTGCCTTAATCGGCGGCGGTACCGGCATGATTGGCGATCCATCCGGAAGAACCGATATGCGCCAGATGATGACCCCGGAAACGATTCAGCATAACTGTGACTGCTTTAAAAAGCAGATGAGCCGTTTTATTGATTTTTCTGAAGGCAAGGCTTTGATGGTAAATAATGCAGAATGGCTGCTGCAGTTAAATTATGTAGAACTGCTCCGCGAAGTAGGCGCCTGCTTTTCCGTAAACAATATGCTGCGTGCTGAGTGCTATAAGCAGCGTATGGAAAAGGGACTGAGTTTTTTAGAGTTTAACTACATGATCATGCAGAGTTATGACTTCTATATGCTGTTCCAGAAGTACGGCTGTAATATGCAGTTCGGCGGCGACGATCAGTGGAGCAATATGCTGGGCGGCACCGAATTAATCCGCCGCAAGTTAGGCAAGGATGCCCATGCCATGACCATTACCCTGCTTCTGAACTCTGAGGGCAAGAAGATGGGCAAAACCCAGTCTGGCGCTGTCTGGCTGGATCCAAACAAGACCTCTCCGTTTGAGTTCTACCAGTACTGGAGAAATATTGCAGATGCAGACGTATTAAAATGCCTGCGGATGCTGACTTTCCTGCCGTTAGAGCAGATTGACGAGATGGACAAGTGGGAAGGAAGCCAGTTAAATGAAGCAAAAGAGATTCTGGCATATGAATTAACCGCATTAGTTCATGGCGAAGAAGAAGCTTCCAAAGCAAAAGAAGCTTCCAGAGCGCTGTTTACCAGCGGAAGCGCTGCCAATATGCCTTCTTATGAACTGGCAGAAGAAGACTTTACAGACGGCGTAATCGACATTTTAAGCCTGGTTCATAAATCCGGTCTGTGCGGTTCCCGCTCTGATGCCAGAAGAAACGTAGAACAGGGCGGTGTTTCTGTAGACGGCGAGCAGGTAAAAGATACCAGAAAGACGTATGCAAAAGAAGAACTTTCCGGCGAAGGAATCATTATTAAACGTGGTAAAAAGAACTTTATGAGAGTATTTGTGCAGTAAGCAACATAGAGAAATCAGGAGCAGCAGTATGGGTGGAAGTGATCTATACTGCTGCTCATTTTCTATGTTCCCTATTTTTAAAAGACCTTCTTGACAGACCAGACAAGGATGATTATAATAGTTTGCAAGCAAACTTATTAAAGGAGAAAACCATGCAGGACAGTTATATCCAGAATACGGATATTAGTTTTTTGAATAAGAAGCTGGACAACCATATTCAGCGAAAAATCCATGCGCTGTATAACCGGAAGGAATTTCAGGAATGTTCCTTAATGAATATGTGGGTGGCAGATTACCTGTTTCATATGGAACTGGAAGGAAAACCGGTATTCCAGAAAGATGTGGAAGCAGAGTTTTTTATCAATCGGGCAACAGCGTCAAAAATGCTAACACTTATGGAAAAGAAAGGGCTGGTCCGGAGGACGACATCGGATGCTGACAGCCGCCTTAAGCAGATAAAACTGGAGCCAAGGGGATTAGAGCTTCAAAAGGTCTGCTGCTATATCAGAGAAGAGATAGAACAGCAGCTGACGTCCTGTCTTACAGAAGAAGAGACAGAGACGTTTAAAAAAATTTGCTCCAAAATGTTAGAACATATGGAGTAAGGATAAAATGGCAGCAGCCGGATTTTTTCTTTTGATAGTTTGCTTGCAAACAAAATGAAAAACTTGGAGGAAACAAGATATGGATAGTAGGAGAGAAGAATTATTTCAAAATGCGCCCATCGGAACATCTGTGTTCCAGATGGCAGTTCCTAGTGTTATCTCGTCATTGGTATTAGTCATTTATAATATGGCAGATACCTTTTTTATTGGTCAAACCCACGATCCGCAACAGGTTGCAGCCGTTTCTCTGACCAATGCAGTGTTCGTTATGTATATGGCGATTGCACAGCTGTTTGGAATCGGCGGCAGCGCCATGACTTCTATTTTGTTGGGAAAAGGAGAACATAAAAAAGCGAAGGCTGTCTCTTCTTTTTGTTTTTATGGTTCGCTTGTGTTTGGAGCAGCAGCCGGAACGGTGATAATTGTGTTTATGGATCCGATTCTTGCCTTATTGGGGAGCAATGGGGAAACCTGGCAGTATTCGAAAGATTATCTTTATTATATTGCGCTGGGAGCGCCGTTTATTCTGCTTGCCAATACCTTTGGCCACGCTGTGAGAGGGGAAGGGGCGGCCAAAGCGTCTATGATCGGAGGAATGATTGGGACAATTGTAAATATTGTACTGGATCCTGTGTTTATTCTGACCTTCCAGATGGGAACGGCAGGCGCTGCCATTGCAACGGTGCTGGGAAATGTTTTTGGCTGTGTGTACTACCTATATTATTTAACTAGAAAGAGTCCGTCTATGTCTTGCCATATTCAGTATTTAAAAGGCTGCGGGCAGGCTGCAAAGCAGGTAATGACCATTGGGATACCTGCCGGAATCAATTCTGCCCTGATGAGCATTGCAACAATAGTATTAAATAACTCCCTGGTTCCATATGGGGATACTGCAGTGGCTGCTATGGGAATTGTAACAAAAGTATATTTATTTATCGTATTTATCCATATGGGAATTTCCAATGGGATTCAGCCATTATTGGGATATTGTTATGGAGCGGGAAACCGGAACCGGTTCATAGGAATTTTGAAATTCAGCGGGATTTTGACAGTTGTGTGCGGAAGCATTCTGACCATAGGCTATGTTGTATTCAGCAAAGAGATAATAGGATTGTTTATGGACAATCCGGAAGTTATTCAGTATGGGGCGCCTATGCTGATTGCAGCTTCCTTGGCAGGTCCGGTTTTAGGATTGCTGTTTTTATCTATTAATAGTATGCAGGCGCTTAATTGTCCGCTTCCGGCAACCATGCTGTCCCTTTGCAGACAGGGCCTGTTTTTTATTCCGCTTCTGTTCCTGCTTGGAAGGAAATTCGGGTTAAACGGAATCAGCGTTACCCAGACAGTGTCAGATTATCTGGCGATTCTCATTGCTTTAGTGATGCTGGCTGCATCTATGAAAAAAGCATTTTCAGCAAAAAAGACAAAAAAAGGGTTGTACACTTTACTTGGGGGTAAAGTAAAAAACAAATAGGCATAGAGATTCAA
>CAJMQQ010000045.1 GCA_905215625.1 uncultured bacterium
CATGTGTTCAGCCTAGTTCATATAAATATGTGTCCAGGATTCTGGGTACATATCAGGATTGTCTCCGGCATTCTATTTACGCAATTTTCTTTACGCATCTGCCTTCGAAAACAGCGGCGTAGAAAGGTATCGGTCTCCGGTATCCGGGAGAATGACCACGATATTTTTACCTGCATTTTCAGGGGACTTTGCTGCCTGGGTCGCTGCATACAATGCAGCTCCAGAGCTGATTCCCACTAAGATTCCTTCGGTTCCCGCCAAGTTTCTAGCCGCCTCATAGGCCTGTTCTTCTTTAATGCGGACTACTTCATCATAAATATTTCTGTTTAAAATCTCAGGAATAAAGTTTGCTCCGATTCCCTGAAGCCCATGTCCGGCTGCTTTTCCGCCTGACAGAAGGGGGGATTTGTCCGGCTCTACTGCTATGACTTTTACATCTGGATTCTGGGATTTTAAGTATTCTCCCACCCCGGTAATAGTGCCGCCAGTTCCCACTCCTGCTACAAACTGATCCACTCTGCCTTCCAATGCCTTCCAGATTTCAGGTCCGGTGGTCATACGATGTGCTTTTGCATTGGCTGGATTGACAAACTGTCCTAAAATTACAGATCCGGGAATCTCTTTTTTCAGCTCTTCTGCCTTTTCAATGGCTCCCGCCATTCCCTTTGCACCTTCTGTCAGCACAATTTTTGCCCCATAAGCAGCAAGAAGCATCCGACGTTCCACGCTCATGGTCTCCGGCATGGTCAAAATCACCTGGTACCCTTTCATGGCTGAAATGCTGGCAAGGCCGATTCCCGTATTGCCGGAAGTTGGTTCAATGATAGTTGCTCCCGGTTTTAAAATCCCTTTTTCTTCTGCATCTTCAATCATAAACAGAGCAGCCCTGTCTTTAATGCTGCCTGCCGGATTAAATGACTCTAATTTTAAAAAGAGGCGTGCATTCAGTTCATACTTCCTCTCATAATTTTCCGGCTCCAATAACGGAGTGTTCCCGATTAATTCCAATGCGCTTTTTTTAATGTCTGCCATATTGCCGCCTCCTATTTCCTAGTATTTCTATATGATTTACTAATTGTAGCATACCAAAAGGATTTGTCAAGCATATTTCTATGGTTTATTCTGCCAGCAGCCACAATTCAAATAAATCTTTTACATAATCTTTATATCCTGCTTCTGCTGCTGTTCCGTCTGTAATAACCGGAATTTCCCCTAATTTTTTTCCTCCCAGGCTGTAAGAAAGAACTCCTGCTTTCATTCCAGGTTCAACTGGCGCCGTAAGAGACTCTTCCAATATCAGTGTTTTTTCTACTTTGCTGAAATCTTCCCCATTTATGCTTAAATACGAAAAGGTTCCGTCATAGGTTAACGGTACTGTATCCTCTATTCCATTTTTTACCGGCATCTCAGGCAATGGCAGTTTTTCCCTGTCTTCATACAGCCGGCAGACCGCATATCCATAGTTCAGCAGCGTAACTGCGTCCTGAAACCGGACTTTATAATCCGGAGCCGCCATAATGGATGCAATCAAACGGACGCCGTCTTTTTCTGCCGTCGCCGATAAACAGTATTTTGCCAGGGATGTGGATCCGGTTTTCAATCCGGTGGTGCGGAAATTTGTAGCCATTTTTAACAGTTTATTGGTATTTGCCAGTCCAAATTCTTTGGTTCCCTGATTGGTAACGTGGACAATGTTTTCCATCCAGATTGTAGAATAATTATGAATCTGGGGATACTTGTTGATTAATTCCCTGGACATCACCGCAATGTCCCTGGCTGTAGTCAGATGGGACGGATCTTCGGTCAGTCCGCAGCAGTCTGTAAAATGCGTGTTGTCCATTCCAAGCGTTTTTGCCCTGTCATTCATCATCTGGACAAATGCATCCTCGCTCCCTGCTATGTACTCGGCCATAGCCACTGTAGCATCATTTCCGGAAGCCACTACAATGCATTTAATCAGTGTTTCCACCGTCTGCGTTTCCCCTTCTTCCAGAAACACCTGGGAACCTCCCATTGATTTGGCATAGGCACTGGTCACAACCAGATCATCCATTTTTATTTTGCCCTGTTCCAGCGCATCAAAAATCAAAATCAGGCTCATAATTTTGGTAATACTTGCCGGACTTCTCTTTTCATCTGCATTTTTTTCATAAATGACCTGTCCGGTAGAGGCTTCCATCAGGCACACAGAAGGCGCAGCTACCTCCACCGCCTCTGCTGCAGCATTTACAAAAACCGCCTCCGAACCAGGAATGGTTACCACTTCCTGGGCGGCTGCCGGAACACTCCACACAGCCGACAGCCCCAGGCTTACCGCTGCCAGAACCGCCCAGGCCTGTTTTCTTTTTCTTTGCTTCATAGCAAATTTCCTTCCGTCTTTTCCTTTTAATATACGCTGGAACGGTTGGCCTCTATGATAGAATGAACACACAAAAAGCCTTAGAACGCAGTAAACACCACCAGTCAGAAATGGCCGGTGGTATTTTTATACCCTTCTGACAGAAGGTTGCTAGTAATGATTTGCGTAACTGTGAAAGAAAATTCACTTTTGATTGAGAGACACGCTGAATGGGAAGCAAGGGGAAGACTTAAATGAGATTGAAAAAAAGCTGATTAATAAGTCTGAATTTTAGAGATAAGAGCTTCCTGGAGTACCTGGGAAAAGTTAATTCCACGTTCCATAGCAGTTTTATTCAACCAAGCAGGAATAGAAAGGGTCTTCTTTGCAAAAACAAACAGGATACCTCGATTTTCTTCCCAATAAAATACCCCTTCCAGGTAACTAGTTTTTATTATTTCACTTGTCTGCCTAAAAGGGGTATATCTAATATGTATTTATAACGCTGCGCGAATCTCAGACGCCATTTTTTCGTATTCTTCTTCTGTCAGGAATACTTTTTCCGGATTCATCTGGAATACGCCGCCCCATTCGTCTCCGCCTTCATACTTTGGAACCAGGTGGAAATGCAGGTGATGTCCAGTGTCCCCATATGCTCCGTAATTGACTTTATCAGGATTGTATAATTTATGAAGCGCTCTGGAAACTGCCGCAATATCTGCAAAGAATTCGTTTCTTTCCTCATCTGTCAGTTCAATCAGTTCGCTTACGTGTTTGTGATGGGCTAAAATCACACGGCCTTTCTTGCTCTGTTCTTTAAACAGGTATAAATATCCGGATTTCATGTCGCAAATCGGGTATCCGAACTTTGCAACTAACTCTCCTTTCATGCAATATGCACAGTTTGTATCTTTTACTTCGCTCATTTCCGTCTCCTCCTTTTTACGATTTATTTTTCTTATAGAATACCACAGCCAAAAGGGTAATTCAATAAAAACCGCCCGGATTCCTTCAAAAGTTCTATGGCATGATTGCTTGTTTTATGCTATACTTAATGGTACTGAAATTTATCGATTTAATTTTCTATATAGGAGTTTTTATGAGTTATATCAATGATCCAAATTACCAGACAATTTTACGGCGGCGCAGAAGCCGGAGACGCCGTCACAATACGATAGAAAAAATGATTAAGGCGCTGCTGTTTTTAGCCATTGTCCTGATTATCGGAGTCGGTGGATTTTTTATTGTAAAGGCAGTAAAAAATCATCAAAACTCTTCCAACCCAGGGCTTTCCGGCGAAACAAGCTCTACAGCTCCAGATTCTGAAACACCCGAAATTTCCATCCCATCCGGAACAGAAAACATTCCGGCCGGAGATAGTCTGACTGCCCTGTTATCTCAGGCAGACCGACTGGCGGCTGGTTATGATTATGACAGTGCGATTGCCTTGTTAACCGGCAGTCCTGAGTATTCCGGCACCCAGGAAGCAGCCGATGCAGTTGCCGGATACGAGGCAGTCAAATCCACCCTGGTGGAGGCAGATGTCAGTCAGGTTACCCACGTATTTTTCCATTCCCTGATTATGGATACGGCAAAAGCCTTTGACGGAGACGCACAAGCCAAAGGCTACAATTCTGTTATGACAACCAAAGACGAATTTTTAAAAATTCTAAATGAAATGTACAATCGGGGATTTGTTCTGGTGCGTCTCCACGACCTGGCATATGAAACCACTGATGAAAATGGACAAACGGTTATGAAAAAGGGTTCTATCCTGCTTCCTGAAGGCAAAAAGCCGTTTGTCATGTCCCAGGATGACGTATGCTACTACGAATATATGGAAGACGACGGCTTTGCCAGCCGGATTATCATCGGAGAGGACGGCAAGCCTACCTGTGAAATGAAGCTGGATGACGGCACTGTTTCCGTTGGTTCCTATGATTTGATTCCGATTTTGGAAGACTTTATCCAGGAACATCCGGACTTTTCCTATAAAGGTGCAAGAGCCGTCATTGCCTTTACTGGCTATAATGGCATACTTGGATACCGAACAGATGAATCCTATCGGGATACCAATCCGAACTTTGAGGCAGACCGTCAGGCTGCTTCCGAAGTAGCTCAGTGTCTCCGGGACAATGGCTGGGAACTGGCTTCCCACAGTTGGGGACACCGCAATCTGGGAACGATTTCCTTCGAAGACTTTAAGGCAGATTCCGACAAATGGGAATCCCGTGTAGAAAGTCTTATTGGCCCTACGGATATTATCCTGTTTCCATTTGGAAGCGATGTTGGCGACTGGCATCCATACAGCAGTGACAATACCCGGTTCCAGTATCTTCATTCTCTGGGATTCCGCTATTTCTGCAATGTAGACTCCAGTCAGTACTGGGTTCAGTTTGGTACGGATCATATCCGCCAGGGTCGCCGAAACCTGGACGGCTACCGGATATGGAAAGACATCGAAGCAGGTGCAGACACCAGCAAACGAAAATTAGACGATTTGTTCCACGCAGAAGACGTCTTCGATTCTGCAAGACCAACCCCTGTAGAGTGGAATTAAAGCTTGAAAAAAGCAGAGAGTTTATCAGCGTATATGTTTCCGCAATATGCTCTCTGCTTTTTGATTATCATTTTTTGATTATAACTTTCTTCCGGTTCCTGCTTCAAAATGATATTTTACGATCCCTCCTGATTTATTATACCATAGAGCACCAGGGAATCAATCAATAATCTTGGAACTGTCTACTCCACCACAAAATCCCGCACATTTTCTGCGATATTGACTGCGTGGTCGCCAATCCGTTCAAAATACTTGGCGGTCATCAGCAGATCCAAAGCAATCACCACATCGATACTCTTCTGACAGATCAGTTCTACCAGTTCTTCTTTTACTTTATCAAACAGTTGATCCACCAGATCATCGCTGGTGATAACCTTTTCTGCCAGCATTTCATCGGAATCCACAAAAGCTTGTACGCTTTCTGTTACCATTTTTACAGTCGCGCCTGCCATCTCCTTGATATGGACTCTTCCGGCAAATTCAAATCCTGCAATACTTGGCATCAGCTCCGAAATATCCACTGCCTGATCGCCGATTCGTTCCATATCCGGCACGATTTTAAGAGCAGTGGAAATCACCCGCAAATCACAGGCCACTGGCTGCTGACGCAGCAGAATCTGACGGCAGCGGCTTTCTACTTCTCTTTGTTTATGATCAATTTCCATTTCAGCAGCGCTGATTTTTGCCGTCAGGCCTTCCCGTCCATCCAGCATCTGAGCAGTCATAGCAATTGCATCTTCACACAGTTTTCCCATTTCCAGCATATCCTGGTGAAGAATCTTTAACTGTTTGTCAAATTCCGTACGCATATCAGCCAAACCTCCCTGTGATGTAATCCTCGGTTCTGCGATCCTGAGGGGATGAAAATATAACGTCTGTATCGCCGTATTCTACTACTTCGCCCAGCAGGAAAAATGCCGTTTTATCAGATACCCGGACTGCCTGCTGCATATTATGGGTGACCATAATAATCGTATACTTTTTCTTCAATTCTCCTGCCAGTTCTTCGATTTTTAATGTAGAAATCGGATCCAGGGCAGAAGTCGGCTCATCCATCAAAAGAACTTCCGGTTCAACGGCAAGAGCTCTTGCAATACAAAGTCTCTGCTGCTGGCCGCCGGATAACCCCAGTGCTGACTTTTTCAGACGGTCGTGTACCTCATCCCAGAGAGCTGCCCCTTTCAGGCTGTTTTCTACAATTTCATCCAGTTTTTCTTTATTTTTAATTCCGTGAATTCTTGGGCCATAGGCAATATTATCGTAAATGCTCATAGGAAACGGATTGGGCTGCTGGAATACCATGCCGATTTTCTTTCTAAGCAGCGTGGTATCTACCTGGGGGCCATAAATGTTTTCTCCGTCCAGAAGCACTTCTCCCGTTATTTTCACATTGGGAACCAGATCGTTCATCCGGTTTAGCGTCTTTAAATAAGTAGACTTTCCGCAGCCGGAAGGGCCGATAAATGCAGTAATCTGTCTCTCATGCAGATCCAGGTTAATATCCTTTAACGCATGGTTTTCCCCATAATATAAGTCCAGGTGTCTGGTTGCTATCTTTACTTTTGTTTCCACGTTTTTTCCCTCGCTATGCTTTTGTTTCCACATTAAATCTGTGGGATAAGTATTTCGCCAGTGCATTAATTCCCAGGACGATGACCAAAAGCACCACCGCCACTCCAAAGGCCTCGTCATATTTTGCCTTCTGCATAAACAGATACAGCTGAATCGTCAGCGTTCCTCCGGATTCAAAAATTTTAGAAAACCAGTCTTTCGGCAGATAATAACCGCTTCCCGCAGTAAACAAAAGAGCTGCCGATTCGCCTACAATTCGTCCGATCGCCAGAATCACGCCGGTCAGAATACCAGGCATGGCGCTTGGAAGCAGAATCGTGCGGATCATGTACCACTTTGTTGCCCCGATTCCCAGCGCGCCGGTCCGGTAGCTGTCCGGCACTGTCTTTAATGCTTCCTGGGTTGTACGGGTAATAATCGGAAGAATCATTAAGGTCAGCGTCAGGGCTCCAGTTAAAATCGAATATTTCAGCTTTAACGCAGTTCCGAAAAATACCATTCCAAACAATCCGAAGATAATAGAAGGAATGCCGGAAAGCGTTTCTGTCGTAAATTCAATGGCTCTGACCAGCTTACCTGGCCTTGCATATTCATTTAAGTAAATGGCTGCCCCGACTCCGATTGGAGTGGCAATCAGCAGAGTCAGCACTACAATATAGAGTGTATTTACAATATTTCCCAGAATTCCGAAGGTACCTTTTCTGGTACTGGTAACGGTAGTTAAAAAAGACCAGCTGATATTCGGAATTCCTCTTACAAATACATACCCCATAATGCCAATGAGAATCATCATGGACACTCCTGCGCAAAGATAAATCAGTCCCGTCAGAAGTGCGTCTGACATCCGGAAATTTTTCCGGCAGATGCTGCTTGTTTCTACGTAGCAGTTCTGGTCTAAAACGGCTGCGTCACCTCTCATTTTTCTTATCCCCCTTCTTCAAAATCCTGGTCAGGCTGATGTTAATAATCATAATAAATGCGAACAATACCAGTCCAATGGTAAACAAAACCTGTCTGTGAAGTCCTGCCGCATATCCCATTTCCGAAACAATGGCTGTAGTCAAGAACCGGACAGAATGAAACGGAAGCGGAAGATTTACAGAACTTCCAGATACCAGGCTGATCGCCATAGCCTCTCCGATGGCCCGTCCTGTTCCCAGAACAATGGCTGTAATAATACCGGACTTTGCCGCCGGAATTACCACCTGGAAAATCGTCTGGATCTTTGTTGCCCCCAGCGCCAGGGAAGCGCTTTTTAAGTGGGAAGGAACCGCCCGCAGGGCAGATTCACTGATATTAATAACCGTTGGAAGAATCATCAGCGCCAGTACAAGCACTGCGGAAATCAAGTTGGCACCTCCGGTAAACTGATGGGTTTCGGATCCCTTAAATACCCACAGTTCCAGCTTGTACATAAGGGGATTTAAAATGAGGATTCCCAGAAGTCCATAGATAACCGATGGAATTCCTGCCAGCAGTTCTACTGCAGGACGCACAATTTTTGCCAGTCTTTCCGGAGCAACCTCTGCCAGAAATACGGCTGTCAGCACGCCGATTGGCATTCCCAGAAGAACGGCCAGCGCAGTTCCGATAATCGAGGTCAGAATAACATATAGAATTCCAAAACTAGGTTCTGCCGCTTCCGGCTGCCACACAGTCCCAAACAGCAGTTCTTTGATTCCTACCTGAAGCAATGCAGGAGCTCCGCTTACCAGCATATAAATCGTAATAGAGGCAACTGCTAAAATTGCAAAGAAACCACATATCGTAAAAATCACTTTCGCAGCAGTCTCTACCGCAGATTTGCTGCTGTGATGAGATAAAATAGATGTTGCATTCTCATTCATGAAGAAACTCCTTTCGTCCGGAAAACCTGTCCATTAAAATATGCGTTCGGCACATGGGAAAACCGAACGCATACACACTAGTCCAAAGCCTTTATCTGTCTACGGTAATCAGGCCTACAGACTTAACGAGTTCATCTCCTTCCGGAGAATAGATGTAATCAAATAATGCTTTTACCAAATCGTTCTGTTCTGCAATCTCTCCCTTTGTTGCCATTACGAAAGGACGGTTTAAGAAATAGGTGCCTGCCTTAATGTTTTCCTCAGTCGGCTCTGCTCCGTCTAACTTTACAGCCTTTACGGTGTCATCCAGAACGTCTAAGGACACGTATCCAATTGCGCCTGGAGTAGCGGCTACCTTTGCCATAACTGCCCCGGTGCTGTCTAACTCGTTTGCATATTTACACTGTTCTTCCAGTTCCAACAGTTCTTCAAATGCGCTTCTGGTACCAGAACCAGCCTCACGTCCAACTACTACGACAGGGGCGTCCGATCCGCCTACTTCGCTCCAGTTGGTGATTTCACCTTTATAAATCTGGGACAGCTGATCCTTTGTTAAATCTTCTACCGTATTGCTATTGTCCACGACAACTGCAATTCCGTCGATTGCTACAATGTTTTCTGCAATTCCGTCTGCAAGTTCCTCTTCCTTTAAATTTCTGGAAGCATTTCCGATGTCTGCAGTACCGCTTGTAACAGCTTCGATACCAGCGCTGGAACCTGTAAACTCAGCGGTTACTGTTACGTCCGGATATTTTTCCATAAATGCTTCGCTTAAAGAGTTGGCAAACTTTTCCATAGAAGTAGAACCTACCATGCTGATGGAACCGCTTAAATCGGCTGCCTGTTCCTTTGTTTCTGTCTCAGGCTCACCTACTGTTGTTTCTGCGCTTTCTTCCTGGGTGGAAGCTGCCATCTCAGATGCTGCTGTTGTCTCTGTCTCACTATTTCCGCAAGCTGCAAGACTTGCTGCCATTACTCCTGCTAACATAACTGCTGATAATTTTCTCATAATATCTTCCTCTTTTCTAATTTTCAAACATCATTGCAACTCTTCTTGAGTACAGTACCGAGTATACTGCCCCTTCGTAAAATCCAATATCAGCATTTCGTCAAATTTAAGTAAAAAAATGCCGCAGAACAATCCAGACGGCTTTCTCTGCCATACTCTGTTTTGCTCTGCGGCAAGTATTAAAACTGTACCACGTCTTTAATTTCTTCTGCCGGTTCTACGGACTCTGCATAAAGCACAGGGCCTTCTCCACCGTAATCCTGCCAATATTCTTTGGCAATTTTTGCTTTCACATGAACCCACTGTCGTGTTTCTAACAATCTGGCTTCCCTGGCCTTACAGATAAATCCTAAAAATGTCATATCCGCTTCGCAGCAGGTCATGGCCATACGTCCCGGAACAAAGTAATTTTTGGGGAAGTTTTCGGACTTTAATACCATTGCGGTAAATTCCACTATCTTTCCCTCATAGCGTTCGGTATTGTCCATACAATCAATATACCAGGTTCCATAATCCTCTGGTTTCACCGTAATAACCGGCGCCTGCAAATCATAAGGCAGATCTTCTTCCAGCATATCCTGGGGGATTTCCCCGTTTTCATCTTCCAGGACAATCTCACTGTTCCGGCTCATGGCTCTTAACCCTCTCCGGTAACTAGTCAGCTTGTCGTCAGAAATGCCGTCACAGCGGTTCATAATAATCAGCTCGCTGCCTCGAACCATAGCCCCTAAAAGCGGCTTCATATTTGCCACGTATAAATCAAAGGTAGAACCATCAATAATGGTAATCTGCTGATATATCTGCCAGTCTTTTGGAAGCCGCAGATCATCCTGATTCCACATACCGTTCCACTCCATCAGAACTCTCTCCGGATTATGCATCAGTTCCAAATCCGTCAGAAACTCTGGCGTAAGCTGGGACTGGTCTTCCACATATACCACATCGGTACGGCTGTTTTTCAACACTTTTTCATCAAATTCCGTATCGCCCTCTTCGCAGACAATCAAAAGAGTGCGGCCTTCTGCCTGAAAATATTCCTGCTGCATGGTAAACTGGAGAAACTGGGTTTTTCCCGCCTCCAGAAAGCCATTAATCAGAAACAATGGCATTACTTCATCTTCAATCATTTTTTCCATCCGTCTCTGCTCCCAAATTTTACTCTGCCTGGCTCTTTCCAAAAGCCCTGCTTAATTCTTCTTCCTTCAGTCTTGCGCCAATTACGCATACCTTACCGGTATATTCCGGATTTCCTTCCCGGATCTCATACTCTTCCGGAACCAGGTCAAAATACAGCCACTCTCCTGCCTTTTCTGTAGGAAGCATTCCCTTTGCTCTCAATACATCGCCGTAAGCGGTTGTCTCTGATAAATCTTCCAGAATTGCTTCCAGCTTTTCTCTGGTAATCGGAGCTGCCGTCTCCATACCCCAGCTGGAAAATACTTCATCTGCATGGTGATGATCGTGGTCGTGGCAGCCGCAGGTGCATCCCTCGCCATGGTCATGGTGATGATCATGGTGATGATCATGGTCATGCTCGTGATCGTGGTCGTGATGATGATTGTGGTCATGCTCGTGATCGTGGTCATGCTCGTGATCGTGGTCATGGCAGCCGCAGGTACAGTCTTCGTCATGATCATGGTGATGTTCATGATCGTGGTCATGGTGATGGGCTTCCACTTCTTTTAATAAGTCTTCCATCATGGTGTCCGGCTTTTCAATAATCTCTAACAACTGGGCGCCGGTAAGCTGGGCACAAGGCGTAGTCACAATAGATGCATCGGCATTGTGTTCCCGGATCATGGCTGCGGCCAGTTCTACCTTCTTCTCGTCGGCTACGTCGGTACGGCTGAGAACAATAGTTCCGGCATTTTCAATCTGGTTATTGAAAAACTCGCCGAAATTCTTCATATACATTTTGCATTTTGCAGCATCCACAATCGTAACTGCGCTGTTTAATACCACATCCATATCAGAAGATACGTCGCGGACAGCCTTCATAACATCAGACAGCTTGCCTACGCCAGATGGCTCAATAATAACCCGATCCGGCTTATAAGTCTTTAATACTTCTGCCAGGGAAGCTCCGAAATCTCCTACCAGAGAGCAGCAGATGCATCCGGAATTCATTTCCCGGATCTCAATGCCGGAATCCTTTAAAAATCCACCGTCAATACCAATCTCACCAAATTCATTTTCAATCAGCACTACCTGCTCGCCTGCAATGGCTTCCTCTAACAGCTTTTTAATAAATGTTGTCTTTCCTGCTCCTAAAAAGCCGGAAATAATATCAATCTTTGTCATAGTCTGATTTCCTCCTGTCTTTCTACATCTTATCTAAAATTTTATCTACATCAGCCTTACGGCCGATAATCATCAGATGTTCATTTGCCTGGATTACATAATCCGCGCCCGGCATCATCTTTGCTTCGTCATTCTCTTTTGTCGCCAGTATGTTAATGTTATAGCGGTTCCGGATGCTTAATTCCCGGATGCTTTTTCCCACCCACTGGCGCAGCGGCGGAATCTCATAAATCGAAAACTCATCGGTCAGTTCAATATAGTCAAATACATGGTTCGCGCTGTAGCGGACGGCAATTTTTTCTGCCAGATCCCTGTCCGGATATACCACTTCGTCTGCGCCGTTTCTTAGCAGGAACTTGGCATGAATATCCCTGGTGGCTTTGCTGACTACCCACTTAGCTCCCAGTTCTTTTACCATGCTGGTAATCTCCAGACTGCTCTGGAAATTAGTTCCAATACAGATAAAACAGATATCAAAATTGGAAATTCCCAGGCTTTTCAGCACCGATTCATTGGTACAGTCGCCAATTTTTGCGCTGGTCACATATGGAAGCATGGCTTCCAAACGCTCTTCTTCCTGATCCACAATCATAATCTGATTGCCAAGCTCGGCCAGATGATGGCACAGGTGATTGCCAAACCTTCCCATTCCAATAATCAAAATTGATTTCATGTTTTCCTCCTATTACCCTATGGTAATCTTTTCTTCCGGAAGACGTACTTTTGCCAGCTTCATATTCTGTGTAAAGGTAAGGGCAAACGACAAACTTCCGATTCGTCCGCAGTACATTAGCAAAATCACCATAATCCGCGAAAATACATTTAATTCTCTGGTAATTCCGGAAGACATTCCCACAGTTCCAATGGCGGAAAATGTCTCCAGCAGGACATCCATCGCATCCAGGTTCTGCATCATCAAAATAATGGTAGCCACGGTCAATGCCAGACACAGGTTAATGGTGCAGATGCAGCTTGCCCTCATAATGGAATCTTCTTCTAATCTGCGGCCAAAAATATTGACTCCATGGGTTCGTTTAATAGTAGAGCCAAGATACAGCAGAAGTACAATCAGCGTTGTCGTCTTGACGCCTCCCGCTGTCGAGCCGGGACTTCCTCCGATATACATCAGAAAAATCGTCAGAAGCTTGCTGGCCGGACGCATGGATGCAATATCAATGGTATTAAATCCTGCGGTTCTTGCCGTTACCGACGCAAACAGCGAGGTCAGAATCCGTTCTCCCCATCCCATATCTGCCATCAGGTTGTCCCGTTCTGAAATTCCAATCAGAAGCGCTCCGCCAAAAATCAGCGCAAGTGTTGTCAGCAGGACAATCTTGGTGTGAAGCATATAGGACTTAAACTGAAGTCCCTTCCGGCTCAAATCATCCCAGACAATAAAGCCCAAACCGCCGATGACAATCAAAGACATAATCACAAGATTGACCAGCCAGTCGGTACTGTATCCAGTCAGAGACATATAAGGCGTATCGCATCCAAGCAAATCAAATCCTGCGTTGCAGAACGCAGAAATGGAATGGAAAATACCATAATAAATTCCTTTTACCAGTCCAAAACGCGGTACAAACCGGATCGAAAGCAGGATCGCTCCGATCCCCTCAATCAGGGCCGTACCCAGAATAATCTTTCTGGCCAGTTTCACGACTCCGCTGAGCTGCAGGGTATTGACGCTTTCCTGCATCAGTCCGCGCTCTTTTAAACCGATTTTTCTTCTTAATATAATTGAAATAAAAACGCCGATTGTAATAAATCCCAGACCGCCAATCTGAATCATAGTTAAAATCACCAGTTGGCCAAATACCGTCCAGTTGCTCCAGGTATCTGCAATAATCAAACCTGTCACGCAGGACGCGCTGGCAGCAGTAAACAAACAATCCAGAAATCCCTGACTTTCTCCAGATCTGCTGGCAATCGGCAGCATCAGAAGCAGCGTTCCGATTAAAATCATAACCAGAAATCCATATGCAATAAACTGTGTCTGAGACAACTGGCGTCTAGGCAACCTTTTCTTTTCCATATTCCTCTCCGTCTATCCGCGCTGTTTTCCCAAAAGGCGCTGTTCTTTATTATACTCCCAAACATTGCGGATAGCAATAATAAAGAAGTTTCCTTTAATTTCTATCCAGGAACGCAATGGCTTCCTGGGGAGTTTCTATCAGATATTCAGGAGAAAACAGTTCCAGTTCTTCCCTCTTCCGGAATCCCCACAGTACGCCTACCGTATCCAGGCCGGCATTTTTTCCAGTCTGCATATCGGTGCCAGTATCTCCAAAATACAAGCATTCCCCTGGAGTTACCCCAAGTTCTTCCATAATGAGATAAACGCCTGCCGGATCCGGCTTTTTAGGCACTCCTTCCTGCTGGCCTCTTACCAAATCAAACATTCCGCTGCCAAAAATCCCGGTAATATTTTCAACAGTCTGGACATGGGGTTTGTTGGAAAAGACAGCCGCTTTTATGCGGCGTTCTTTGATAGCCTGCAAAAGCTGCAAAATTCCATCATATGGCGCTACCTGGTACATACAGTGTTTTCCAAAAATCTCCATATAGGCTGGCAGCGCTTCTTCATAGTGTACCAAATCCTTATCGCCGCACAGCTTTAACGCCCGCTCCATCTGCATTTTATAGCCGTCTCCTACAATCGACTGAATCTGATCTTCGGAAAGAGGTCCAAGACCAAACCGTTCCATGGTCAGATTAGTGGCCTTTTGAAGCGCTTTTATGGTATTTAACAGTGTCCCATCTAAATCAAATATACAGCATTTGTACATAGTTTGTCCTCCTTGTCTTTCTGTTGATGCTTACTATAACACCTTTTTTCCTTCTGTACAAGAAAATACATGGAATCCTGGGAAAAGTCCCTCTAAAAGTCTGTTAATTTTTTTCAATTTCGTATATAATCGTAGAAGTTTGATTTTTATTACATATTATAGGGGATGTACGTATGGAAATGAACACACAGACACAATCTAAAAAGCAGAGAAATACCGGCCTCTTTGCCTTTTTCCTCAGCGGAATCTGCGCCATCAGCAGCGGCGTCGTGGTAAGTCTCTTGCAGGAACTATATGGATTCGATTATGGAATGACCGGAACGCTTTTGTCACTGATGAGTATCGGCAATCTGATTGCCGGCTTTGCCACTGGCATTTTACCGGCTAAAATAGGCCTGAAAAAGACGGTCTTACTCCTGACTATCGGATATTTTGCCGGATACCTTCTCATGGGATTTTCCTCTCTGATGGCAATCTTCATGCTGGCGTTTTTCATTGTAGGCGTAGCCAAAGGAAGCACCATCAACATCTGCACCATTCTGGTCCGCGACAATTCCAAAGACGGCACAAAGGGAATGAATCTGATGCACAGCTGCTATGCCTTAGGCGCTCTTTTATGCCCGTTCTTAATCGGCGCAGCCGCAAAGTTTAACAGCCATGCACCGATGTTTGTCCTTGCTGCCTGCGGCCTTATTTTATGGTTTTCTTTTGCATCGGTGTCTCTGCGGACCCGTTCCCAGCAAAAAGAAGGCGCCATAGACTGGAGTTTTTTAAAAAGCTGGAAATTTTGGCTTTTAACCGGACTTTTGTTCTGTCAGAATGCAGCGGAAACCAGTGTTACCGGATGGATGGTTACTTATTTTAAAGGAAGCAATATTTTGTCCGGCGTTTTAAGCACCTATACGGTAACCGTCATGTGGACTGCTACTTTAATCGCCCGAATGCTGATTGCATTTGTCTTTCCAATCAAAAATGCCCCGTCTTCCATGATTAAAATGTCCATTGGATGCATTATTTTTTATATTGGACTGATGGCTGCCGATACCCAGATTACGGCTATTCTGCTGCTGTTTGCCTTTGCTTTTTCCATGGCAGGCTTAAATCCTACCGCAGTTGCCAGCGCCGGACGGATGACCAGCGTTACCAGTATGGGCGTCATGCTTCCTGCTGCCAGCAGCGGAGCCATTATCATGCCCTGGTTAATCGGAATCATCTCCGAATACGGCGGAATCAAAGCCGGAATGGCTTCTAATATCGTTCCTTGTGCCGGGCTGTTATTTTTCTGTATTGCCCTGAAAAAATTAGAGAAAAAAGAGCAGCGCCCGGCTTAATTTGTAACTGCGAAAACCGCTGGAACAACCAGTTTTTTGACTGGATTCCAGCGG
Organism: uncultured bacterium; assembly: GCA_905215625.1. GTDB lineage: Bacteria > Bacillota > Clostridia > Lachnospirales > Lachnospiraceae > UMGS1370. Next base: position 15,802 of record CAJMQQ010000045.1, read on the forward strand.
TTTTCTTTGTGGGGGATATATCAATGCAATGGTTAGAGATTTTTCTACTTATCTGTCTGCTTCGTCTAAATTTTTCTTTAACAGGCTTAAAATCACACAGCCTGCAGCCGAACCGATTACAATGGCTGCCAGATAACCCAGAGGGTTTCCAATCGTAGGAAGTACAAAGATACCGCCATGAGGCGCTCTCAGCGTACAGCCAAAGAACATGGACAAACCGCCAGCAATGGCTGCGCCAATGGCACAGGAAGGAATGACTCTTAACGGATCGGATGCTGCAAATGGAATGGCTCCTTCTGTAATAAAGGAAAGTCCCATGATATAGTTTACAACGCCGGACTGGCATTCTTTCTTAGTGAATTTGCGTTTAAATAGAGTGGTACACAGTGCAATCGCAATTGGAGGAACCATGCCGCCTGCCATAACGGATGCCATTACTTCAAAGTTTCCTTCTGCCAGCTGTGCGGTGCCGAATACATAAGCTGCTTTGTTAAATGGGCCGCCCATATCAATAGACATCATTCCGCCTACAACCATTCCCAGAACGATACGGCTTGCACCGCCCATTCCGTTTAAGAAACCAGTCAGTCCGTCGTTAATCATGCCCATAAATGGATTGATAAGGGTGGTAAGTACTGCGCCAAGCAGGATTCCCAGTACCGGATAAAGCAGAACCGGTTTAATGCCTTCTAACGCTTTTGGAAGTCTGGAAAACAGTTTTCTTAATCCTACTACAATGTAACCTGCTGCAAATCCTGCAAATAATGCGCCTAAAAATCCTGCGTTTACAGCTCCTCCTTCCGGATTTGCAAACGTCATACCCATTTTAGCAACCATACCGGATACGAAACCAACGGCCAGACCAGGACGGTCTGCAATACTCATTGCAATATAGCCGGACAATACCGGAAGCATCATGCCAAAGGCCTGTTCGCCAATGGTTTTCAAATAAGCGGCAAGAGGGGTATTCTTACCAAAATTAGAAGGGTCAATGGCATAATCATCAAATAAAAATGCCAATGCGATTAAAATTCCGCCGCCAATGACAAAAGGAAGCATATGGGAAACGCCATTCATCAGATGCTTGTAAATCCGTCTTCCCACACTGTCAGACGCGCCGCCTTTTACTGAACTGTTATCTGCGCCGCCTGCATGATGGTAGATTGGCGCCTGGCCGGATACTGCCTTTTTAATCAGAGCCTCTGCCTTATGGATGCCGTCTGAAACTGGAACCTGAATCACTGGTTTTCCATCAAATCTTGCCATCTCAATTTCACGGTCAGCCGCTACAATAATGGCCTGGGCTTGTTCAATCTCTTCCTGGGTCAGCACATTCTGAGCGCCGCCGGATCCATCCGTCTCTGCTTTTAAGGAGACTCCCATCTTTTTCGCTGTAGACTCTAAATTCTCTGCCGCCATATAGGTATGGGCGATTCCAGTAGGACAGGCAGTGACTGCAAGAATCTGATAGGTTCCAGCTTTTTTTACTGTCTCTGCCGGCTCTGTTTTCTGCTGGGTTCCGACAGGTTCTTTTTCTCCAAATTTTTCGGTTTCTGCTGCGTCAATAACCGCCAAAAACTCTTCCTTACTGGTTGCTGCCAGAAGATTGTCTTTAAATCCAGGAGTCATAAGCAGGGTGGAAAGTCTAGCCAGCGCTTCCAGATGAACATCTGCTCCTTCTGCCGGAGCTGCAATCATAAAAATCAGATTAGCAGGGGAACCGTCAAATGCCTCATAATCCACACCTTCTGGTACGGTAACGGCTGCCAGTCCTGGTTCTTTTACCGCTTCTACCTTGGCATGGGGAATGGCAATTCCCTCTCCAACTGCCGTGCTTCCCTGAGCTTCCCTAGCCAGGATTCCTTCTTTATATCCAGCCCGATCCTTCAGTCTCCCGCCTGCTTCCATCAGTCCGGTCAATTTATCAATGGCCGCTTCTTTCGACGCCAGAGTTACCCCCAGTTCAATACTCTCCTTTTTTAATAATTCTGTAATCCTCATGTTTTTCCTCCTGCTCTGAGCTACAGCGTTTTATATAATTTCATAATATCTTCTTTGGTTCCCAAACCTTCTGAAAAAGCAGTGGCTCCGCCTGCTGCGGTTCCCAGCCTTAATGCATATTCATAATCGCCTGTTTTCAGATAACCGGCTAAAAATCCAGCTACCATAGAGTCTCCGGCTCCTACTGAATTTTTTACAACTCCTCTGGCAACCCCCTGCTGATATACCGTTCCTTCCTCCGTTACTAAGAGAGCCCCGTCTCCTGCCATGGAAACCAGGACGTTTCTGGCGCCCATAGCCTGAAGGCGTTTTGCATATTCTTCGATTTCCCTTTCATTATGGAGAGTTACGCCAAACATATCTCCCAGTTCGTGATTATTGGGTTTTATCAAAAACGGATGGTACTTTAATACATTTAAAAGAAGTCCTTTTTCTGCATCCACCACTATCTGGATCTCTTTTTCTTCCAGTCTGGCCATAATCTTCTCATAAATCCGATCATCCATAGAGGATGGAATACTGCCGGAAAGCACCAGTACGTCGCCTTTTTGCAATTTGTCCAGTTTTAAAAACAACTCGTCTGCATCTTCCTGGGTAATGACTGGTCCCATACCGTTGATTTCACTTTCCTCATTGGACTTTAACTTCACATTAATCCGTGACATTCCCTCTTTTACCCGGATGAAATCCGAAGAAAATCCCAGTTTTTTTACCCCGCGCTCAATCTCGTCTCCAGTAAATCCTGCTATAAATCCCAGCGCCGTACTTTCCAGTCCCAGATTTGCCAAAATCGCAGCTACGTTAATACCCTTTCCACCGTAAAAAATCTGCTCACTGTAAGTGCGGTTCACAGCTCCCTGAGTAAAGTCCTTTACTCTTACCACATAATCCAACGCCGGATTAAAGGTTACTGTGTAAATCACTTCTATCATCCCTTTCATATTTTGCGAAATTTATTTTCTTCATCTGCCCTAATCATAGCACGATTGTTTTATTTCGTCAATACATTTTCAAAAGAAATTTTATTTCTTACACCTGTTTATCTGGACGGATAGCATTTTCGTGACGCCGGATATGGGCCGGTGCATTCTTTTTGCTTACAAACAGCAGAAGATACAATGTTTCAATCACTAACATGGCGGGAATTCTGGAAAACCAGAACTCTCCGGTCAGAAGCTTTTCCCTGGTAGCTGTAATGAGCCGGTAGTCGCTGGTTAATGCCAGCGGAGAGGATGCATTGTTGGTAATTACAATGACCCTGGCCCCATTTTCATGGGCTCCTTCTGCCAGCGTCAGAAGCCGTCTTGACATACCAGAATTCGAAATAATCAGCACAACATCCTGGGGCCCCAGATTATAGGTATAGGCCATCTGTGCCTCCCAGATTGAACTGCAGGACGCGCTGATTCCCAGCTGATTAAACTTAAAAGCGCCGTCCATAGCTACTGGTATGGTATTTCCGACTGCAGCAAACTGGATGGTACGGGCGCTTTCCAGAATCTTTAAAATGGTCTCTAAATTGTCCGGTTCCAGCATCCCAATAGTTCCGGTCATTTCCGCCATTTTATTGGCCAGAATGTTCTGCAGCGTCTGTGGAAGATTTCCTCTGTCAATTTCATTGGACACCTGGAGACTATCCCGCTCTTCTTCCATAATTTCTTTTGCTAACGCCATTTTCAGGTTCTGGTACCCTTTAAATCCGCAGCGGCGGCAGAAACGTGAAACCGTAGCGTCACTGGTTTTACTGGCTTTCGCCAGTTCTGCAACCGTCATCTCCATTGCGTCTTTTTTATTATTTAAAATGTAATCTGCAATCTTCTTCTCTGCTTCAAAAAACTGTTCATAAGATGCGCAGATAATATCCAAAACACTTCGATTACTCATTTCATACGCTCCTTTTTCTATGTAATTTTTTTTCATGCTTTTATGGTAACACAAACCCATTTAAAATTCCAGCTTTTTATTGATTTTTTCTTGCCCCAGCTTTTGTTGTATGTTATAATAAGCAGGCCTAAAATCGTTTCAGGCATTATTTTAATCATCGTTTCAATAAAGTGAGGTGACATTATGGACGGCAGTAGTTGTAGTCGAAGTAACAGCAGGGTTTTCTTATGGAGTCAGACCATGTACGGCTGCAGACCGTTCATTTTTTGATTCCCGCTTTTTATTTCTATCTGGAAACCACTGTCTGTTTCGAACGCTGCGCTGCATCATCAGACAAGCGCGGTACCTGTGCAGGAAACCGTCAGTGGTATTTTTATACCCTTTTCCTGCATTTGTCCGTCTGTCTGAAATTCAACAACCAGAATAAACAGGAGGAACAGACATGAAAAAAAATAATGAACTGTTTAATGAAAACGCCGTATTGACGCTGCATCCAGACTATAAGACAGAGATTGCCAGAATTGTCCGCAGCAATCTGGCTCCCAGGGCAAAGCAGGAACAACTATCGGATTATCACGAAAATGATATTGCCGCTGCCCTGGATTTGTTAAATAAAGAAGAGCGCAGACGGCTCTATCATCTTTTAGATACGGAAACGGCAGCCAATGTACTGGAATATTCCGATAACCGGAACCTCTATCTCAATGAGCTCAGTATCAAGCAGCGGATTCCGGTACTCCAGCAGTTGGAAATTACATCTGTAACCGATTATCTGGAACAGTTGGAAAAATCGGAACGCAGCACGCTTCTGGATTTAATAGATGAAGACACCAAGCGGGAAATTTCCCTTCTTAGTTCCTTTGAGGAAGAAGAAATCGGAAGCAAAATGAGCACAAATTACATTGCCTTCCAGGATGATACCAGCATTTCCCAGGCTATGAGCGAACTGATCCAGCAGGCGGCAGAGCACGACAATATTTCAACCCTATATGTCACCAGCAAAGATGGAACCTATCTGGGCGCCATCCACTTAAAAGACCTGATTATTGCCCGTAAGGATACAGATCTTAGTTCCATTACGATGACCTCTTATCCTTATGTATATGCAAACGAACAGATCGAAGATTGTATCAGCCGCATTGTGGGCTACTCGGAGGACTCCATACCGGTTCTGAATTCGGACAACAAGCTTCAGGGCGTACTCATTTCCCAGGATATTACAGAACTTGTTGATGAAGAAATGGGCGACGACTATGCAAAGCTGGCTGGTTTGTCTTCGGAGGAGGATTTAAATGAACCATTGAAGCAGAGCATTCAAAAACGGCTTCCCTGGCTGGTTATTCTGCTGGGTCTGGGACTCATTGTATCCAGCGTAGTAGGAATTTTCGAGGGTGTTATCGCCAGCCTTCCGCTCATTATCGCATTTCAATCCCTGGTTCTGGATATGGCCGGCAATGTCGGCACCCAGTCCCTTGCGGTTACCATCCGTGTTCTGATGGATGAAAATGTCAGCGGAAAGCAGCAGGCCCGCCTCATTGGAAAAGAAGCCCGTGTCGGACTGGCAAACGGGTTGATTTTAGGGATGTTGTCCTTTTTATTCATTGGACTATATTTAATGGTATTCAAGGGACAGACTCCTTTGTTATCTTTTTCCGTATCCTTCTGCACCGGAGCCGCTTTGTTGGCAGCCATGCTTCTATCCAGCCTTTCCGGAACCATTGTTCCCCTTATTTTCAAAAAGCTCCAGATTGATCCTGCTGTCGCTTCCGGTCCCCTGATTACCACAATCAACGATTTAGTTGCCGTTGTTTCCTATTATGGATTAGCCTGGTTTTTGCTGATCCAGCTTCTGCACCTATAAAAGACTGTTTTTCGCCATCTGTTTTAAGGAGGTCTTCATGAATTTTCTTCTTCTGCTTTGTGCATCCGCCATTTTTGCTTGTATTGCCGGAAGCCGCCTCTCCCGCCGTCTGGGGATTCCTACCCTGTTTATCTTTATTGCCCTGGGTATGCTGTTTGGCTCTGACGGTATTTTTAAAATCCATTTTGCCGATTATCACCTGGCCGAGCAAATCTGCTCGGCCGCCCTGGTTATTATTATGTTTTACGGAGGCTTTGGGACTAAATGGAGCGCCGCCCGTCCTGTAGCCGTCCAGTCCGTCCTTTTAAGCACTCTGGGCGTATTGATTACTGCGGGCCTTACAGGATTTTTCTGCTACTTTTTTCTGAACCTTCCTCTTCTGGAGGGACTTCTGATTGGAGCTGTTTTAGGTTCTACCGACGCTGCTTCTGTATTTTCCATTCTCCGTTCCCAGAGGCTCAATCTGAAATACGGAACGGCTTCTATGCTGGAAATCGAAAGCGGAAGCAACGATCCTTTCGCCTATATGCTGACCATTGTTGTGCTCTCTGCTATGGGCGGTTCTCTGTCCCTTTCCCAGATTATCTGGTCTGTTTTTTCCCAGATCTTTGTCGGTCTGGCAGCCGGAAGCCTGATGGCATGGATAGCCGGAAGTATTATGAAACGCGTCCATTTTGGAGAAAACGGTCTGGATTCTGTATTTTTGTCCGGTGTTGCCCTGGCATCTTATGCCATCCCTTCCCTGCTTGGAGGAAATGGGTACCTCAGCGCATATCTGGCCGGAATTCTCCTTGGAAACCAAAATATTCCCAATAAAAAAGGGTTGGTCAACTTTTTTGACGCCCTAAACGGAATGATGCAGATGCTGATCTTTTTCCTGTTAGGCCTTCTGGTCTTCCCTTCCCGGCTGGGAACCTATTTTCTCCCTGCTTTGCTGACTGCCTTGTTTTTAACCTTTCTCGCAAGACCAGCAGCCGTATTCCTTTTATTGGCTCCGTTTAAAGCCCCGTTCCGCCAGAAAATTCTGATTTCCTGGGCAGGTCTTAGGGGCGCTGCTTCCATTGTATTTGCCATTATGGCCGCCGTATCCCCCAATTATGGCAGGGAAACCGTATTTCACATCGTATTCTGCGTCGTCCTGCTGTCCATTTTGCTCCAGGGAAGCCTTCTTCCCCTGGCTGCTTCCAAAACCCATATGCTGGACAGCAAAGAGAACGTGTTAAAAACCTTTACCGATTACTCGGAAGAAACCGGAGTCCAGTTTATCTGCCTGGAAATCGGCCCAGGCCATCCCTGGATCAACCGCCAGATCCAGGACGTTTCCATTGCCCCCGGCATTCTGATTGCCGCCGTTTTACGGGCCCAAAAGGCTATCATGCCTCGTGGAGATACCTGCTTAAAAGCAGGGGATTCCCTGATTGTCGCGGCAAAGGGATACCACGGCACTGCCGACGTTGAACTCAGCGAAGTAGAAGTGACCTCTGGCAGCCGCCTGGCTGGAGTGAAGCTAAAGGAAGCCGACATCCGGAAAAATTCCCTGGTTGTATTAATCCAGCGGCAGCACCACGAACTGATTCCAGACGGAGACACCATCCTGTGTCCCGGCGATGTTTTGGTTTTATACACCTGCCCCACTTTTTCCGGAAAAGGGACGTGACCGTTCTCAAACGCCAGCGAATT
>CAJMQQ010000046.1 GCA_905215625.1 uncultured bacterium
CGGTAAAATAAATTTCTTTATAATCCCCTTCTAAATCTGTTTTTCCGCAATAGAGGTGTTCGCTCTTATCAGACTGTCCTGCGGAAAATAACTGTTCCACCTCCAGAAGCTGTTCTTTTATACTCTCATCATCCCCGCCTGCCGGCTTTAAATTGTCTAATATACCGGATTCCAGAGGAAGTTCCTTTGTGATATTTTCTACTGCCGCATTGTTACTGGAGACAACCAGAATGCTGTAATCATTGATTTTATCGTCTTTTAGAGAATACCAGCCGGGAATATATCTGGAATATTTTCCGTTTTCCTTGTCCCCATGTAAAAATTTATGCTTTTCGAAAGCCGTATCCGGATCGTCATAAGCCGCAAGACATTTTGCCTTTTCTACAATGTGATTGGCTATAATCTCTTTTAAAAGCGTCGTTTTACCTGTCCCAGGAGGGCCGTTGACTGAAAATGCCTCTCTTTCCTTATCTGCCGCAGCATTAATTGCCACCTGCTGCATCAAAGCAGGCATATACCTGGAAGGCCATTTTCCCATCGGGGCACGTTTCATATTCAATTTCTTCAAAAGCAGCAGTTCCAGCTCTTCTTCACTGATGCGGAGAAAATCACAGCGCTTTTCCCGAAATTCTGTTTCGTGTCCAGGACCGTTGATGTAATCAAGCAGGTATTGGGGCATTCCTTTCCTGCGGTTCTTAGTTTTTTCATCAACCGTTTCCAGGTGAACCGCTTCTGACTCCATCCATTTTTTTACCATCTGTAAATCATTGGAAAAATAAGAACGGCTCAGACCAGAATAATTGTTTTCCCCGTATGCTTTTTTTGCTGCCTCGTCCTTAAAAAAGCATACTGAAATTCCGCAGTTATATTCTCCTTCCAGCATACCAAGGTACTCGTTTTCCAGCCTGGCATAAAGCGCTTCTATCGCTTCTGACTCCACTTCTTCCGTTTCCGCTTTTCCGCTCTCAAACTCGTTTTCGAGAAAGTCCCGAAATACTTTGTCAATTTCATAAATCGTCTTCTGATACTCTTCTAATGACAATCCATCGGAAAGACGACCGCTTTCTTTGTTCTTTAACTGTCTGATCGCCCAGACAATTGAAGAAAGAGAAAAGGAATAAGGAATATAACGGCCATTTTCGTCTATCTGAAAGCTGGCTGCCACAATCTCATCATAACTTTTCTCCGGCATTTCTTCCATGTCAGCGCCGATATATCTTGCAATCTGAGCAATACAAGATTCTCTCTTTATTTTCCCAAGGTAAACCGTAATGGTTCCCCAGGTTTTCATCTGGCAGCTTTCACATTCCTTCTGAATGACCTGGCAAAGAGACTGGCCTTTCTCCAGCTCCAAAAAAGCTTCTATCTGTTTCCCTGCCAGCTTTTTCTTATACTCTCTCAGTTTTCTCCTGGTATCTGCCGCATTCGTACACATCTCATAAGAATTCTGGCTGAGAAATTCCATTGTAAACCAATAGTCTAAAATTTTAACCGCATCTTGTACCTTTTCTGAGATCATACGTGAAATCTCCTTGCTTCTCCCTTTTTATCCCTGCCAGATAAAATTTCAGCTTAGGCATGGGACTTACTTTCTAAGAAGCAATCTGCCTAAGCTGATCGGAGCTAATTAATTTTCTAAATGAACCGTTTTTCTTTGAGCAGCTAATAGCAAACGCGATTCTCCGCATATCCCAAATCCATATAATGCTCGTAATAAGCTGTCCAATCATCTCCAAATATCTGAGCTAAGTCTTCGTTGTTTTCTTTATAAACCGTTACATTAAATGTATCACAGGCTACTCGCCCTTCTTTCATGCCGGATGTCAAAAAGTGTTCCAGCAAACGTTCCGCATCGTTTCCGAAGTTTTCGTATAAATCTTCATTATGTTCTGCATAATAAGCTGCATCAAATATTCTGTCTATGTGTTCAGGAATTGCTGCTTTTTCTGGTTCTTGTACTGGTGCGTTTTCTGCAGAATTGCCAGAATAACGGCTGTCATACGGACAAACCCCATTTTCGTGCAAATGTGCAGGATGACCGCCGCAATGGTAATGATAACTTCCAAGTCCGCTTTTGTTTTTATTATCCCGATGACCTCCTCTGGAATCTGTACGGCCACTATGAGCTTCTGCTATGCTCACATCATTTGTCCCCATTACCAGCTCTGGAACTGCGGTACATAATGATACTGCGGTCAGCAGCATGACTAACGTTTTCTTTCTCATTCCTTTGTTCCCCCTATTGATTATGACAAAACGTATAATTTTTATTAAAACCAATCCGAATTTCTATGTAGTATTATACTATATAAAAAAACAAAACTCAACCGGAATGAGGTTTGGATATTTTCTCTAATATTTTTTGTTTTTCTTACTGTTCTCTGAATCGCATGGTTCTACACCTATTCTCATCTCAAATTTCTTAAACAATCATTAAGAATTAATTTATACCAAATGATGAGGAACTCCGGAAGCAGAGCTCATAATTTTAGCTTTTTCTGTATCACGAATGCGGTCCGCCATCTTTTGAATCCGGTTTGTTATCCACATATATGCAGTGGTTCCTTCAGAATAATCAGCTTCTGCGTACATATCTACACGTCCATTTTCACGCATCTGTTCTACTTGTTGCATAGCTTGTAAATCCCCTTTAGGATAAATAGCAAAAGTAGCTCCACCATTTTTCTTAACAACAGAAAAAGCCGGAATATCACTAGGGCCATCTGCTATATAAATCATATTCTCAAAATGAACACGTCTATTTTCTTCCGGAATTTTAGAATTTACTTCAATACCTTCAATTTTACCGATTCCTTTGTTAATTTCAAATATTGCTCTTGTTTTTGAAGTATTGTCTACGGTGTAAAGCACTTCACTGATAACTAGATCTCCTTCTGAGTCCGGTGCTTCAAGAAGCTCACATCCCCAGATACCATCAACAAAAGGCATCAATTCAGAGCCTCGAATTATTTCGGCAAAACCTGTGCTAACAATATAATGTTCTACTTGGATACCATACTCAGCGTATTTTTTATCATCCTTAAACATCTTTTTTGTCTTTTCAAAAATTTCTGGAATACCTTTATAAAATCTCTGCTTTTTGCCGTATTCTCTAAGCTTGTGATTATTAAGCCCTTTTAAGGTTCCGTCATGTGCACACTTGATAAAATGATTCAAATAATATGTATCTTTATTTACACGAATACCTTTCTTTACATATTCCTCTGGCTTCAAATTTACTTCTTTCCAAAAATCTGAAGACTGTATACCATATTCTTCAAAAATTGGATCCTGCATATATCCATCCACAAGCGTTTTATCACAGTCCCAAATAACAGCAATAATATTTGCCATAATACTTTTCCCCTTTTTTTCATTTTTCTCACATGGTGACAGTAGCTATACCATTTTTCTACAATATATTTTGACTCTATGGTAATTGGAGCTATATAAGAATACAATTTCTTTTACTGAAATTATAATATTTAATACTTCTGTTTCAAATAAGGAACAAACACATCATAAAATTTTTTGCTCCATTCAGCATGAAATTTTGCCATCCGGGTCCAGTCTGATTCATTTTCAATGCTTACGTTTTCCAAATGAATAACAATATAAGAGCCCTTTGTATTCTCGCTTCGCTGCCACTCAATCTGATTGCCTAGTCTTTCTTCGATTTCAGTTTTATGTCTGTATAAATAATCAAAAGCTTCTTTATTTCGCTTTTTATTGGAATTTGCAAGCATCAAATCTACTTTTGCTTTATTGTAATTTGCTATACAAGAAATGTTGAAACCACCAATACCAAAGAAACCACTCAGCCAGTTTTCTTTTGATGTTGTGCAACTAGAAAAACAACTGCGTCCTGTCCCATCATCATGTGCCTGTTGAATATATGGTAAAGCAAATGCCCAATATCGCCGACGCAGTTCATATCTTGTTCCTGCTTCTCGCGTGTTGTTTACCCCATTCACATCTCTAAGATAGAATATTAAATCTTCTTCGTTTGCCCCATATGCTTTAAAAAATTTATGCAGCATAGATATTTTTGTAGATGTATTGGTATTCTTTTCAATAAAAATATTTGTATCAATTTCAAGCGCATTTCTCAAATTTTGTGGCTTATTACTAACATAAACGTCTTCATTAGAATAGGCCAGTCTAGACAGAACAGATTTATCCTCTGCGTGAAGGATTTTTAAAATTTTTTCAACCATATCAATCCAACTCGTAACTGGCTGCTCTGTATTTTTATAACCAAATCGAACAATCTCACGACCGCTCAAATCAACATCATCATACAATGAGTAAGAATCCATTTGCTTTTCCGCAGGTTCGAAAGATGTTATTGGTAAACTCCATATAGTCAATGCCCTCTGCATCAAAATTTGATTACGTGCTTCTAACTCTGCAAGTCTCCAATGTTCTTGCTGGCTTATCCAATTGTTCAAATATAGATGACTGTCAGCAAAACCATCTTTCATATCACGTTTTTCTTTAAAGATACTATTGCTGTATTTGGCATTGTATCCGCTTAGCGTTAAATTTGCTATACGATGCTGCCACATTTCATGTATTTGTTCATAATCTTCACCTAGTTCTTTAACCCATGCGGGAGTGAGGTGTTGTGGCATAATATGTTCAACAGAATATACACCATCATCGAACTTTTTGTAAACATCCTGTGTTTCAACTGTACCAAAATTTTCAAAGCGTTCCAGAATGTATATCTTATTTTTACTGTTCATCTCGTAAACGGGACGAACCTCAAACGCTTCTACAAATTCCGTATCATCTGGGAATCTACCACGTTCTGATTTTGAACTTAGTGCATATTTAAATTTATCTAAATAATTTGCTTCTGTACCATCATACCTGATAATTTCACGATGTAACATTAAAAAAATCTTATTTAATGCATTTGTTGGAAGTTCACAAATTGTTCTGCGGAACAAATAGTTTTCTGTATAAAGAAAAATTTCTTTTACATCTTCAAGTGAAATTTTATCCATTGCTTGCAGCCGAAGAACCTCAAGGAAAAATGGTCTTGTAACGGTTGTTTCCAAACGATTTAAGCGATAAATACAAAAATTCAACTCCTTATCTGCTGTCTGACCCTTAAGCAGGACTTCATACCATTTAGCATAGTTCAAAAGTTCTTGTAATAGTGGCTCTGTTTCCGTTCCGCTCTCCTCTACAAAAGCCTTGAATGTGAAGTACACCTTATTCATAGAAGGAATAAGCTGTTGCTTTACACTAAGATAATCACGTACAAATATGCTTACATCATAATTTGTACATAATTCAATTTTATTCCAATATTTCTCATAAAAGTCATTCTGCTGTTTCGTTGGTAACCCCATTAAAATGAAATTTCTAATTTTGTCTCCCTCACTTAAAGCAACCCCTGTAGAATTCAAACTTTCAAATATTAATTGAGGATTATCATCTTGATTTAATGTAATATTAATAATCTCTAACTTTGTAATTGCATCATAAAGTTCATCTAAAGTGACTTCTTCTTTTTGAATACGACTATAGAAATAATTATAGTTAATTGTTAAATTGGAATCCGGAATATGCTCAGATTCTTCATCAAATAACTTTCCAAAAGCATGGCGATCATTCTTGACGGGTTTCAATTTAATCCTTGTATCATCATCCTGCCATTCATCAATCAAATAGGTCTTGTAAATTTTTTCAGCCAAATTATCCTTTGCTGGTATAAGAATGCCATTCTTCATTAAGTTATACATTGCCAATAAAAGTAAAGAAATCGTGGTCAATCGCTGCTGACCATCAATCACAAGATATTCATTGAATTCCCCATCATTATGTACGGATACGATACTTCCAAAAAAATGGCTCTTCCGTTTACGTCTTATTACTTTAATCAAGTCATCATATAGCTGCTTACAATTCTCTGTTTTCCAATCATAATTTCTTTGATATACAGGAATAATGAATCTCTTATCTGCCCCTTGCATATAGGAAACTAATTTTGTTTCAGACCCTTTCATTATTTGTGCCCCTTCCATTTTCTTCTATTATACCATAGAACACATAATACTTCACAGGAATACCTTTTTACAATGCTAATAATAATTTTGTGCAGTTTTTTCGAAAAAAAATCTTGCTATTTCGACTATTATCGCATATAATGAAAGCGTACCAAAGATAAAAAAGAGATTGTACTTCATTGTACAGTCTCTTTCATTTTTTACTAATGTTACAACTACTTACTTTTAAAATCTAAGAATTGCAAATCTGAAAAGGAGTTTCCATGAACAGCGAAATGATGATTGTTTTGGATTTCGGCGGACAGTACAATCAATTGATTGCCCGCAGAGTCCGCGAGTGCAATGTGTACTGTGAAGTACATCCCTACACTCTGGATTTGGAGAAGATCCGCCAGATGGCTCCGAAGGGAATTATTTTTACCGGCGGCCCTAATAGTGTTTATCTGGAAGAATCCCCCCACATTGCAAAAGAAATTTTCGAGATGAATATTCCGATTCTGGGTATCTGCTACGGTTCCCAGTTGATGTCCTATACCCTGGGGGGCGAGGTAGCGACTGCTCCAGTCAGTGAATACGGAAAGACAGAAGTAGAAGTAGATCCAACGTCGATTCTTTTTGAAGGGGTATCTCCTTCCACGATTTGCTGGATGAGCCATACGGACTATATTTCCCAGGTGCCGGAAGGATTCCGTATTACTGCCCATACCCCAGTCTGCCCAGTTGCAGCGATGGAGTGTGCAGAGAAAAATTTATATGCCGTACAGTTCCATCCTGAAGTGCTTCATACGGCAGAGGGCATGAAGATGCTGTCCAACTTTGTCAAGAAGGTCTGCAAATGCAGCGGAGACTGGAAGATGGATTCTTTTGTGGACAACGCGATTCATGAAATCCGAGAAAAAGTAGGAACCGGCAAGGTGCTCTGCGCCCTGTCCGGCGGTGTAGATTCTTCCGTTGCTGCTGTTCTCCTTTCAAAAGCAGTTGGAAAACAGCTGACCTGCGTTTTCGTGGATCATGGACTTCTCCGCAAAAATGAAGGGGACGAAGTAGAAGAAGTATTTGGACCCAATGGAAATTACGATCTGAATTTTATCAGGGTAAATGCCCAGGAGCGTTTTTATAAAAAACTGGCTGGCGTAACCGAACCGGAGCAAAAGAGAAAGATCATAGGCGAAGAGTTTATCCGCGTATTTGAAGAGGAAGCAAAAAAGATTGGTTCTGTAGACTTTTTAGTTCAGGGAACCATTTACCCAGACGTCATCGAGTCTGGTCTTGGTAAGTCTGCAGTCATCAAATCTCACCATAACGTAGGTGGACTTCCTGACTGTGTAGATTTTAAGGAAATTATTGAACCGCTGCGGATGCTGTTTAAGGATGAAGTCCGCGAGGCAGGTCTGGAATTAGGAATTCCGGAGTATCTGGTTTACCGTCAGCCATTTCCTGGACCAGGACTTGGCGTCCGTATTATAGGAGAGGTTACTGCTGAGAAAGTACGTATCGTTCAGGATGCAGACTACATTTATCGGGATGAAATTGCAAAAGCTGGCATTGCCCGCGATTTGAGCCAGTATTTCGCAGCACTTACCAATATGCGTTCCGTAGGCGTAATGGGCGATTTTAGAACTTACGACTACGCAGTTGCCCTCCGTGCAGTCATCACTTCTGATTTTATGACTGCTGAGGCTGCTGACATTCCTTTTGAAGTCCTCCAGAAAGTGATGAACCGCATTGTCAACGAGGTTAAAGGGGTCAATCGGGTCATGTATGATCTGACAAGCAAGCCGCCGGGAACCATAGAATTTGAATAATCGGGGCATCGCTCTATGTAAAAAATCCGGAAGGAATCCTTTTGTTTTAGGAATCCTTCCGGATTTTTGCATCAGAAAATCTGCGAAAACAATCCGTAACCTTATCTCCCGCCGCTCAGGCATTCTCCAGGTACTTCTTCACATACTGTCCTGTATAAGAAGACGGCTCTGCCGCCACTTCTTCCGGCGTTCCGGATGCAATAACCATTCCGCCTCCGTCTCCGCCTTCCGGCCCGATGTCGATAATATAATCCGCCGTCTTAATCACGTCCAGATTGTGCTCAATCACTACCACTGTATTTCCGCCGTCAGAAAGGCGGCGTAAAATCTCAATCAGTTTATGGACATCGGCAAAATGCAGGCCTGTGGTTGGTTCATCCAGAATATAAATGGTTCTGCCGGTTCCCCGCTTGCTCAGTTCAGTAGCCAGCTTAATTCGCTGTGCTTCGCCGCCGGACAGTTCGGTAGACGGCTGTCCCAGACGGATATAGGAAAGACCCACGTCATAAAGGGTCTGAATCTTACGGGCAATGGTCGGCACATTCTCAAAAAACTTCAGCGCTTCTTCTACCGTCATATTCAGAACGTCATAAATACTTTTTCCCTTATATTTTACCTCCAGGGTTTCGCGGTTATACCGCTTTCCGCCGCAGACCTCGCAGGGCACATACACATCCGGAAGGAAATGCATTTCAATTTTGATAATGCCGTCTCCGCCGCAGGCTTCACACCGGCCGCCTTTTACGTTAAAGCTGAACCGGCCCTTCGAATAACCTTTTGCCTTGGCGTCTGTCGTGGACGCAAACAAATCGCGAATCAAATCAAAAGCCCCCGTATAGGTCGCCGGATTGGAACGAGGAGTCCGGCCAATTGGAGACTGGTCAATGGCAATAATTTTGTCCAGATTTTCCACTCCCTCAATCCGATCATGCTTTCCTGGGATCGTGCGGGCTCTGTTCAGCTTCTTTGCCAGGGCCTTGTATAAAATCTCATTTACCAGAGAAGACTTGCCGGATCCGGAAACTCCGGTCACACAGGTCATCACTCCAAGAGGAATCTTTACATCAATATTTTTTAAATTGTTCTCCCTGGCGCCCCGGATGGTCAGCCAGTTCGATGGCTTTCTCCGTTCAGACGGCACCGGAATCTTAATCCTTCCGCTTAAATAAGCGCCGGTTATGGATTCCTTGCATTTCATAATCTGGTTTGCCGTACCGGCTGCAACTACCTGGCCTCCATGTTCTCCAGCTCCCGGCCCGATGTCGACAATATAGTCTGCTGCCCGCATGGTATCTTCGTCATGTTCTACCACCAGCACGCTGTTTCCCAAATCCCGCAGATGAAGCAGGGTCTGGAGCAGCTTGTCATTGTCCCTCTGGTGCAGACCAATACTTGGCTCATCCAGGATATACGCCACTCCTACTAATCCGGAACCAATCTGGGTCGCCAGACGGATTCGCTGGGCCTCGCCGCCAGACAGGGTTCCCGTCGCTCTGGTCATAGATAAATAGTCCAGACCCACGTCAATCAAAAACGTTACCCTGGCGCGGATTTCCTTTAAAATCTGGGAACCAATGGCCTCCTGCATAGGCGTCAGGGTCAGTCCGTCCAGAAAGTCCCGGAACTTGGTAATAGACATATTAGTTGCTTCATAAATATTTTTATCTCCAACCGTAACGGCTAGGGATTCCTTTTTTAGTCTCTGTCCCTTACAGGTCGGACAAGGCGTAATCCGCATAAAAGTCTCGTATTCAGCCTTGGAAGTCTCAGAAAAAGTCTCCCGGTAGCGGCGGGCCACATTTTGAATCAGGCCTTCAAACGCCACATCGTAAACGCCCTCTCCCCTCTGGCCCTTGTACCGGACTTTGATCTCTTTTCCGCCGGTTCCATGGATAATAATGTCCTGAATCTCCTTGGGATACTGCTCAAAAGGAGTGTCCAGGCTAAACTGGTATTCTTCAGCAAGAGCATCTAAGATGGCTCTGGTAAAGCTTCCTTTATCGGTGCAGGACTGCCACCCCAGTACAACAATGGCTCCCTGGGCAATACTTAACGACTTGTCCGGAATCATCAGATCCTCGTCAAACTCCATCTTATACCCCAGTCCAAAGCAGTCCGGACAGGCACCAAATGGGTTATTAAAGGAAAAGCTCCTGGGTTCTACTTCCTCAATGCTGATCCCGCAGTCCGGGCAGGCAAAACTAAGGCTGAAATTAATCGGTTCCCCGCCAATCACATCCACAATCATCAAACCGTCTGATAACGCCATTACCGACTCGATAGAGTCTGTCATTCTCTTTTCAATGCCCTCTCTGATGGCAAGGCGGTCTACAACAATCTCGATATTATGCTTGATATTTTTCTCCAGTTTAATCTCTTCTGACAGCTCATAAAGATTTCCGTCAATACGGACGCGGACGTATCCGCTCTTTCTGGCGCTCTCTAATACCTTTACGTGTTCGCCCTTTCGTCCCCGTACCACAGGCGCCAAAAGCTGAATCTTGGTCCGCTCCGGCAGCGCCATCAGCTGATCCACCATCTGATCTACCGTCTGTCTGCGGATCTCTTTTCCGCACTTGGGGCAGTGGGGAATTCCGATACGGGCGTATAAAAGACGCATATAATCATAGATCTCCGTTACCGTACCCACTGTAGAACGGGGATTGCGGTTGGTGGATTTCTGGTCAATGGAAATGGCCGGTGACAGTCCCTCAATGCTTTCCACATCCGGCTTTTCCATCTGTCCCAGAAACTGTCTGGCATACGAAGACAGAGACTCCATATACCGTCTCTGTCCCTCTGCATAAATCGTATCAAAAGCCAGGGAAGACTTACCGGAACCAGAAAGTCCGGTCAGCACAACCAGCTCATTACGAGGGATATTTAAGGAGATGTTTTTCAGGTTATGCTCGTTGGCTCCCCGAATCTTAATGTACTGTTTTGCCATGACAATGCTCCTTTTCTGTATCTTAAGAGTATTTCTCAAACTTGTGTTTTCTATGCGTTGCTTCATTGTATCACATCCGCAGGAAATATTCAACAGAAAAGCGAACAAATGTTTTGTTTTAGTCTAGATGAAAGACCGGCGTTAAATCCACCGATACCGGACTGTTATCCGGATTGGTTTCCATGATGTCTGCCATAAAATCCCACCATTTCCGGTTGATTTCTGTATCTGCAGACTTGGCCCACAAGGCTTCATCCTCTACTTCAATATATCCGTACAGCACATGGGTCTCTTTATCCAGGTAAATAGAATAATTATGGCCACCGTACTGGTGAATCATTTCTTTCATTTCCGGCCACAAAAGATTGTGACGGCGCTCATATTCCTGTTCCATTCCGGGATACAAAAACATTTTAAAGGCTTTTCTTACCATAAGACATTCCTCCTGTTAACATTCTCCTACTTTTCATATAAAAATCTCTCTGGAAGCGTTACCCGGAAATCTTTTGCCAAATCCCGGAAGTTCTGCGGGGTAATGGTCTGCAGCTTATTAGGCTGCATGGACAGCATTTTTACTAAGATCTCCGCAGACTTTTCTACCGTATGCATCAGGCCAAAGGTCAGATCAAAATCTTCTCCTGCCGCAAACATCCCATGATGGGCCCAGACAGCCACATCATACTGCTTCATCAGCTGGCTGGTTGCCACTGCAATCTCCCGTCCTCCCGGAACCATCCAGGGTACTACGCCGATTCCAGACGGAAATACGACCGGACACTCTGTTGCCATCTCCCACAGTTCTCTGGTAAATACTTCATCGCTTAATGGAAGCACAAAAGTCAGAGCAATGACGTTGGTGGTATGGGCATGGTAAATCACCCGGTATTTTCCGTCTGTAGCCAGCATTTTTACTTCATGGTTCATCAGATGGGACGGAAGTTCGCTAGTCGGTCTTCCTCCGTTTACCAGTCCCCACACAATCCGGTAACGTTCCCCGGTTTCGTCCACTTCGATCATACAGATAGAGTCTTCCGGCTTAATGATTACATTGCGGAAATACTTGCCGCTTCCGGTTACCAGGAAATACTCTCCTGCCAGCTTTGGAACCGAGGTTCCGATAGGCTGCCACTCCTTTGGCGCAAAATGTTCTCTCACCTCATCGACTTCTTCTTTTTTTACGCGGTAAGATAAGTTGCCGCCGTTTCTTTCGTGCCATCCCTGTTCCCAGCCGTCATTTGCCATACGGATAAATCCCTGTACAAACTCTGCATCTAAAAATTTCATAATCTTTCATCCTCTCTTTCATCCGCACCGGATTCTCAATCTGACTTACCTGCGGAATGCCAATACTTCCTTTTCATACTTCTCTGCTTCTTCAAACCAGCTCTCATCTGCAGCTACACCGCACTGACGGCAGTATTCCTCCCATACGTCTCCAAATGGATACAGCTTCAGTTCCTCCTGCATCACCATCAGACGGCTCATCTGATTTTCCTCCTGAAGCTTCTTTAACTGCTCATTCGGTGTGCAGAGCGCAGATAACAGGGCTTTCTGGATTCCCCGAAATCCCACTGTCCACGCGCTGATCCGGTTAATGCTGGCGTCAAAATAATCCAGAGCAATATACACCCTGTCCAGAGCGTCATTGCGGACAATCTCTTTGGCAATCTCCCTGGTTTCATCGTCAAACAGTACCACATGATCGCTGTCCCACCGCACCGGTCTGGTTACATGAAGGGCAATTTCCGGGAAAAAGCACAA
Organism: uncultured bacterium; assembly: GCA_905215625.1. Taxonomy (GTDB): domain Bacteria; phylum Bacillota; class Clostridia; order Lachnospirales; family Lachnospiraceae; genus UMGS1370. The sequence continues at coordinate 12,534 of CAJMQQ010000046.1, forward strand.
TAACGCCGGTATTTTATCTGATACCACCTCTGTCGGATGGTAATGGCCATTGTCCATTAAAGGCAGCACTCCTTCGTGAGACGCAGCAAAGGATAAGGCAAATTCGGAAGAACCTGCTGTATAAGACTCCACGCCGATTCCAAACACTTTGGACTCGACACAAGGCTTTACCAGATTTTTATCATAGGGTTCGGATAAAATCTGCTCTATGGAATCTTTATACCGCATTCTTGGCGTCATCCGGTCTGCTGGAATGTCTTTATAACCGTCCCCAATCCAGATGTTCATCACACATGGGATTCCCGTTTCTTCTGCGAAATACTGGGAAATCCGGATGCAGGCCTTTCCATGGTTGATCCAGAATCTACGGGTTTCCTCATCCGGGCTGGTCAGGGTCAGTCCGTCTTTTACCTTTTCATGGGAGAAAAAAGTAGGGTTAAAATCAATTCCCATCTGATGCTTTTTGGCAAATTCCACCCATTTTGCAAAATGCTTTGGTTCCAGTTTATCCCTGTCAACCTTCTTTCCATCCTCAAAAATCCCGTAGCTTGCATGAAGATTCAGCTTCTTTTTTCCAGGCATAAGACTGATGGCCTTTTCCATATCTGCCATTAACTCTTCCGGCGTTCTGGCTTTTCCAGGGTAATTTCCTGTAGCCTGGATTCCTCCGGTTAATGGGCCGTCCTGGTCAAATCCTTTTACATCATCTCCCTGCCAGCAGTGAAGGGACACTGGAATCGTTTTCATTCGTTCAATAGCCGCGTCCGTATCGACCCCAATGGCTTTGTACCGTTCTCTTGCAGATTCATACCGTTCTTGTCTGTTCATATTTAATCCTCCTTACTGTTCATTCCTTGCAAAGGAACGTTTTACACAGGCTCTTGCTTCGAAAAGTCCGTCAAATTCCCGATTGGCTATCATCTGTGCCATCAGATTTCCAATTGCCGTAGCCTCTGCAGGGCCGGCTAAAATCCGGCGGCCGGATGCCTGGGCAGTCAGACGGTTCAGATAAGAAGCATTGGAACCGCCGCCTACAATGTAAATGGTGTCATAATGTTTTCCGGTCAGTGCTTCTATTTCCTCTGCTGTCTCTCCATAGCTGTCTGCCAGACTTTTATAAATCACCGCCGCAAGCTCTCCCGGAGTCTCCGGAACCGGCTGTCCTAAGTTTCGGCAGACTTCCTGGATAGCAGGAATCATCTGGTCCGGCGCTAAAAACGCCTGGTCATTTACCGGTACCCTGGATGGAAAATCCGTCTCTTCTGCCATCTGACATAACTGCCCAAACGAATACGAATCCTTTAATTCATGGCGCACAGACTGAATCATCCACAATCCCATAATATTTTTCAGATACCGGTACCGATATTCATATCCGCCTTCATTGGTAAAGTTCCGGTTCCTGCTTTCTTCACTGCAGACAGCAGCCGGAAGTTCCGTTCCCATTAAGGACCAGGTTCCGGAACTGATATACAGACAGTTCTCTTCCAGACAAGGAACTGCCATCACCGCCGAGGCCGTATCATGGGTGGCTGGAAGCACTACCCGACAGGAAAATCCTACTTCTTTTTCCACTTCTTCTGAAAAAGTCCCCGCAAAGGTTCCAGGCTGGCTTAAAGGCAAAAACATCCTGTCCGGGTATCCCAGCCGTTCTATCAGTTCCCAATCCCAGTCCCTGGTACGGGCATTTACCAGTTGGGAAGAAGTGGCGTTGGTGTATTCCGAACACTTCTTTCCAGTCAGTAAGAAATGAAAATAATCCGGAAGCATGAGAAACGTCTTCGCCTGTTCTAAGTATTCCGGATGATATTCCTTTACTGCCATCAACTGATAAATGGTATTAAACATCTGTTTCTGGATTCCTGTCCGGCGGTACAATTCTGGCTCCGGAATGCATTCATACACCTTTTGATCCATTCCCTTTGTCCGGCTGTCCCGGTAGCCGTAAGTCTTTCCTAAAATCCGATCCTCTTTGTCCAACAGCACGTAATCCACTGCCCAGGTATCAATTCCCATAGAATATGGGATTTTTCCCTCTGTCTTACACTTCTTTAATCCTGTCTTAATTTCCTCAAACAGATGGTCTAAATCCCAGCAAAGGCTTCCGTCCTGTTTCTTCATTCCGTTAGGAAACCGGTACACCTCTTCCAGAACCATCCGTCCGTCTTCCAGATGGCCCAGGATGTGCCTGCCTCCGGAAGCTCCAATATCTACTGCTAAATAATAGGTTGTCATAAACCACCCCTCCTGTCCCCTTTATTGTACTGGCCGGACAGAAAGAAAAAAAGGACGGATTTTGTCAAAAAAACTGTCCTTATTTGCAAATTTATCATTCTGTGATACTATATAAGAGAGATTCAGACTGCTATTATTCAGACAACTATTTCAGAAAGGATTTTCTATGAATCAGGCACTTTTACAACAGCTAAGCCGGATAACCGAAGAAGAACAGCGGATTTTAGACGGATTTTCCATTGACCCCTCTATTTACTCAGACGATCCCTCTTTTATTATTGACAGCCGCAAAATGCTGCAAAGCGGAAAACTGATCCAGGTGCGGCCTCATACCCGGTTTGTCCATTTTCCCAGACACACCCACAATTATGTGGAAATGATCTATATGTGTTCCGGACAGACCACTCACATCATCAACGGCACTACCCTGACCCTGCATGAAGGGGAACTGCTTTTATTAAACCAGCACGCGGCTCAGGAAATCCTGCCAGCAGGAAAAGAAGATATTGCCGTAAACTTTATTATCCTTCCGGAATTTTTCAACCAGACTCTTTCCATGCTGGGATCGGAACCGGGACTTCTCAGAGACTTTGTGGTAGGCTGCCTTCAATCCCTGGATTCTCCTGTGCCCTTCCTTCATTTTCAGGTTTCCGGCGTTCTTCCAGTGCAAAATCTAATCGAAAATCTGGTGTGGACCATCTCCAACGGCATCCAGAATAAACGGCTGATGAACCAGGTCACCATGGGACTGCTCTTTCTGCAGCTTTTAAACCACATGGACAAGCTGACCACCGGAGGCAGTTCTTATGAGCAGGAAATCCTGATGAATGTGTTCCAGTATATTGAAGAACATTACCGGGACGGCAGTCTGACTTTGCTTGCCTCCCAGTTAGGCTGTGAATTTACATGGCTGTCCAAGACCATCAAGCGGCTGACCGGATCGACCTACACCCAGCTGGTGCAAAAAAAGCGGCTGAACCAGGCCTGCTTTCTCCTGCGCTCAACCGCTTTATCTGTATTAGATGTCAGTATGGCTGTGGGCTATGATAATTTCAGCTATTTCCACCGCATTTTTAAACAGGAAATCGGAATGTCACCGCGTTCTTACCGCATCCTCTAAGATACACTCTACCAGACCGGAAATGGAAAATTCTTTCGCAATCCTTTCTGCCGGAAATCCTGCCTGTTCCAGGGCCTTGGCCGTTACATCTCCAATGGCGGTCAAGGTGGTTTCTTTTAACACTTCCCGATCCCCTTCTGCCAGATTTTCTAAGAAGCTTTCCACTCCGGATCCGCTGGCAAAAGTCAGATAATCCAGACCTTTTATGGTCTCTGCCAGATCCCTTCCTTCCAGTCCCAGACTTTTTACGTCATATAATGGAACGTCCTCGTAGGAAATTCCTGCCTGGGATAAAATCCTGGTCAAATCTTCAGACCCTCTGACTGCACGGGGAATCAGAATCTTGTCTTCCGGCTTTAACTGCCCTGTTAGTCCATGGGCCAGGCTTTCGGTACAATACTGTTCTGGAATATAATCCGCCCGAAGGCCATGAACCCGCAGTTCTCTGTCCGTTCCTCTGCCTACTGCCGCCAGCTTTACATGGCCCAGACTTCTGTAATCCCTGCCGCTGTCCAACAGGGCTTTTAAGAAAATCCGGACGCCGTTGGCGCTGGTAAAGGCAATCCAGGTATAGGAAGGCAGTTCTCTGAGACAGTTCTGTACGGGCATCGTATCTGCCAGAGATACCACATCCATAACTGCAATCTTTTCCACCTGGGCTCCCTGGTCTTTTAAAACCGTTTCCAGTCTTCCAGTAAAGGAAGGAGTGCCGGTAATTCCCACTTTTATGCCGGACAGAGGACGCTTATAGGTACTTTCCATGTGAAGCTCTGTTACGTCTCCTACTACAATAATGGCCGGAGAACCGATTCCTTCCCTGCGGCATTTTTCCCCAATGTCTTCCAGGGTTCCCCGCACCGTTTTCTGTTCTGGAAGGGTTCCGTTCTGAATCACTGCCGCCGGTGTGGAAAGAGGCCGTCCCTGGTTGACCAGGCTCTGGCAGATTTCTTCCAAATGGCTTAATCCCATTAAAAATACCAGGGTACCAGACAATCTTCCAAACTCTTTTAAATCTTCGGGAACTCCGTTTTCCTTTGTGTGTCCGGTCATAACGTGGAAACTTCTGCTCATTCCCCTGTGGGTAATAGGAATACCGGCAGATGCCAGAGCTGCAATGGCAGAAGTAACGCCGGAAACCACCTCATAAGCAATCCCCTCTTTCTGAAGTTCTAAAATTTCTTCCCCGCCGCGGCCAAATACAAAGGGATCTCCCCCTTTCAGCCGCACCACGTTCCGTCCTTTTTTTGCCTGTTCCACTAACACCTGATTGATTTCTTCCTGCTTCATGGAATGGTGCCCAGCCCGTTTGCCTACGTAAATTTTTTCACATTCCGGACGAACCTCATTTAACAGTTCCTCTGATGCCAGGGAATCATATACCACTGCGTCGCAGGCTTTCAGCGCTTCTATTCCTTTTACCGTAATCAGTCCTGGATCTCCAGGCCCTGCGCCTACCAGAGCCACAAATCCCGTCTGGTTCTTTAATGTATCTGCTACTGCTTTTGCCGCCTCTTTCCAGTCGCCAGCGGTGCCTTCCCAGAATGCAGAAACGATTTTGCCGCTCTCTCCCTGGTAGATTCCGCGGACCGTCAGTTTTCCATCTTTTATCTGGCTGCACACACCAATCGGCTCATGACATCCGGCATTTAAAAGGCGAAGGATCTGCCTTTCCACCTGGAACGAAATCAGGGTGTCCGGATCGCAGATTCGTCTGGCTGCTCCATTGACCTCGTCGCCTTTTCTTCCTTCTACAGCCAGAATCCCCTGGCATCCAGCCGGAATCATCTCCTCCCAGTCCAGATAACGGAAACTCAGATTCTTGTCCGGAACCTGGACCTCGGTCTCCCGATCCGCCTCTGTCAGAATTCCCAGCCTCTTTAAACCAGCGGCTGCCAGAATAATGGCATCATACTGTCCCTCTAACAGCTTATTTAAACGGGTCTGGACATTCCCCCGCAGATTTTCACAGACTGCTGGTACGCCCCAAAGCTTCTTTCCCAGCGCTTCGATCTGGATTTTCCGGCGCAGACTGGAGGTTCCCACTACAATGGCTTCTCCTTTTCCTGCCTTTTCTTCTACAATGCCATCCATCCTGGTCACAACTACATCCCGGATGTCGGCCCGCTTTGGCACTCCCACAATCTCCAGTCCTTCTGCCAGTTCCATAGGCAGATCCTTGGCGCTGTGAACTGCAAAATCAATCTCTCCTTTTTGAAGGGCTTCTTCAAATTCCAATACAAAAACGCCTTTGCCGCCAAATTCCAGCAGCGGTTTATCCAATATCTTATCTCCTGTCGTCTGTTTCAACACCAGTTCCACTTCCAGGTCAGGAGTTTCTTCTTTCATCATGTCGGCAGCCAGGCAGGTCTGTTTTACTGCCAGCTCGCTTTTTCTGGTTCCGATCCGGACTGTCTGCTTCATTTTGATCCATCCTCTCTTATTTCGTCATCCACTCATTTTTTACCTGGTCAATCAGTTCTTCCACAATCTGGTCATTCAGACTGCAGTCATGGGTTCTTCCCACATCCACCATACGTTTAAAAATCGCCGTGCGCTGGGAAATATCCGGAACCCTTATCTTTACAAAATCCCGGTACTCTCCTAACTGTCTGACCAGACGGCCATACCCTTCTGGAATAACACCGCGAATTTTCTGCTTTAAATCCTGGGTTACCGTAGGGCTTTTTCCACCGGATGAAATTCCGATGACAATGTCTTCTTCCCTTACGATAGATGGGAAAATAAAACTGCATTCGTCTTTCACATCTACCACATTCACCGGAATCCGGTTTTCCCTGCAGCTTAAGGAAATCTTCCGGTTTAACGCTGGATCGTCGGTAGCAGCCACCACAAAATCCGCCCCATTTAGATCTTCCATGCGAAAGTCCCGTTCTTTTAACAGAACGCCGGACTGTTCTGCCAGCTTCCTTAGTTCTGGTGCAAATTCCGGAGACACTACCGTAATCGCAGGCCCATAGGGAAGGAGCACCTCCACCTTTCTAAGGGCTACGATTCCCCCGCCTGCAATCAGACAATTTTGCTCTTCAATATCCACAAAAAACGGAAAATATGCCATATACTATTCCTCTACCCATTCCCCAATGTGATCCATCACATTGAGAACTACTTTTAATTCTTCACTGCTTACATGATCCCGAATCCGGTACAAAATCGTATCCAGAGAATAGGCCTGAAAGATTTCTTTCCATTGCCCCATTTTCTGGAAACATGGATGAAACAGCAATTCTCTCTTGCATTCATCCAATTCTGCATTCATGATCTCTCTGGCAGCATCCAGTTCCTTTAGTTTCATCTGATTATTGGTTTTGGAGAGTTTATCGAAAAAGTCGATATCATACAGCGTCACGCCTTCTATCTCTCCCACCATCGGATCTATATCAATCGGCACGGCCACATCAATAAACAGCCTTTTTTTATTAGTCTTAAGCACCTTTTCCAGCTTTTCCCCTACTACGGTATAATGGGGACTGGAGGTGGCGCTGATTATAATATCCGCATCTTCCATATACTGATACCGGTCTGCATAATCTACCAGATGGATATGGCTGCTCTTCCACTGAAAAGTTAAATCGGATTTATGGCTGCGAACCGTTCCGTAGACCTCTATGCCTGATTTACTCAAAATATTCTTTGCTATGGTGCTTCCAATTTTTCCCGTAACACCCATAATCAGCACCTTTTTTTCCTGGGCCTCCTGTCCTTCTTTTTCAAAATGAAAGACTTCATTGGCTACTAATGTAGCTACTGATACCGGAGTTCTGGAAAGGTTGGTGTCGGTCTTGGTTTTTTTTGCACAGGTAATGGCTTTCTGGAAAATTACATTGATTTCATAATTTGCCGCTTTTTCCTCCAGAGTCATCTGATAGGCATCCTTTACCTGTCCCAAGATCTCGTCCTCTCCCAAGACCATGGAATCAAACCCGCAGCACACCTTATACACATGAGCCACGGTCTGTTCCTCGCTATATATATTTAAATACTGCAAAAGCTCTTCTAAGCGGATCTGCTTCAAATCGGCCACTGCATTTTGAAGAATGGAAATCGCCTTTTTGCTGCCGGATACGTAAAATTCACTGCGGTTACAGGTACACAGCACCACAGCGCCGTCAATCTCCGGACTGGCTGTCAATCTCTTTAACAGTTCCTTTTTCTCTTCCATTGAAAATGCAAACTTTTCCCTGACCGATACAGGGGCTTTTTTATGGCTTACGCTGATACAGTACATATTTTCGTCTCCAATCTAATCCTATGCTTACAGATAAAAAGGGGCGCCGCAGAATTCTACAGCAACCCCTTTTATGTTAAAAAATCTTATTTCTTAATCAGCACCCTGTTTGACACTGCTTACTGTGGGCCTGCTTTGTGATGCTTGGAAATTGGCTTAACATGGATGTTTGCTCTCTGCTCTGCCTCAGCCCAGTAAATCTCGTCTGCTACCTTAGCTTCTGGGTTCAGCTCAACGCCGTCCAGAATCATCTCTTTAAACTTCACATAACCAGCTCTGTCAATCAGGTGACCGCCATGAAGGTATTCTGGCTTGTAGTCCATTACCCATGCAGAGAATTTCTGCCAGTTTGCGAACATACCCAGAACTACATCTTCCGTTACCCAGTTTAAGAACAGCTTGCCCATACGTGGGAACTGCTTGCCGGAACGTCCGCCCAGAGTAACTCTCCATAAGTGCTTGTCTCCTCTGGTCCAGCCGCCGGTAGGACAAGCGATAACACACTCGCCGCAACCTACGCAGCAGCAGGTATCTTTATCGATCTTACCATGGTCATTTAAGGAAAGAACGCCAGTAGCGTGATGCTCACAAGCTTTTACACAGGCGCCGCATCCGATACAGCGATCCTGATCGTAAACCATCTTGTAAATACCCATTACACCGAAGTCATTGAAGTTACCCTTTGCACAGTCGTTTGGACATCCTGCAACGGAAACCTTGATGTGGTAGTGGCTTGGGAAAATTAATTTTTCGATCTTCTTAGCCATTTCATGGGTGTTGGCATTTGCCTTAATACAATGGGAATTACCAATACATGCCATAACGTTTCTGGCGCCGATGGTTGGATAACCCTGATCATCTGCTTCCATATCGCAGTCGCACATCTCAACGTTTACATCTTCGATGTACTCTTTAATCTTAGCGTTTACAGCCGGAATGTTCTCATACTTAATACCAGGCACGTTTAAGGTCTGACGCATACCAAGATGGAAGGTGCCATTGCCGTACTGCTCGCACAGTTCCTGAACCAGAGCCAGGTGCTTTGCGTCAATCAGAGCGCCCGGAACACGGAGCTGAAGCATGAACTCTCCAGGTACTTTAGACTGTCTGAAACAGTTAATTCGTGTCTTTTTAACATCAATATCGTGATTCATTCTTGTCCGCCCCTTTCTTTAATCTACCAGATATTTAGCCTTGGTGTAGTTAAATACCGGACCCTCTAAGCATACGTAAGTCTCGTCAATACGGCAGTGTCCGCACTTACCTACTGCACAAGACATCTTACGCTCGAAGGATACCCAAATCTTCTCTTCCGGAACACCACACTTAACTGCTTCGATGCCGGTAAACTTCATCATTGGCGGCGGGCCAACGATTACTACTTCATAATTGTCGCCAAAGTCTTTAAATGGAACCTTGGATACGAACTGGGTTACGAAACCAACTTCCCATCCGTCGATCTTATCTCTGTCCAGAGTGTACATACAGTTGAACTTGTCTCTCCAGCTTTCCAGTTCGTTACGGAATACGATGCCTTCTTCATTCTTGAAGCCTGCAATCAGGGTAACGCTCTCTACATAGCCTGGGTTTTCAGCAAATAAACGCAGCATACTTCTTACAGGAGCAAGGCCGGTTCCGCCTACGATTAATACCATGTGCTTGCCCTTGAACTGCTCTTCAACTGGCCAGCCCTTGCCGTATGCGCCACGCAGGAACAGAGTGTCGCCTGCTTCTTTCTTAAAGATCTCGTCGGTTACTTTACCAACAGAACGGATTGTGAAATCAATCCAGCCATCGCCGTAAGCGCTGACAGAAATAGGAGCCTCGCCTACCTTCGGAATAGATAACTGTAAGAACTGTCCGTGGGAAGGTTTAATGTCGGTCTCCACCTTAAATGTATATTCGAGTTTTGTTTCCTGTTTTACTTCCAGAATCTTACAGGGAACTGGTTTTACCGGATTATTCATAGTAATCTCCCTTCCTCCTTATTTGTTCTCTTCAGCCACGATTTCTGCAATGGCTTTGTTCATCTTATCAACAGTAGCTGTAATGGAAATAAATTCCGGACAGCGGGAAATACAACGGCCGCAGCCTACGCACATATGGTAATCTTTAAAACGCTCCTTGTAGTCATGGAACTTGTGCAGGATTTTGTATCTCATACGATCGCCGGCTGTATTGCGGAAGCTGTGTCCGCCTGCCATATCGGTAAATCCTTCAATCTGGCAGGAAGCGCTGGTTCTCTTTCTTTCGCCAATGCTGCCGTTTTCGTTGTAAGCAATGTCAGTGGTGGTGAAGCAGGTACAAGTGCTGCAAGCAACGGTACAGCTTCCGCAGGAGATACATCTCTTGTTGTACTCATTCCACATCGGATGCTCTTTTAATTTGGTTAATACTTCCTTATTTGGAATTTCCGGAAGGGTTACTTTGGTCTTGTTCTCAGTTGGGAAAGACGGAGTATAGTCTTCTGCAGTCTTGCCCTCAAAGTATGGAGCAAATACATCATCCTTTACTTCTACTTTTAAAGCGCCGTCCTGACAAACAACAGCCAGGCTGTAATTGTCAGTCTTGTTGGTTCCCATACTTACACAGAAACAGGTATCGTCATCTAAATCACACTGCATCATAACGATTTTAACCTTCTCATGCATTCTCTCATAATACATATCGTTAAAGCCGCCGTTGCCTAAGTAGATTCTTTCCTGACGCTGCTGAGCTGCAATGT
>CAJMQQ010000047.1 GCA_905215625.1 uncultured bacterium
CGCAGAGGGACAGGGCGCTATGCCAAGAAAGAAGATCGACGCTCTCGTAGAATTTGCAAAGGGATTTGGCGCAAAGGGTCTGGCGTATCTGGCAATTCAGGAAGACGGCAGCTACAAGTGCTCCTTTGCCAAGTTCATGACAGAAGAGGAATTAAAAGCCCTTGCAGACGCTATGGACGGAAAGCCGGGAGATCTGCTGTTATTTGCCGCAGATAAAGATAAAGTGGTCTTTGACGTATTAGGAAACCTGCGTTTAGAACTGGCAAAACAGCTTGGACTGTTAAAGAAAGATGACTTTAAGTTCCTGTGGGTAACCGAGTTCCCGTTATTAGAGTATTCCGAAGAGGAAGACCGTTATGTGGCAATGCACCATCCATTCACCATGCCAATGGATGAAGACCTTCCGCTGATTGACACCAATCCAGGTGCAGTCCGCGCAAAGGCATATGATATTGTATTAAATGGTACCGAGATGGGCGGCGGTTCTGTCCGTATCCATCAGGCTGACATTCAGGCAAAGATGTTTGAAGTATTAGGATTTACGCCAGAGAGAGCAAATGAGCAGTTTGGCTTCCTGTTAGAAGCATTCAAATACGGAGTACCGCCTCATGCTGGTCTGGCATATGGTTTTGACCGTATGATTATGCTGATGGTAGGCGCAGATTCTATTCGTGATGTGATTGCGTTCCCGAAGGTAAAGGATGCCTCCTGTCTGATGACAGAGGCGCCGACGCCAGTGGATCCAAAGCAGTTAGAAGAATTGGGAATCGAAGTTTCCAAGGCAGAGGAAGAATAAAGAGTGATGTAAGGTAAGCTAATAGGGGCTGCCGCACGTTAGTGCGGCAGCTCTTGTGATTCATTCTTACTCATCTTTTTCGTGCATCAGAGAGACCAAAAGCGGTTCATCTTTAATCACAATCATACCGTCTACCTTGTCAATAGCCCCTAACTCCCGGAACTTTTTGAAGAGACGGCTGACCGTAACGGGATGCATTCCCAGAAATTTGGCTACTTCTACAAAAGAAAAGGTTTTGGGGATTACGGAATTTTCTCCCTGCTTGACCTGGCAGCTTAGCAGCCATTGACAGAACTGGGCAGTCCGGTTGCCGTCTACCATGGTCTGGAGTTTATCTACCAGTTCCAGATAATTTCGGGTAATGGAACTTAAAATTCCCCTCATAAAGTCTGGGGACTGGGATAGTAATTCTTGTACATGGCTCCCTGTAATTTTATAATAAATACAGTCTGTTTTAGCAGTAATCCAGCAGGTGTCGGGATGAACCAGATAATTCCAGGACTGGCTGTCGCTCCATTCATCAGAAAACTGGCGGCTTAACATGGCAGAAAAACCAGCCACCCGTTTTTCACCATAATATAAGTGAATCCGCTCTTCTCCAGATTCACTGTAGCTGGTCAGAGCAGAAATACCCGTATCCAGAAAATAGATGGTTTCAGAAACATCATCAAGCAAAGGATTACAGATAAATTCCCCTTTTTTCACTTCTTTTCGGACTCCAAAGCGGACGAAATCATCCCGTATGGTATAAGTATTCATTTTAGTCTGTATTCCTCCTGTCAACGAATTTAAGTATTAATGGTAAGAATCTGATATGCACCCATTAGGGATGCGTCCTCTTCTTCATGGGTAATGAGAATGACGGTTTTTCCGGCGCTTTTTTGTCTGGTATCGGCAATCACCAGCTGCCTGGTTTCCGCATCCAGTCCCTTAAAGGGTTCGTCCAAAAAAAGTACGTCATAGTCTGCAAGAAGGGCGCGCAGAATTGCGACTCTGCGTTTCATTCCGCCGGATAGTTCGCGGACAGGCTGGGAAAAACATCCAGTCAGCCCGACCTGTTTCATGGCGGCAATGATTTCCGTTTTTTTCAATTCCGGAGCAACGAGACGGATGTTGGAAACTGGACTTAAATTTTTGCACAGGCGGTCTTCTTGAAAGACCGCGCTTATTTTTTTGCCGGAAAGTCCGGAAATAGAACCAGAATCCGCCTGCTCCAACCCCATAAGGATTCGGAGAAGAGTAGTTTTCCCTCGGCCTGAAGGCGCCATGACGGCGGTCACCTGTCCTTCAGGGAGGATGGCAGAAAACTGGTTCAGGACAATATGATCTCCATAAGATTTACAAAGATTTTTTAACACAATATCCATGTTTACATCCTCTCCAGACGTTTTACGCCCATATCCAGAAGTTTTAAAAAGAATTTTTCAAAGGTGAGACTGACAATGACAATTACCAGCGTCCAGGCAAATAAATCAGGGGTGTTTAAGAAAATCTTGGCATTGTAAAGACTTTCTCCAATAGAGCCATCAGGAATGCCAATGACTTCTGCCGCAATACCGGATTTCCAGCACAGTCCCAGGCCAATGGTGCAGGCGGACTGAAAGAAAGGAAGCACCTGGGATACATAAATATAGCGGATAGTTCTTCCAGGCGGCAGGGCGAAGACCTGTGCCATTTCTAAAAGTTCCTGGCTGGTGCTTAAAATTCCATCCAATACATTGGTGTAAATCACTGGAAAAACCATTAAAAAGGAAATAAACACCGATAAATTTTTAGATGGAATCCAAATCAGGGCCAGAATAATAAAAGATGCTACAGGAATTGCTTTTATGGTAAGAATAAAAGGAGATAGCAGCTCTTTGACCAGATGAAAACGGGCGGACAGGGAGGCTAGCAGGACCCCCATAAAAGCAGCTGATAAAAATCCAATAGAAATTCGGGAAAGGGAAAAACCGATGGCCTCCCAGAAGGGAAGCGTCCTGACTAAAGATGTGAGGCGTACCAGGACGGAAATGGGAGAAACCAAAAGAATTTCCTGCCCAAGAGCCTGGCTTGCAAACTGCCAGACCGTTAGCCAGAAAAGGGCAGCCCACAGGCGGAGTCTGGGGCGGGAAGACGTCTCAGAGTTCTTCTGGGATGCCTGGTCTGGCTTAGGAAAAACAGGGGAAGAAACGCCTTCCCCTGTCTGCCTGGATTTATGGAAGATAGTAAAATTCATCCGTAGGAAGAGCTCCACCTACAGCGGCTGGATTCTGCTGATATAAAGAATCCAGGTAACCGGAGAGCTTCTCCTTCATCTCTTCTCCGTCAATATAGGTAATGTTGCATTCCGGAATAGCTTTTACGGCAACAGGAGCAGGAACAATCTCATACTTGCCGACCAGTTCAGCGCCTTCCTCTACGTTGTTGTTTACGAAATCCACAGATTCCTTATAGCGAGCCATAAAGTCGGCAATTTCTTCCGGATGTTCGCTGACAAATTCTGTACGGGCAACCACAACGCCGGTAATCATGGCAGATGGAGCCTGGGCGCCTTCCTGAAGTTTATCCCATTCTTCGCTTAAATCTAAAGCGGTGCGGATGGTTTCCACCTTAGACTGTGCGGTGGTCACGAAAGGCTGAGGCAGCATGGCGATGGCATTTTCGGAAGAAGTAAGGGCTGCAAGACACTCGGTGTGTTCGCTTTTCCACTCGATGGTAACGTCTTTTTCCGGATCAATACCGTTTTGAGAAAGAACGTAGTTTAAACCGTATTCTGGAGTTGCACCTTTTCCGCTGGCATAAATGGTTTTGCCTCTTAAATCCTCTACGGAATGAACGGTGTCGCCATTTTCCACAATGTAGAGAACGCCTAAGGTGTTGACTGCAAGGACTTCTACGCCGCCTTTGGTGTTGTTAAACAGGACAGAAGCCATATTAGCCGGTACGGCAGCAATATCAGCCTGTCCCTGAACCAGCTTTGGAGTAACTTCGTCAATCGCTGCTGCAATGGTGAAGTTGTAATTATAGTCTCCTGCGTTTCCAGCATCAGAATCATCCATAAACTTTACCATACCCATGGCAGTCGGGCCTTTCAGTGCCATAACGTTGATGGCGGTCTCGTCCCCGTCCGTCTCAGATGCCTGGGAGCTGGTCTCTGCTTCAGATGCAGCAGAAGCTTCTGTGCTTTCCTCAGATGCATCCGTTTCCGTCTGGCTTTCGGTCTGTGCTGAGGTGGTTTGTGCAGCCGTAGTATCGGAAGTATCGGCAGCGCCGGTACAGCCTGCTAAAAGAGCGGCCGTAAGCGAAACAATACAAGTAAGTGACAGTGCCTTTTTCATAAGTATCCTCCTTTTCTTAACGCGCATCAGTGGGAGCTGATGTCTGAATGCGTTAGAATCTATTTTACACGGTTAGTAATAACTAAGTCAATAGGAAATTGAGGCGGTATTCGTTGGGAGTCATGCCAGTGACCTTTTTAAACTGTCGGGAAAAATATTTTTCGTCTTCGTACCCTACTTCGTGAGCAATCTGCCGGATTTTAATAGAAGGGTCTTCTAATAATCGTTTTGCATGGTTAATTCTTAAATCATTGAGATAAGTAACCATACTGATATGAAAGGTGTTTTTAAATTTCCGGCAAAGGTATTCTTTGTTTACAAAAAACATCTGAGCACAGGCAAATTGACTGAAAGGCTGATTATAATTCAGCTCCAGATAATGTGCTACCTGATAAATCATATCGGATTCCGGCGAATGAAAATCTTTCAGTTCCTGATATAGGAAAAATATATCCATATGAATCCGGTGCTTGAACTTACTGAAAGAGAAAGAAAATCCGGAATCACAAACATCAGCATAACAGCAAAGGCGGTAGGAGGCCTGATGGTAAAATCCCTGATGACGTTTTTCAAACATATGTGCCCAATTGGTAAAAAGCTGTTTTTCTTCTTCAATTACCTGCAGCACATTTTCTAGCTGCGGATGGGGAGTACCCAGGCGGTAATTCAGCCAATTGTCGATTTTTTGATCAACCAATTCTTCGTTGCCAGTCAGAAGAGCAGAAAGCAGCCAGCGATCTTTTTCTTCGGATGAAGGCAAAAGAGGGTGGTGTTCGAGAGAATTTGAAGAAAAACCATCAATCCGGCATAAGACAGGTGTCAGGGAGACAGAATCCAGACATCCATATGCTTTTTTTGACTGGGCAAGAGTTTCCTTCAGATTATTCGGGAACGAGCCGGATAGAGAAAGTCCCATGGAAACTGGAAAGGAAAATTGGGCATTCCATGCAGTCAGGTGCTGCTCTAATTGATTTAAAATTTCAGAAGCCGGATTGGACAGGAAGAACAAAATTTCCTGAGAATGACCAGAAGGCAAAAGAAAACCGGCCTTGGTATCTTCGCCAAAAGCTTCAAGCATATCACGAAAATCAGAAAGCTCATCCTGATTGGGGGCAAAAGGTTTCAGGAGACAGCAGGCAAATCCGTAGCTGGGCTGGCTCCCAAGTTCCGGACAAAGCTGAATCAGTTCCCGATAAGTTTGCTCCGGCTGTTCCCCAGCCAATAGCTTAGAAAGCAGATTTTCTTTGCACATGGCAGTCATCGAGTGAATCTTGTCTGCATGTGATTGGACAGCGGAGCGTAAAGATTCCTCTTCGATCCAGGAGCAGACCGCCTTCTTTACTGCGGCGATCAACTGATTTTGCTCCAGGGGTTTTAATAGATAATCTATGCCGCCGTTTTGCAGAGAACCCCTGACATATTCAAAATTATTATATCCGGAGATGACAACTACTTTCGTATGGAAAGGCGCATGGTTGACGTATTCCATCAAGTCAATACCAGATAAATCCTGCATAACAATATCAGTAATCAGAATCTCCGGCTGTTCCTGTTCCATAATCCGGATGGCATCTTGAGGGTTGGAGGCCTCTAAAATCTGTGTGATTCCCAGTTCATTCCAGGGGACCAGCAGCTTCACAGCAGTAATTACATGAGCTTCATCATCAACAATCATTACCTTCATTTTTAAATCTCCTTGCTGGCGGTATTTTCTTCTAACATATCGTAATCGATTTGGATATGGACAGTAGTGCCGCAGGTGTTATTGCTTTCATAATACATGGTACACTGGTTTTTAAAATACAGTAAAAGGCGCTGATATACGTTATAAATACCAATACTGTTGGAAACAAAACGCTGTTCCTTTGCTTTTTCAATAGGCTGATATTCTTCTGAATCTGCAGAAAACAGATTCAGTGAGGAAACAAATCCTTTTACATCTGAATTGGACATACTGCTTCGAACCTGCTCCAGGGACTCGTTAATTTTGGAAAGTTTTTCAAAAGACATTCCGATTCCATTATCTTCTACGAAAATGTGGAGATAGCGTTCCTGGCGAAAGGCGCGTATTATGAGTAGCCCGTTTTCTGTTTTCAGTAAATTGCCATGGCGGATAGAATTTTCTACCAGGGGCTGCAGCGTCATTTTTGGAATCAGAAGGGATTTGACCTCGTCAGGTATCTCAAAAGAGGAGGTCATATTGCTGGGAAAACGCATTTTTTGCAGCTGCAGATATACGTCAATGTAATGCAGGGCATCCGTAATGGGAACCAGACTTTGCCTGGTATCCATGGAATAGTGCATCATCTGTCCAAGGGAAGTAATGGACTGGTATAAAGGCAGATTGCCGCCTTCCAGTGCATTAGTAGCTAGACATTGAAGCGTATTGTGGATAAAATGCGGGTTAATCTGGGCTTGCAGGGCTTTTAATTCACTGGTCCGGTTGGCAAGTTCCAACTGATATTGATGAATGGTAAAATGTCGGATAGAGTGAATCATTTTCCGGATGGCAATCAGCATACGCCCGATTTCATCATTCTGGGTATAGGTGATAAAAGAGGACATTTTTGCATTTAAATCACCCTGGCTTACCGCTTCGGCATAGGCAGTAGCCTGCTTTAATGGTTGGGTAAGGTGAATGGCAGTAATAAAAATAAGTAAAAGTTCTGCCGCAGTTACCGTAATAAAGGAATAGAACATTAAGTTAAAAAAGTGATTGGCTTTTGCATAGACAAAATCCCTTGGGGAAATTTTTATCAGATACCAGTCAAATGGTTCTAAAGGGATTCTGCTGCAGATGATTAGATTGTCCTTCTGGGTTTCTACTAAATGGGCTTTTTCATAGTCTAAATCAGAGGACAGGATATCCAATAAAATCGCGGATTTTGTTTTGGTTGCAATTTCTGCTGGATTGCTGCTGTAAATATAATTGCCGTCTCCATCCAGAATACATAACGATTCCTCTTCTTTAAACAAAGGACGGCACATATCTTCCAGTACAGAAACTGGAATATCAATCGAAAGCTCACCTAATGCGTTTGTAGCAGAAGGAATCTGGTAAATAGGCATATGTATGGTAAAGACCAGGTTGAATTTCCGGTTTGCAAGATTAAGAAAGTTATAGTCGGACTGCATATGAGTTGGACTTACATAGGTGTGATAAGGCTCGCAGGGAAAGGTTCGTTCCGCATTCAAATAAATGTGATCCTTCTCATAGCGCTGCATATCCTGCTGGAGAAGCAGGGATTTTTTTAGATGAAAGGCAGAAAGGTGAATTTGAGAGGACTCTGGAAGGCTGGAAAAGAGCATTTGCATAAAATCAAAAATTCGGGATTCGGTCTGCAGAAGCTGATAATCAGAAAGGTGATCTTCCTCTCCAGATAAAATATCCATAACTTCCGAATTGAAATATAAGCCTCTGGCGGTGTAGTCTGCCAGGCGGAGATAGTCAGAAATATTATTTCCGGAGGATGTCAAAGTATCTGTAGACTGAGAAACAAATTCTTCGTCCAGAGAGGTTCGGATATATTCATAGGAAAAAAACCAATAGAAAGCAAATGGGATCATAATGCAGAAAGACAGCAAAATCAGTACCTTAATACGAATGCTGATAAATGGTTTAGTATTCATAAAATCCCCCCGGAAACAACCTAATATGGCATTAGTATACTACAAAAATGTGAAAAGTCAAAATAGTCCTCCTAACAAATCAAAAACGTGAGTGTAATAAAAGAATGGCTTACGGTACAATGAATTCATCAAATCAAAGAGACATTGTAAAGGACAGAAAGGAAAATAGGGATTGGATGGGGACAAGCCCCATGGTATGATAAAATAACTAAATACCAGGAGGTTTGGACATGAGGAAAAACATCAAATGCGGTATCATACTTCTCCTGCTTGCAGCAACTGTAGGATGCGGGAATACGCAAACAGCAGAACAGCAGAAAGAGCGGTCAAAAGTTACCTTGACAATCAGTCTGCCGGAAGCAGAATGGAGCGGATACACAGAAGGACTGACAGCACTGTATCAGAAAACTCATCCTGAAATTCAAGACATCAAATGGAATCTGGTGGATCGTAGTATGTATTCGGATTTACTAAACGTAAGCGTGGCATCACAGAATATTCCGGATATGATAAGCGTAGGATACGGCGATTCGTTGAAACTGTGGAAAGAACAGCTGGTTCCATTAGAAGAAAGCCAGTTTGACCAAGTTTTTTCAAAAGAACTTCTAAATAGGGGAAAGCTGAAAAACACTCTTTACTCCATACCGGTTACGGTTTCGGCCAGAGGAATTCTTTATAACCAACGGCTTTTAAAGGAGGCAGGAGCAACGAATGTTCCTGAAACCAGGCAGGAGTTTCAGGAGTTATGCCAGAGGCTGGAAGATGCAGAAATAAAACCGATTATGAATCATTATAAGGAAACATTGCTGACGACAACCAGTCAGCTGTTCTGGGTTCAGATGGAGCAGAAAGATCGGGAAGAAAGCGTAAATGCACTTGCAGATTTTCTGGATAGTACGCTCTTGTATGGGAATCGCAATGCCCTTACTACAGATGGAGATACTGCAAGAAATTATTTCTTTATTGAGCGGTATGCCATGTTGAATAATGAAGGTACCTGGATGGTGCCGGTTTTAAAAAAGTCAGCGCCGGAACTGGAAAAATATGTGGAAATTGGACCAATCCCTCTCTATGAAGAAGCCGAAAAAAATAAGCTTCCAATAGAGATTCTTACATTATCTGTTACCAAAAGCAGCAGACATCCGGAAGAAGCAAAAGAGTTTTTGATATGGCTTTCTACTTCAGAAGATGCCAGAGATTATCTGGAAGGAACGATGGGAATTTTAAGTGTTTCCGGTATACAAGATGAAAGAATGGATAATCTTTCTCCAATTGCTTCTCAGATAAAGCTTGCAGCTCTAAAAGGAAAGGCCATATACGATCCGTCTTTTGAAAGTTCAGAAGAACAAAAGGAGAAAAACGGAGAAATCTGGGGGCGTTATCTTACTGGGGAAATAGATAGAGAACAGGTAATGATACAAGTACAGTCTCTTTGGCAGAACTAATTGAAAGATATGCAAGGGAGGAACATGAAATGTCTATTATCAAATTTCAAAAAAAAGAGGATATGGTTTTCACAGACTTGGGAAATGGGATTTCTAGAGCAGAAATGCTTCCAGGAATGGTAGAAGGGGTTCATACATGGAAATGCCAGGTAAAGGCAGGAACCATTGTAACATTAGAAACTTTTTCAGACCAAACACAGATTTACTACTTTACAAAAGGAGAAGGTTTTGTAGTAACTCCGAAAAAAGCATTTAATATTGAAGAACCGTCTCTTTTCATTCCTAATATGGATAAAGATGTGAATGTTCTTCATGCAGTGACAGATATGGAATTTTTGCAGCTGACCTGTGTAATGCTTCCGGAAGATTATGAACAGTTTGGACATTGGCATATTGCGCTTCCAAGATTCTGCCCATTAAATGACTGCATCCAGTATATTGAGGGATTCCGCCCGGAAGGAATCAAAGCATACTCTATTTTGGATACGCATTTCTTAACAAGGATGACCATGGGAGCAATTATTGGAAAAGGACCCAATAAGGCAGATCCGCATAGCCATGACAACTTATATCAGTGGTACTATGGAATGCCGGATACTAAGTTTATTTACCGGGCAGCAGGGGAAGAAATCGAACTGCATGAAGGAGACTGGGCATTTATTCCTACAGACATCGAACATGCCATTGAGATTAAGGAAGGCGAGAATGTCAACTATGTATGGTTTGAAATTGAGCTGACAAAAGCAGAATTAGAGGATAAAAAAGCAAAATAAAATCAGTCGAAAAATTGGGGAACTGTATGGAGAGGGGAGAATTACCATGAAAAAAAAGATTACAGCAGTGATTTTAGCGGCAGCTATGGCATTTTCGTTAACCGCATGCGGTGGAAATGAAACTCAGGAAGCCAAGGCATCTGAAGCACAGAATACTCAGACTTCTGCAGCAGGAGATACAGCAGGCAATACATCCGGAAAAGAACCGGTTACTCTGCGGTTTAGCTGGTGGGGCGGAGAAAACAGACACAATGCAACGATGGCAGCAGTTGAGGCCTTTGAGAAGGAATACCCATGGATTACAGTGGAATGTGAATATTCTTCCTGGGATGGCTGGACAGATAAAGTAGCAACTCAGCTGGCAGGAGGAACTGCTCCGGATTTAATGCAGATTAACTGGAACTGGCTGTATCAGTTTTCTTCTGATGGATCTAAATTTGTAGATTTAAACGAATATAAAGATATTATTTCTCTGGACAACTGGTCAGAAGCGAATCTGGCAGCCATGACGGTAGGCGGTAAACTTCAGGGAGTGCCGATTTCAATTACTGGTAAGCTTCCAATGTATAACAAAACTACATTTGATAAGGCAGGTGTGCCAGTTCCAACCAGCTTTGAGGAACTGAGGGCAGCAGGTAAAGCATTTAAAGAAAAACTGGGCGATGATTACTATCCATTAGCAGAAGAAGGCTACGAAAGAATGATTTGGATGGTAATGTACCTTCAGGAAAAGTACGGAAAAGAGTGGATTAAGGATCTTCAGGTAAATTATACAGTAGAAGAAGTAACCGATGGTATGAACTGGATTAATTCACTGGAAGAGGATCATGTATTCCCAGAAATTTCCACTATTGCCGGGGACGGAGCTGAAAATTTCTTATCCAATAAAAAGTGGATGGACGGACATTATGCAGGACTTACGGAATATGACTCTAATGTTCAGGAAATTGCAGATTCTTTAGACGAAGGACAGGAACTGGTTTTAGGCGAATTTCCGACAGATTTAGGACCGAACGGAGCAGGAATGAGTAAAGTCTCTCAGGGGTTTGCAATTACAGAAACTTCCGAGCATAAAGAAGAAGCAGCACTTTTACTGGAGTACATTACGTCTAATGAAAATGGCGTAAAACTGATGGGAGCAGAGAGAGGAACTGTCTGCAATACAGCTGCAAAGAAGATTTTGGAAGATGAAGGAATCCTGGGCGGCATGACTTTGGAAGGAAACCAGAAAGTATTAGATTTCTGCCAGTACACCTTTGATCCGAATTTTGAAAACTCCGCATTAAAAGAACGCACCGGTGTTTATTATGAAGTATTTGATAATCTGAGTGCAGGAGCTGATCCGGCTGAAATGGCCCAATATCTCATTGATTCCATCAATGATGTAAATGCAGCCAATCCGTACTAAACATGACAAGAAAAGGGCGCTGGCTGACAGCGCCCTTTTTGCAGCTTAAAGCCTGATGAAATTGGAAGAAGGAGAGAAGAGAATGGATCTCACAGCATATTTTAAATATTTTATGAAAACTTATCGCGGATTGGACGATTATCTGGTAGAGATTGACGGCCAGACCATGCATGAGTGGAATTATGAAGATGGATGCCTGTTTATGGGTGCAGCCAAAATGTACAAAAAAACAGGGGACGAAGAGTATTTAAATTATATAGAGAAAATGGTAAGTCCTTATGTCAAAGAAGATGGAACTATTCTCAGTTACCATATTGAAGAATATAATCTGGATTTCATTAATGCAGGCAATATTTTCTATTTTCTCTATGACATAACCGGAGAAGAACGTTATCGTCGAGCTTGTGAGACACTTATGACGCAGCTGCGCTACCAGCCAAGGCTTACTACTGGAAATTTCTGGCATAAGTTGATTTATCCTTTCCAGGTATGGCTGGACGGACTTTATATGGGACAGCCTTTTTACATGGAATATGAAAACCGCTGGGGAGGAAAAGTCCACTATTATGATATTTTAAACCAGTTTAATCAGGTAAGAAACATTTTGTATGATGAGAAAACGGGCCTTTATTACCATGCATACGACGAGTACAAAGACAGAAAATGGGCAGACAAAGAAACAGGCCTTTCTCCTAATTTCTGGTTGAGATCCATTGGATGGTTTCTGATGGCGCTGACTGACTGCTACGAGTTAGCCGATGAAGAATTATACGATGTTAAGGCGCGTCTGGGGGAACTTTTGCGGGAAACAATCCATGGAGTATTAAAGTATCAGGACAAGGAAAGCAAACTGTTTTACCAGCTGATTGCTCTTCCGGAGCAAGAAGGAAATTATCTGGAAACATCGGGTTCTCTGATGATTGCTTACAGTATTATAAAGGGATGTCGGACAGGAGCGCTGCTGGCAGACAAATATCTGGAAAAAGGAAAAGAAATTTATAATGCAGTTTTGGAAAAGAAGCTTTATATCGACGAGAAAGGCAATCCTCATCTTTCCGGAACTTGTGCAGTAGCAGGATTAGGACCGAGAAAAGAGAGAGATGGAAGTATTGCATACTATCTGTCAGAACCAGTAGTAGATGATGACGTAAAAGCGGCAGGTATTTTAATGATGACAACAGCCGAGCTTTTAAATGAGGAAGGTTAAGGTGAGCGTATGGATGGATTACCGGCAAATCAGAAGATGTTAAAACAAAGAAACCGGAGACTGCTGCTTCGCAAATATAGGGGTTTTTTTTACATACTTCCATGGATTATTGGATTTTTGATTTTTAAATGTTATCCCTTTATTATGTCTTTATTTTACAGCTTTACAGATTACAGTTTATTTAAAGAGGGAACGCAATTTGTAGGATTACAGAATTACATTGACATTTTTCATACAAAAAAGTATATGACAGCTTTTAAAGTTACGTTCCAGTATGCATTTATTACAGTACCATTAAAGCTGGCATTTTCCTTATTTATTGCATATATCTTGAATTTTAAACTGAAATTTGTAAAATTGTTCAGAACTATTTATTACATTCCATCTATTTTAGGCGGTTCTGTAGCAATCGCAGTTGTATGGAAATTTATCTTCCAGTCAGATGGTTTGATTAATCAGATTATTGTTATGCTGGGAGGCGAAAAGATTAACTTTTTGGGAAGTACCCACTATGCACTACTTGTAATTTGCCTGCTGAGAGTATGGCAGTTTGGATCTGCAATGGTAATCTTCTTAGCTGCATTAAAGGGAGTGCCCCAGGAACTTTACGAGGCAGCTGCGATTGACGGCGCTGGAAAATGGAGACAATTTTTTTCTGTGACAGTACCATTAATTACTCCAGTTATTTTCTACAACCTGATTACACAGCTGTGTGAAGCTTTCCAGGAGTTTAACAGTGCCTTTATTATAACCAAGGGCGGCCCATTAGGATCCACAACGCTGATTTCCTTGCTGATTTATCAGAATGCATTCCGTACTTATGAAATGGGACTGGCAAGCGCAATGGCCTGGCTGCTGTTTATCATCATTACCGTATTGACATTAGTTTCATTTGCCAGCCAGAAATACTGGGTTTACTACTCAGATGACAGCAATTAAAGGAGGAAAGAGACAATGAGCAAAAAAACAAGAGAAACAATCAGCACAATCCTCCGTTATACTGTTTTAATTTTAGTTGGATTTGTTATGTTTTATCCGATGTTGTGGATGGTAGGTGCATCGTTTAAATCCAGTAATAATGAAATTTATTCTACAATCAGCTTTATTCCGGAAAATCCGTCTTTCCAGCCTTATATAGATGCGTGGAATGCAACCGGAAATCCATACAGTTTATATTTAATCAATTCCTTCAAAATTGTTATCCCGAAGGTAATTGGCGCGGTAATTGCTAGCGTAATAACAGCGTACGGATTTTCCAGATTTGAATTTCCAGGAAAGAAATTCTGGTTTTCTATTTTGCTTGCAACTTTGTTCTTGCCACAGGTAGTATTAAACATCCCGCAGTTCTTGCTGTTTAGAAGCTGGGGCTGGACAAACTCCTATCTTCCTTTAGTTGTACCTGCATTTTTTGGAGCAGAACCTTACTTTATTTTCATGCTGGTACAGTTTATGCGTTCGGTTTCCAGGGAACTGGAAGAAGCAGCGGAAATTGATGGATGCAATTCATTCCAGAGATTATTGTATATCGTTGTTCCAATGGTAAAACCAACTATTGTATCTGTGGCATTATTCCAGTTTATGTGGGCATTTAATGACTTTCAGGGACCACTGATTTATATTGACAGTGTAAAGAAATATCCGACGTCTTTAGGTCTGCGTCTCCTTACGGATGCGGAAACCGGATTTGAATGGAACAAAGTATTAGCATTGTCAGTGATTACCTTACTTCCATCTCTGATTGTCTTTTTCCTGGCCCAGGATCAGTTTGTAGATGGAATTGCAGCAGGAGGTGTTAAGGGTTAATGAAAGCAAAGGTGATTTTTAAAACTTCCAGAAGCATTACTCTGGAGTTAGAAGAATATGGAATTTTCTATACAGAAAAAGAATATGAAATCTGGTTAAATGGAAGTTTTTTTCAAAAAAGTGATCGGGTAATCCAGACGGTGTACGGCTTATTGCCGGACACCGAATACCAGATTGAATTAAAAGCAGATGGGATATCACTTGCCATTCTTACAGCTTCAACGGAATATGAATTTGTCACTTTGAATGTAAGAAAATTTGGCGCTGCAGGAGATGGAGTCCATGATGATACTATGGCGATTCAAACAGCGATTTCCTGCTGTCCAAAGGGCGGCAGAGTATATGTTCCGGCAGGACGTTATCTGGTTACCAGTCTGTTCTTGAAAAACGATTTGGTACTGGAAATTGGAAAAGATGCAGTTCTTGCAGGCCATTCAGACAGAGAAAAATTTGGAGTTTTGCCTGGAATTATCCAGAGCTGGGACGAAAACTCTGAGTATAACCTGGGTTCCTGGGAGGGAAATCCACTGGATACCTTTACCAGTATGATTACCGGAGTGAACGTTTCCAATGTAGTAATTACTGGAGAGGGAACCCTGGATGGCTGTGCTACATTTGAGGACTGGTGGGAAGATGACAGGGCTAAAATCATTGCATTCCGTCCCAGAATGGTATTTTTAAATCATTGCAGCAACATAGTTCTCCATGGACTTACTATTCAAAACAGTCCGTCCTGGAATCTTCATCCTTACTTTTCAGACAATCTTCGTTTCCTGGAACTAACGATTTTAAATCCATGGGATTCGCCGAATACGGATGGTATGGATCCGGAATCTGTCAATGGTCTTGAGGTTGCAGGAGTTTATTTCTCATTGGGAGATGACTGCATTGCTATTAAATCTGGCAAATATTATATGGGGCACAAATACAAAGTACCATCACAGAATATTTTTGTACGTCAATGCTGCATGAATAATGGACATGGAGCAGTTACCATTGGAAGTGAAATGGCAGCAGGCGCAAAGCATGTGAGGGTAGAAAATTGCCTGTTCTACCATACGGATCGAGGATTAAGAATTAAGACCAGAAGAGGCAGAGGCAAAGATGCAGTAGTAGAGGATATTCGGTTTGAGAATATTAAAATGGATCATGTGCTGACCCCGTTTGTACTGAATTCTTACTACAACTGCTGCGATCCGGATCGCCATTCAGATTATGTAAAATGTAAATCTCCGCTGCCTATAGACGATAGGACACCTTCTGTAAAGCAGATGATATTTAAAAATATCGAAGCCAGGAACTGCCATGTAGCAGGAGCGTTTATCTATGGTTTACCGGAAATGAAGGTGGATTATGTGGAGTTTGACAATGTTTCTATTACCTATGACGAAAATCCAGAACCGGATGAACCGGCTATGATGGATGATATTGAATTAACTGCAAAAATGGGAATCTTCATTAATAACGTCCAGAAATTAAAACTAAAAGAGGTAACAGTAGAAGGAGCGGAAGGACAGCCGTTTCTATTAGAAAATATTGATGAAATTATCAGGGAGGATGAATAAAATGCAGATTGCGGCAACAGCATCTGTGGGAGCAGTCGGAGACGATCCGATTTTATTCAGAGGGCCGTTTGAACAAACCATCCCTCAGATGGCAAAACTTGGATATAAAGCTGCAGAACTCCATATATATGATTCAGACCAGATAGACAGGGAGAATGTATATAAACTATTGGATGAAAATCATGTGACACTGACTTCTATTGGAACTGGATCCGCCTATGAGCAAGATGGAATCTGTCTGGGAAGCTGCGATCCAGAAAAGAGAAGGCTGGCCATAAAACGGCTGGAGGGGCATATGAAAACGGCTGCTCCGTATGAAGCAGTAGTAATTGTAGGATTGATTGCCGGAAGAGTTGCAGATTGCAGGGGGAATAAAGAACAATTTGTGGATAATTTGGTAACCAGTTTAAAGGTCTGTGCAGAATTAGCGGAAAAATATGGAGTATATCTGGGATTTGAAGTAATGAACCGGTTTGAAAGCGATTATGGAACCAATATTTCAGAAGGACTGGAACTGCTGAAATTGGTGGGGGCAGAGCGGGTAAAGCTTCATCTGGATACAGTACATTTAAACATTGAAGAAGATGACATTGGAGCAGCAATTCGCAGGGCGAAAGGAGAAATCGTCCATGTTCATGTAGCGGATAATAACCGCTGGTATCCCGGACACGCCCACTATAATTTTACAGAGACCTTGAAAGCATTGAGGGAGATCGGGTATAATAAAAGCCTGGCCCTGGAGATTACTAATTTTCCTGATACCGAAACCGCAGCGGTAAAGAGTCTGGCATACTTAAAAGGAATTTTGGAAATTGCATAATGTCGGTGTACAGGGATGCCTGTACACCGATTCCAGTTCAGGGCGAAATTACTTAGGGAGGTTTTAGATTGCTTTTAAAAAAATTTTTTAAGTTTGTGCTGCCGTCCATAGTGTCCATGTGGATTTTTGCTTTGTACACTATGGTGGACGGAATGTTTGTGGCCTGGGGAGTCGGAGAGTCCGCCTTAGCGTCTGTCAATCTGTCCATGCCTTATGTCATTATGATTTTCACCATTGGACTTTTGATGGCAACAGGAACGTCTACCTTGATTTCTATTTCACTTGGAAAAAAGGAAGAGGAACAGGCTAGCCGCTTGTTTACCATGAATCTGGCAGTGCTTACAGTGTTATCGTTGGCGGTAACGGCAGTATCCCTGATATTCTTAGAGCCGATTGCCTTATTTTTAGGTGCATCGCCGGATAACTTAACTTACGTCAAGGAGTATGTAGGAACCATTTCTGTTTTTGCAGTATTTTTCATTCTTTCCTATAATATGGAAGCACTGGTAAAAACAGACGGAACCCCAATGGTATCAGCGATAGGTGTAACCGCCTGTGGATTAACAAATGTGATACTGGATTATGTATTTGTTATGAAATTCCACTGGGGAGTATTTGGAGCAGCTTTTGCCACAGGTCTTGCCCAGGTAGCATCGACGGTTATATTTTTTATTTATTTTGCAAAGTTTCGGAAAATACTGCGGTTTCGGAAATTTAAACTGGATTTCAGTGTCTATAAACGGATTATTCCTCTGGGAATGGCCAATGGATTTACCGAGCTTTCCGGCGGTTTAGTCGTGTTTATGTTTAATCAGGTAATTCTTGCTGTAATTGGAGAAGCAGGAATCGTAAGCTATACTGTAATTTCCTACATAAATACCTTGGTGCTGAATACCATGTCGGGAATCGCCCAAGGAGTTCAGCCGATTATCAGCTACCATTATGGGGCTTCGGAAGTTTCATCTTGCCGGAAATTACTAAAATATGCCATGATTCTAACGTTATCCGTGTCTGCGGTTTATTGCCTTATGCTGGAATTGTGTCCTCATTTGTTTGTAGGGATTTTCCTGCCAAAAGAAGAAGCAGAATTGTTTGCCTATACGGAACGGGCGCTGCAGCTCTACTCCTTGTCCTTCCTGTTTTTGGGATTTAACGTGGTATCTGCCGGATATTTTACTGCAGTAGAAAAACCGGTATTTTCTTTCTTTATCTCTGCTGGAAGAGGCCTGGCATTCTTGGCTGGTGCATTAGGAATTTTGGTTGCCGCGCTGGGGGAGACTGGAATCTGGCTTTCCCCATTGGCATCAGAAACGGTCTGCGCAGTGATGACAGCAGTATTTTTTGCTGTGGTTTTAAGAAAAAAAGGGTCTGGAAAAGCAGACAAATAAACCATGGATAAAGGTTGTATTTTCTACGCAGTTGTGATAAGATTGTATACAACGAGAGAAGTTTGAATACAAACTCTCAGAAAACGTATCTTATCTATTTACAAGGAGGAAAAACCATGGATATTCGCTATTCCGCAAACCAGAGAGACTTTAAGCGCTACACCACCGAGGAGACCAGAAAAGAATTTTTAATCGAGAACTTGTACGTTGCTAATGAGGTAGTTGCAGTATACTCTCACGTAGACCGTATGGTAACCTTAGGCTGTATGCCTACTACTGAGGTTGTTTCCATTGACAAGGGTATTGATGTATGGAAAAACTTCGGAACCCAGTATTTCTTAGAGAGAAGAGAGATTGGTATCTTCAACATCGGCGGCGCAGGTACTATCAAGGCTGACGGCGTAGAATACAAATTAGGCTACAAGGATTGCTTATACATCACCAAGGGAACAAAGGAAGTTCTGTTTGCTAGCGAAGATGCTTCCAACCCGGCTAAGTTCTATATGGTAAGTGCACCAGCTCACAAGGCTTGCAAGACTACCTTTATCTCCATTGATCAGGCTGCAAAGAAGCCATTAGGTGCTATGGAGACTTCCAACAAACGTGTAATCAACCAGTTTATCCATCCAGACGTACTGGAAACCTGCCAGCTTTCCATGGGTATGACTGTATTAGAGCCAGGCAGCGTATGGAATACCATGCCTGCACACACCCATGAGAGACGTATGGAAGTTTATATGTACTTTGAGATTCCGGAAAACAATGTTGTATTCCATATGATGGGTGAAGGCAATGAAACCAGACACATTGTTATGCAGAATGAGCAGGCAGTTATCAGCCCATCCTGGAGCATCCATTCCGGCGCAGGTACCAGCAACTATACCTTCATCTGGGCTATGGGCGGCGAGAACCAGGCCTTTGATGACATGGATACCATTCCGACCACTGAGTTAAGATAATCCTTACGTTTTTGCGGACCGCTGTTTTTAAAACAGCGGTTCTTTTGCTTTGTGAAATGTCTGTGAACTTATAGAAAAACCAGATCCAATCTGCTACAATGGACGTAACAATCAAACAGTACGTCTGCCAGAAAGGATGGATCCCATGGAAGGATTAAAGATATTAGTAGTAGATGATGAAGTGCGTATGCGCAAATTAGTTAAAGACTTTTTGAGCATAAAAGGGTTTCGCGTGATTGAAGCCGGAGACGGTGAAGAAGCGTTAGAAGCTTTTTTTGCACAAAAAGATATTGCATTAATTTTGTTAGACGTAATGATGCCGAAAATGGACGGCTGGCAGGTGGTAAAAACCATCCGTCAATATTCAAAAGTGCCCATTATCATGCTGACGGCCCGCGGAGAAGAACGGGACGAGCTGCAGGGATTTGAACTGGGAGTAGATGAATATATTTCGAAGCCATTCAGCCCCAAGATTCTTACGGCGCGGGTAGAGGCAATTTTAAGAAGAACCGGCAATACGTCGGTAGATGCCGTAAATGTAGGAGGAATTGTCATTGACAAAGCAGCCAGACAGGTAACCATAGATGGACAGCCCATTGAGTTAAGCTATAAGGAATTTGAACTTTTGATTTATTTTGTAGACAATCAGGGAATGGCGCTGTCCAGGGAAAAAATACTGAACAATGTCTGGAACTATGACTATTTTGGAGATGCAAGAACCATAGACACCCATGTAAAAAAACTGAGAAGCAAGCTTGGAGAAAAAGGCGAGTACATCAAGACGGTATGGGGCATGGGATATAAATTTGAGGTAAGCCAATGAAACATTCCATTCGTACCAGAATCACGCTGGTTTTTGCCGGAATGATGGCATTAATGCTTTTGATTACATGGTTTGTCAACAGCCAGTTTCTGGAAAGTTTTTATATATCAGAAAAAGTAAAAGTCCTGGAACAGGGGTATCAGGAGATTGATTTCATTCTGGAAGAGCAGCATGAAAAAGGCGAATCCATGACAGAAGGATTTGTAACAAATGATAATTACACTTACTGGGCCAGACCTCATGGGACGGAGAATGCAGAAGAAGGAGAACTTGCAAAAACTCTGCGGAAACTCAGCGAAGAATCCAATACGTCCATTGTAATGGTAAATGGGATTGAAGATATTGCGGTTAGGTTTGCGCCCCGTGGAGAGTTTATGGAACAACAGATGCAGAGGTATCTGCTGGGACAGTCTGGAAAAGGATACCAGGAAACAATCCGGAAAACAGAAAATTACAGTATTGAAAAGCGGTATGACCGGATGAGCAATAACTATTATCTGGAATGCTGGGGTTTTTTCTCTGATAATGCGACGGCGTTTCTGATGTCCATGCCAGTTGCAGGAATCCAGGACAGTGTCCGTTTATCCAGTCAGTTTCTGTTGTATGTTGGCATCATCGTATTAATAGTAGGAAGTATTTTCATGCTGATTCTGACCAGAAGGATTACCTCTCCCATTCTTTCGCTGTCCAAAATATCAGAAAGAATGTCAGAACTGGACTTTGAGGCCCGGTATACCGAAAATGCCAAAGATGAGGTAGGAATTTTAGGAAATAATATGAACATTCTTTCTGAAAAACTAAAAGAAACTATAGGAGAACTGAAATCCGCCAACAATGAGCTGCAGAGAGACATCCGCAAGAAAGAGCAGATTGATGATATGCGGAAAGAGTTTATCGCTAATGTATCCCACGAACTGAAAACACCGATTGCGTTGATCCAGGGATATGCAGAAGGCCTGACAGAAGGAATGGCAGAGGAAAAGGAAAGCAGGGACTATTATTGTGAAGTTATTATGGATGAAGCCAATAAGATGAATAAAATGGTCCAGCAGCTTCTTACCTTAAATGCGCTGGAGTTTGGCAGCGACGGCCCTTCTATGGAACGATTTGATATCGTAGAACTGATTCAGGGTGTATTATCATCTGCCCAGATTCTGATTGAACAGAAAGAGGCCCAGATTATATTTGAACCAGACGAGCCATTGTATGTCTGGGCAGACGAATTCAAAATAGAAGAAGTCATTACCAACTATATCAGTAATGCATTGAACCATCTGGACGGCGTCCGGATCATTACCATCCGTACAATAAAAGAAGAAACACAAGTGCGGGTATGCGTGGCAAACACCGGACAGAATATTCCGGAAGAAGATTTGCCGAAAATCTGGAGCAAATTCTATAAAGTAGATAAGGCGAGAACCAGGGAGTATGGAGGAAGCGGAATTGGTCTTTCGATTGTAAAAGCAATTATGGAAGCCCATCATAAAGAATACGGGGCATACAATACTCCAGATGGGGTAGAGTTCTATATTACACTGGACTGCAGTGAGTAGAGAATTGGTTTTAAGAATTAACAGTAACAGAGGCTTTGGATAGAGGAGCAGACGTGTTTCGACGCGAATCTGCCCCTCTTTTTTAAATTTTTCAAATTTTTTGAAAAAAATGAAAAAAAGTGTTGACTTTTGTGGACAGGGGTGGTATTATAATCCTCGCGCCGCTGATACAGCGGTCGGCCAACTCCAAGAGAGTTGCGAAACGAAAAAGTTTCGAAAAAAACTTGAAAAAAGTTGTTGACAAATCGAAAACAGCGTGATATAATGAATAAGCTGTCGCCGAGAAAGACAACAGCAAGAACCTTGAGAATTGAAGATTGAACAATACACAGACCCTGAAAATTCAAAGAACAAAGGCGAAGGAAATTCGGCCTTGAGTTCGAGAAGAATTCAGAACGAAACCAAGTAAAACGGGAAAGATTAAACAGCTAGAGTTAATCTTGACTGGACAAACTAATAACAAGAGAGTTTGATCCTGGCTCAGGATGAACGCTGGCGGCGTGCTTAACACATGCAA
>CAJMQQ010000048.1 GCA_905215625.1 uncultured bacterium
TGAAATATTGAATTTTCAAGGTTCAACACACCACATCGGTGTGGGAAGTTTTAGTTAGTTACTAATATCCTCATTTTTTTATAATCCACTGTTCTCAGTATAAAACACATGCTCTTCTCACGTCAACCAACCTAATTGGCAATGCATAATATAACCAATAGTAAGAACTCTGTCTTTGCCAGCATTTATCTTCCTGCCATATCCCGTTCCATCTTTTCCGTTAATCCATCAAACACTCCGCAAATTTCTGTTGCATCCTTTTTCCTTCTGGTTTCTGTATAAGCGGAGTAGAAATTTTGTGTAGTAGATACATTCTGATGTCCGAACATTCTTGATACTACTTCAATTGGAACATCATGATCCAGTAGATAAGTCCCTGAAGAACCTCTTAAAGAATGGGGATGCAGGTCTTTGTTAATCCCAGCTTCTTTTAACCATCGCTTCAGTTTTTTATTGAGATTAGACGGTGATAATACATTTTTATTTGTTCCTGGAAAAATCAAATCATCTGCATTTATTCCTTCACATCTTCTATGTAAAATGGTAGCTGCTGCTGCGGGTGGTGTTAAAATTCGGATTGAATTCATTGTTTTTGTACGTCCGTCTTCATAAGCGCCGGTTCGTTTAATGGATAGTTCACCTGTCTTTTGGCTCCAGTCCCTTTTTCTTAGCCCAAGAATTTCTCCTGGACGTGCTCCAATAAGTAAAGCAATCGTAAATACATCTGCGCATGTAATGTCTAAGGGATATTTATTTTCTTCTCTCATCTGTTGAAAATATCTCAGTGCCTTCTCGATTTCATCCCCTACGAGAAAATCTGCTTCTGTTTTCGCAGGTGTACTCTGTTTAAATTGCCTGAGTACAACTGCCGGGGATTTTTCCGGGCGGTACATATAGTATTATTCATCTACAGCGGCCACAACAAGCCGAATGATCCGGTTTAAAGTAGATGCACTATAATATGCATATTCCGGCTCATGTTTTTTCTTTGTCGTACGCTTATCATACCGGGCATTGGAAAGTTCTTTTCTGTAAGCTTCCATATCTTTCATAAATATTCTTTTCCAGAGCAGCTCTGGCATCTACCCGATTTTTTCCGCTGCCTTCCAAACGCTCAACAGTCCCATCAATCAGGGTTACCCATTGCCGAGCTCTTATATACGTATTTCCATATTTTTCATATTTCCGAAAAGTAATATTATTTTTGTTTCCATTTGGATCCGTATTTGTTTTCATAGTCCACCTCATAAATTATTTTCTATTTAGAGTATGGAGAATTGATATCATGCAAAAATAATTAACTCATAACTTTTTAACTTATAAATATTAATTAGAAATAATAATAAATTCAGAATCTAAATTTCCCAGTTTTTTCTGTTATATCTCTTCCAAAATAACACTTATAAATACTTATTAGTAAAAATAATATCTAATTCAGGACCAAAATCTGGTTTTTCTGGTGGAATGGTGGTGGAAAGTCATTTTTCCACCAGCTTTTCCACCAGTTTCCACCAAAAATATCTTAAAAATACTTATTCATCCTTAACACCCAAGACCACAAAAAAATCTCCCCAAACTGCCGGAAACCCTTGATTTTCCTTGCTTTTTAGGGAGATTTTTCTTTCAGATTTAAAGCCACTGGCCGGACTCGAACCGGCGACCCACGCATTACGAATGCGTTGCGCTACCAACTGCGCTACAGAAGCGACCTAACAAAAATGCTTTGGACTTACATCCAAAGCATATGACCTCATCGGGAATCGAACCCGAGTTTACGCCGTGAGAGGGCGTCGTCTTAACCGCTTGACCATGAGGCCGTACTCAAGCCTCGGTTATAATAACATGGATTGCAGAAAAATGCAAGCACTTTTTAAAAAAATATTTAAATGAATATCCATTATCCGAAAGGTCATCCAATTTGGGCAGCGAACCTGTTTTCCATCGCAGTACTGGGTCAAAATCGGCTGCCGGACGCCGGGCCTTGATAAGTAATTGTCAAAGATTTCATCCACGATTACAGAAATGGTCTCAAAAATGTTCCGTTCAAAAATCCATTTATGATCAAACGCAGTAGAGGAAGTAATAGTGAAATCATGGCCTTGGTTGCGGTACCATTCGGTGTAGACCCGGTTTAAGGTAAAGGACATAATAGCAAGTACGTTCGCGGTTATGGTAGACCTGGGCCAAGTAGAGTAAATCTCACTGGAAGCTACGTTTTTAATATAGTCCCGGTAAGGTACGTAATAATTAGGAGAACTTTCATTAGATGGAGGGCCGTCGTGAACCACAATGGTCTGGGGAATTACTACCCGGCTTAACACAATTTCGCCGCTTTCCCGTACCGGTTTGATTTCAGACTCTGCAATTTTAGGCGGGTAATCGCCTACCAGGGTGTGATCCGGGATAGTAATGAGAGACTGTTCCCCAGGCTGGCTTTCCGGCGTCATGCGGATCGGCTGGATGGCGGTAGAGTCCGGAAGAATTTCCGTGCCGCTTACGGTAAGGGGACGGAAACCAGGAGCTTCTACGGAAACTACATATTCGGAGTAAGGAGTGGGGGCATTGGGATCAAAGCTGTAATCCAGAGGAGGAGCCGGAAGGGAAACCTGCTCTGTCTGGCCGGAAGAGTTGACGGAAACTTGTTCGATAATGGTTTCCGGACTGTTTTTGGAAGAAATGGAAATGGTTGCATCTGTAATCGGAAAATTATTTTGAACAGAGACCACATTGACTTGTAAAAGCCCGCGGGAAGTAAGAGATGGGGTTGTCTGGGCTGCATGGAGAAGATTCATAAAAAATCCTCCTGTTTTCAATTACTATTAATATATAAAAAGGAGAAAAATTGATGCCAGTCCATAACCAATATTCATAGAACCCATTCCTTTTAACTAATTGACAAAGAGGAGATAGATTGTTATGATTAAAGCTAAATATGAAAGACAGGGGGACGCTATGGATAGAATCGTATTATCATTGCTGGTAGACAATACGGCAGGTGTGCTGGCAAGGGTGGCATCACTGTTCAGCCGTCGTGGATACAACATTGAGAGCCTGACCGTAGGTGTGACGGCAGATGAACGGTATTCCAGAATGACGGTGGTTTCATTTGGCGATCAGCAGGTTCTGGAGCAGATTGAAAAGCAGCTGCGCAAGCTGGAAGATGTCAGGGATATTAAAGAATTAAAAATGGGACATTCGGTCTACAGAGAGCTGATTATGGTGAAGGTCAAGGCCAATGCCGCAGATCGTCAGGCGGTCAATGCGATTTCCAATATTTTCCGTGCAACCATTGTGGATGTGGGAAAAGAGTCCCTGACGGTGATGCTGACTGGCGATCAGTCAAAGCTGGAGGCACTTTTAAACCTTTTGGAAGACTATGAGATTTTAGAGGTAGCAAGAACCGGTCTGACCGGACTTTCCAGAGGCGTGGACGACGTCCGTTACCTTCCCTGACCGGAACGGGTACAAGGGTTAAGGTTTCAAATATCAGGATAAACCTGGATTAGAGGAGGAAAAAGTTATGGCAAAGATTTATTATCAGGAAGATTGTAATATGGCGCTGTTAGAGGGCAAAACCATTGCGATTATTGGTTACGGCAGCCAGGGACACGCCCATGCACTGAATTTAAAAGAATCCGGACAGAAGGTGATTGTCGGCCTGTATGAGGGAAGCAAATCCTGGGCAAAGGCAGAGGCAGCTGGATTTGAGGTTTACACTGCAGCAGAAGCAGCAAAGAGAGCAGATATCATTATGATTTTAATCAATGATGAAAAGCAGGGCAAGCTCTATAAAGAGTCTATTGAGCCAAACTTAAAAGACGGCGATATGCTGATGTTTGCTCATGGTTTTGCAATCCATTTTGGCCAGATCGTACCGCCAAAGAATGTAGACGTTACCATGATTGCTCCAAAGGCGCCAGGCCATACGGTAAGAAGCGAGTACCAGAGAGGCAGAGGAACCCCATGTCTGGTTGCAGTTTACCAGGATGCTACCGGCAAAGCCAAAGAAAAAGCACTGGCATACGGCCTTGCAATCGGCGGAGCCAGAGCTGGTATCTTAGAGACTACGTTCCGGGTTGAAACAGAGACAGACCTGTTTGGCGAGCAGGCAGTTTTATGCGGCGGTGTCTGCGCACTGATGAAAGCCGGATTTGAGACTTTAGTAGAAGCCGGATATGCTCCGGAGAACGCATACTTTGAGTGTATCCATGAGATGAAGCTGATTGTAGACCTGATTTACGAGAGCGGCTTTGCAGGCATGAGATATTCCATTTCCAATACAGCAGAGTACGGCGATTACATTACCGGACCGAAGATTATTACAGACGATACCAAGAAAGCAATGAAGAAGATTCTGTCCGATATCCAGGACGGCACCTTTGCAAAAGACTGGATGCTGGAGAACCAGATTGGTGCGCCTCACTTCAACGCTATGAGAAAGAGAGAAGCCGATCATCCGCTGGAGACCGTAGGCAAAGAACTGCGTAAGCTGTACAGCTGGAGCGAGGGCGACAAGCTGATCAACAACTAATTCCGGACGACGGGAAAGTATTAAGAAAGTATAAAAAAACAGATTCTCCCTTGACAGATGAAGGGCAATCGCGTATAGTATCTGTCATAAGATAAGAGGGAGTAGCTGGCGTTAGAATATCAGGTGAAAAAGCCGGATATGAGACGTTTGCGATATGTCAGCACGATGAGATTGTTCATCCGTATCGTAATGAAATGGCGAGACTTTTATTGCATCTTAGAATGCAGAAAGGCCTCGCCTTTTTGCTGTCTAAAAAACTCGGAAAGAGGAAAGGAGACATGAGGATGAGCAGGGAATTTTATAATCTGACACCAGAAGAAGCAAGAAAACAGGTAAATGGCAAAGAAACGCCATTGTCTGCGGAAGAAATCCGGAAGAACCAGGAAAAACATGGTCCAAATGAATTAGATGAGGGAAAGAAAAAGACGACGCTGCAGATATTCTTTGAGCAGTTTAAAGATTTCCTGGTATTGATTTTGATTGCAGCCGCAGTGGTATCCTTGTTTTTGGGAGAGACCGAAAGCGCCGCAGTAATTTTAATCGTAATTACCATGAATGCCATTTTAGGAACTGTCCAAACCGTTAAGGCAGAACAGTCCTTAAACGGATTAAAGGCTTTGTCGGCGCCAGTCTGTAAAGTATTTAGAGACGGCCATGTTACAGAGATTCCAAGTAAGGAAGTAACCATTGGAGATTTGGTCTATCTGGAAGCTGGAGACTGCGTTCCGGCAGACGGAAGAATTATGGAATGCGCCAGCATGAAGGCAGATGAAAGCGCTCTGACCGGCGAAAGCCTTGGCGTAGAAAAAACAGACCAGGCCCTTTCAGGGGAACTTCCTTTAGGAGACCGGAAAAACATGGTGTATTCCGGCAGCTTTATTACCTACGGCAGAGGTTCCTTCCTGGTAACCGGAATCGGTATGGAAACAGAAGTCGGAAAGATTGCAGGACTGTTAAAAAATGCCTCTGAGAAAAAGACTCCTCTTCAGATCAGTCTGGATCAGTTTGGAAAAAGCTTATCGATTTTGATTTTGATTTTCTGCGGAATCCTGTTTGGAGTTCAGGTATTCCGAGGCGGAAATGCAGCTGATGCATTCCTGTTTGCAGTCGCGTTAGCAGTGGCTGCGATTCCGGAAGCATTAAGTTCCATTGTAACCATTGTGCTGGCATTTGGAACGTCCAGAATGGCAAAAGAAGGCGCCATTATCCGGAAACTCCAGGCAGTAGAGGGACTGGGAAGCGTATCCATTATATGTTCCGATAAGACAGGAACTCTGACCCAGAATAAGATGACCGTAGAACATTACTTTATGGAAGGAGAAAATGTAGACGCTAAGTCTGTCAATCCCTTAAATCCCCTTCATAAAGAAATGATTCGTCTCTCCGTATTGTGCAACGATTCCACCAATGAAAACGGACAGAGATTAGGAGATCCGACGGAAACGGCAATGATTGATTTAAGTTCTTTCGTAGGAGTTCCGCCATCCAGATTAAGAGCCGCTTATCCAAGAATCAGTGAGCTTCCATTTGACAGCGACCGAAAGATGATGTCTACCTTCCATCAGTTAAAAGATGGATGGACCATGATTACAAAAGGCGCGGTAGACGTGATGATGGATCGGGTAACCAGTATCCAGAAACATGGAAAAGCAGAGCCGATTACAGAAGAAGATAGAAAATTAGTAGAGCAGTGGAACCGCCATTATTCCGAAAATGGCCTTCGTGTGCTGGCAGTAGCTTACCGGAAATTTGACGGCAGCCGTCAGTTGACATTGGAAGACGAAAATGATTTAACCTTCTTTGGCCTTATCGCTATGATGGATCCGCCTAGGGAAGAAAGCATGGAAGCAGTCAAAGCCTGCAAGAGCGCAGGAATCCGCCCGATTATGATTACCGGAGACCATAAAGTGACTGCGGCGGCCATTGCAAAACGAATCGGAATCCTGGAAAACGAGAACGAAGCCTGTGAAGGCGCAGTCATTGACAATATGAGCGATGAAGAACTGGAGAAGTTTGTAGAAGGCATTTCTGTTTATGCAAGAGTATCTCCGGAACACAAGATCCGGATTGTAAAAGCATGGCAGAACAAAGGAAATGTGGTTGCCATGACCGGAGACGGCGTCAACGACGCTCCTGCTTTAAAGCAGGCAGACATTGGCGTAGCAATGGGAATTACCGGAAGCCAGGTATCAAAAGACGCAGCTTCTATGGTTCTGACAGACGACAACTTTGCAACCATTGTAAAAGCAGTGGAAAACGGACGAAACGTCTATGCCAATATTAAGGGTTCTATTCAGTTCCTTCTTTCCGGCAACTTCGGCGGAATCCTGGTGGTATTGGCAGCCTCCCTGTTAAGTCTTCCAGTTCCTTTTGCACCAGTTCATCTGCTGTTTATCAACCTGTTAACCGACAGCCTGCCGGCAATCGCCTTAGGCTTAGAACCCCATAAGAGTTCTGTGATGAAAGAAAAACCCCGTCCAGCAGGAGAATCCCTGCTGACCAAGGCATTTTTGGGAAGAGTCGGAACGGAAGGGCTGGTAATCGGCGCTTTAACATTTGCCGCATTCCTCATTGGTTTAAACCAGGGAGGCGAAAACGGAACTGTCCTTGCCAGCACCATGGCGTTTGGAACTTTGTGCCTGTCTCGTCTGGTTCATGGATATAACTGTAAATCTGTAGAACCGGTAATTGGAAAGAAAGGATTTTTCAACAATATTTATATGCAGGGTGCATTCCTGGCAGGATTTCTATTATTAAATCTGGTTCTGTCCGCACCGGCTTTGGAAGGATTCTTCCAGGTTCAGACTCTGACCTGGCAGCAGCTCTTTACCGTATACGGTCTGGCAGCGCTGACCCTTCCAATTGTTCAAGTCTTAAAATGGCTGGTTTCTAAATTTAGAAAGTAAGATTATTGGATACCTGCTGTCTGCAGAACTGAAGAAACATAGAAAGGGCCTTGGAATGGCCGTCGTTTCTGCAGGCAAATCCAATAGTCCGTTTGGGGATTGGGGACGCCAATGGGATTTCCACAAGAACGTTGGTGTCCAGCTCGTCCTGGACAAAGTCCCGGATGACGCAGCCAATCCCTAAACCGATCTTGGCAAATTCGATAATTAAATCCATGGTAGTGACTTCCAGGACCTGTTTTGGCTCAATATCATGGGCGGAAAGGTACTGGTCAATATAAGTGCGGGACATATTTTTGCTGTCTAACAGCATAATGGTTCCCTTCTGGAATACATTGATATCTTCCCCTTCGCGCAGGCGGAGGTTTTTTAAATACTGGGGAGTGGTGACAAATGCGTCTTTAATGTCCAGCACCGGAGTGAAAGTAAGACCTTTCTTGCTTTTGGGTTCTGCCACCAGTCCCAGGTCAATTCTGGACTGATCCAGCATAGCCAGGGTCTGGCTGCTGGACTGGCTTTCAATGGAAATCTGTACATGGGGGTATTGTTCTACAAATCCCTTTAAATAAGGAAGCAGTATATACTTACACAGGGTATTGCTGACCCCGATCCGCAGATGTCCGATGTGAAATTCGTGAACCCGTTTTAATTCTTCCTCTCCTCTGGTCAGGGAATCAAAGGCAGAGAGGACGTATTCATAAAGAATTTTCCCTTCTTCTGTAAGCTGTACCCCTCTGGAACTTCTGAAAAACAGAGTGGTATTTAAGCTTTCTTCTAATTTTCCAATGGCTTTGCTGATAGCCGGCTGGCTGATGTAAAGTTCTTTTGCCGCCTTGGAAATATTGCCGGTTCTGGCTACTTCGTAAAAGATTTTGTATTGGGAAAGATGCTGTTCCATAAATCATTCTCCATAACTGTATTTTATAGTGAGTATACCTTATATGTATTGTTAGTATAGCAAAAAATGTGGTAAAATGCAAAACAAGACCTTTTGATAAAAAATATT
The DNA here is from genome assembly GCA_905215625.1 of uncultured bacterium. GTDB lineage: Bacteria > Bacillota > Clostridia > Lachnospirales > Lachnospiraceae > UMGS1370. The sequence continues at coordinate 8,444 of CAJMQQ010000048.1, forward strand.
TGCTGTAAAAGGAGGAGTATCGCTATGGGAATGACAATGACCCAGAAGATATTAGCAGCTCATGCCGGTCTTGCTGAAGTAAAGGCTGGCCAGCTGATAGAGGCAGATTTGGATCTGGTGCTTGGAAATGACATTACATCGCCAGTTGCCATTCATGAGATGAAAAAGATGAATAACCAGACCGTATTTGATAAAGACAAGATTGCCCTGGTTATGGATCATTTTATACCCAATAAAGACATTAAATCTGCAGAAAACTGCAAATGCTGCCGGGATTTTGCCAGCAGCCATGACATTACCAATTACTTTGACGTGGGAGAGATGGGAATTGAACACGCCCTTCTTCCAGAAAAAGGATTGGTTGTAGCAGGAGACGCGGTAATTGGAGCCGATTCCCATACTTGTACTTATGGCGCTCTGGGTGCGTTTTCCACCGGAGTAGGAAGTACGGATATGGCGGCTGGAATGGTAACCGGAAAAGCATGGTTTAAGGTTCCTTCTGCTATCAAGTTTATCCTTACGGGAAAACCAGGCAGATGGGTCAGCGGAAAAGACGTAATTCTCCATATTATCGGTATGATTGGAGTAGACGGCGCCCTTTATAAATCCATGGAATTTACGGGAGACGGCATCGCCAATCTGTCTATGGACGATCGTTTTACCATCTGTAATATGGCGATTGAAGCAGGCGGAAAAAACGGCATTTTCCCAGTGGACGATCTGGCAAAAGCCTATATGAAAGAACATTCCCAGAGAGAATTTACCGTATACGAGGCAGACGAAGACGCAGAATACGATCAGGTCATTACCATTGATTTGTCCACGTTAAAGCCAACGGTTGCGTTCCCTCACCTTCCGGAAAATACCAGAACCATAGACCAGGTAGGAGAGGTGAAAATCCAGCAGGCAGTTATCGGATCCTGTACCAACGGACGCATTGACGATATCCGCATTGCCGCCCAGGTAATGAAGGGACGCAAGGTGGCAAAAGGAGTGCGCTGCATTGTAATTCCGGCAACCCAGGCCATCTATCTGCAGGCATTAAGAGAAGGACTGTTAGAGATTTTCATTGAGGCAGGAGCCATTGTCAGTACGCCTACCTGCGGCCCCTGCTTAGGCGGATATATGGGAATCCTGGCTGCAGGAGAACGGTGTATTTCTACTACAAACCGCAACTTTGTAGGCCGCATGGGCCATGTGGATTCTGAAGTATACCTGGCAAGTCCGGCAGTAGCGGCAGCAAGCGCTGTGACTGGAAAAATTTCCTGTCCTTGTGAACTGGGATTATAAGGAGGCAGCTATGAAATCATGTGGAAATGTATTTAAATACGGAGATAATGTGGATACAGATGTGATTATTCCAGCCCGTTACCTAAATGCCACAAAAGGGGAAGAACTGGCAAAACACTGTATGGAAGATATTGACAAAGACTTTATAAATAGGGTTCACAAGGGAGACATAATGGTGGCAGGCAAAAATTTTGGCTGCGGTTCTTCCAGGGAACACGCGCCTCTGGCGATTAAATGCGCAGGGGTGAGCTGCGTCATTGCAGAGACCTTTGCAAGGATTTTTTACCGCAATGCCATCAACATCGGACTTCCTATTATTGAATGTCCTAAGGCGGCAAAGTCCATTGAAGCCGGAGATGTGGTAGAGATTGATTTTGACAGCGGAGTAATTACTAACAAGACGAAAAATGAGACTTATCAGGGGCAGGCGTTCCCGCCTTTTATGCAGAAGATTATTGAGGCAGGCGGCCTGGTAAACTATATCAATCAAAAATAAAAGCGTTAGATTTAGAAATTGCCGCAGGCGCTGGAAAAGGTGCCTGCGGCAAGTGTTATTTTCCGGGTCAGCGGATAAAATTGGTTCGGTTTCCGCTTTCCTGCTCTGGAAATGTAATTCCTGCTGCCTTTGCAGCCTCCAGGGATTTTAACATCCAGGCCATATTCCGGCCCAGATTTCTCATGGTCTGAAGACCTTCTGCATCTTTTAATACGTCTTCTGCACAGGAACCGTGGACCTGATTCCAGTAGGTAGAAGAAACCACTGGCATAGAAGAGATAGTAAAATATTTGTTTAACACATCAAAAGAAGCTGTGGTTCCGCCTCTTCTGGCAGAAACGACTGAAGCGCCTGGTTTTCCCTGGAATGCTTTTTTGCCGGAGTAGAAGGCTCTGTCCAGGAAAGAAAGAACCCGTCCGCTGGGGTGGGCATAGTAGACAGGGGATCCAAATACAAATCCGTCGGCTTCCATGGCTTTTTTGGTAAATTCATTGACATCATTGTCAGAAAATGCACATCCGTTTCCGCTTCTGCACTGTCCGCATCCGATACAGTCCATGACAGGTTTCCCGCCTAACTGGAAGATTTCGTATTCAATTCCATTTTCATTTAAGACGTTTCCAATCTCCGTAAGGGCGGTATAGGTACATCCATGTAAATTACAACTGCCGTTTAACATCAATACTTTCATAAAGTAAGACCTCCTTCTTTTCTACCCATTATACCCAGCATAGAAAAAAATTGCAAGATTGGCAAGGGACTGATATAATAGTAGAAATAAGTCAGATTTGGCAGAAAAAGGAGGGCATAGGAGTGAACAACACCGGTTACGAACTGTTGTGGCTTTTGTTTGTATATTCTTTTTTAGGATGGGTATTAGAAAGCGTCAACGGAGCAATCCGCCAGAAGCGTTTTGTTAACAGAGGTCTGGTCAACAGCCCCTTCTGTCTGATTTACGGCATTGCCGCAGCCGTCATTGCAGTATTTGGCCAGGAACTTTCCGGAATCTGGCTGTTCATCGGATCTGCGGTTCTGGCTACGGTAGTAGAGTGGATTGGCGGCCATCTTTTAGAGTGGATCTGCAAAGAAAGATGGTGGGATTATTCCCATGTAAAATGGAACCTGGACGGCTATATCTGCCTTCCTATCTCTCTGTTGTGGGGATTTTTGGGATTTGTTACCCTGAAATGGGGGAATCATATTCTGGTAATGGTTTACCACCTGATACCAGCCAGTTTGGGAAAGATTCTAATCTGGACGCTATTTGCCGCGCTGTCTGCAGATATTCTGGCAACGTTAGTGGTCCTCAGCGGAAAAAGCCGGAGAATCGAGCGGTGGGAATCGATGGATTCCTGGTTTACATCGTTAAGCGTCCGTCTGGAAAAAAGGCTTTCCGGCTGGATCAATCAGCGAATCCAGAAGGCTTATCCTAAGACTGGAGAAAAAGAAACCGGAAAAGCAGCAGAGCAGGAAAAGGGCTTTGCAAAGGGATGCAGTTTTTATAAAATTGTACTGCTGTTTATCATTGGAGCATTTTTAGGAGATGTAACAGAAACGATTTTCTGCCGTATTAGCGCAGGTGTGTGGATGAGCCGCAGCAGCCTGGTGTGGGGACAGTTCAGCATTGTCTGGGGACTGGCTATTGCAGCGGTGACGGTTCTTTTATACCGGTACCGGAACCGGTCCGATCGGTTCCTTTTTCTGATGGGAACCGTATTGGGAGGTGCTTATGAATACCTGTGCAGCGTATTTACGGAGCTGATGTTTGGGACCATATTCTGGGATTACAGCAAAATTCCCTTTAATCTGGGCGGTCGTATTAATCTGCTGTATTGCTTTTTCTGGGGAATCGCAGCCGTCGTCTGGTTTAAGGGACTTTATCCGGTGCTTTCCAGATGGATCGAGAAGATTCCAGAGAAGCCAGGAAAACCAATTATCTGGTTTCTGATTTTATTTATGTGTGCAGATATGGGAGTTTCCTGCATGGCGCTTTCCAGAAGCAGCCAGAGAAGCCAGGGGATTCCGGCTCAGTACCACTGGCAGGAAATTATGGACGAGCGGTTTGACGATGAGCGGATGAACCGGATTTATCCAAACGCCAAGATGGTAGAATGAAGTTAAGAAAGATTGACAGAAAAGGAGAAATAAAATGGGATTATTTTCATTATTTAATTTATCAAACGGGATGACCATGGATCAGGGAGTGGAAGAGGCAAAATCAGTTGATGGGGCTGTTTTGTTAGATGTGCGTACCAGAGAAGAGTATGCAGAAGGCCACGTGCCGGGAAGCGTAAACCTTCCGTTAGATCAGTTGGGAACCATTGATTATGATAAGTCTGTGCCGCTGTTTGTATACTGCAGAAGCGGCGCCCGCAGCGGAAGAGGAGTAGAGTTTTTAAAGAAAGCCGGCTACGGAAAAGCGGTAAATATCGGCGGAATTATGGATTATCACGGATCAGTGGAACGGTAATGTTTTCCGGAAGGAGAGAAAGACAACATGGTAAAGACAAACGTGATGCGTCTTTTGGATGCAGCAAAAATTTCATATGAATCCAAAGAATATGAAGTAGATGAAAAGGATCTGTCCGGCAGCCATGCGGCAGACATGATGGGAGCCGATCACGACACGATTTTTAAGACCCTGGTATTAAAAGGCGAAAAAACCGGATACCTGGTCTGCTGCATTCCGGTAGATGAAGAATTGGACTTAAAAAAAGTGGCAAAAGCGGCTCACGATAAAAAAGTAGAGATGATTCCCATGAAGGATTTGCTTCCTCTGACCGGATATATCCGGGGAGGATGTTCTCCCATTGGAATGAAGAAAAAGTTTCCTCTATATATAGAAGAAACAGCAATTCTGTTCGACAAAATTGCTGTCAGCGCAGGCCAGAGAGGCGTCCAGATTCTTCTGGATCCCAACGACCTTTGCGCCTATACCGAAGGCAGTTTTGCGTCTCTTATTTAGCAAAAAAGTTGACATAAGGATTCGACAGCAATTTTCGACAAAGAATATGACACAAAATAATTAACAAAAATGTAATAAAATCGTAAAAATAGGAAGGTCAGTCTGGCTAAAAAAAGAGGAAAAATAGACCGGAAACTTGCGCTATCTGCACAAAAATGAAGATAGCGTTTTTTTTCGCCCTGGAATAAGTGACAAAGTTGTCCAGTTTCCATTGACATTGTGGCGCGTATTCCCATATAATTTGCCATGTTAACCAGAAAAACGAGCAGAAAGTGGGAGAGGAATCCTGTTTCTGCGCCAAAAAGAGGGAGAAAAAGGAGAGTATCTATGTTTCCATTTTATTCTTTTCTTCAGGCAGCACTGCAGTTTGTTCGGGAATTTATGAGACCTGTGATTCAGGTGAGCAAAAGAATGCACCGCCAGGCCGCTGTTTTAACATCAGGGTGTATGGTAGTGGCAGTTGTCGTATTTACCGCCGCCGGATTTGGAGCGGGAGGAAAAAGCGCGCTGACTGCATTTGCAGAGGGACGTTACCAGGAGAGCAGCGATGCTTTAGAGGAAACGGACGCTGAAGATTTGGATTTGATTACAGAAGCTAAAATACAAGCCGAATTCGCCGCTTTCAGACAGGAGAGCAGCCTGATAGGCCAGAACCTGGTAAAAAATACAGAAAAAAAGATAGAACAGTCAGAGCGGGCAAAAGCGGAACTTGTGGCTAAGCAGGCAAAGATACAAGAGGAAAAAGAGGCGGAAGCCAGACGGATTGCAGAAGAAGAGGCCAGAAAAAAAGCAGAGGAAGAGAGAAGAGCCGCAAAGCGGATTTCCTATTCCCAGTCCGATTATCAGGTACTTTTGAAAATTGTACAGGCTGAGGCTGGAATCTGTGATGAGCGGGGCCGGATTCTGGTGGCCAATGTGATTATGAACCGGGTGAGGGACAAGCGTTTCCCCAATTCGGTTACAGAAGTGGTTTATCAGAGAGGGCAGTTTTCCCCAGTATCCGACGGCCGGATTAATCAGGTAGAAGTAACCGATTTGACAGTCGAATGCGTAAACCGTGCATTAGATGGGGAAGATTATTCCCAGGGAGCCTTGTATTTTATGAATAGAGGACGTTCCCAGTCAAGGGCAGTCAGCTTTTTTGACTCCAGACTTACCTATCTGTTTGCCCACGATGGACATGAGTTTTATAAATAAAAAGGATTGAGTTTTTAGAAGGTATGGCGTATACTGTCTGTAAAAAGATGTAGTATCTACATAGAAAAGGAGAGTGCCATATGATTTTTGACGAGAAGAAGAATTTAAATTTTTACAGAAATTTAGGAATTGAGGGCCGCTATGCAAAGGCAGTCGATTTTCTGTTAAATACGGATCTGGCTGCATTAGAAGTTGGCAAACATGAGATTGATGGAAAGAATGTATATGCAAATGTGGTAGAATATACGACTATTCCGTGGGAAGAGGCGAAATTTGAGGCCCATGAGCATTACACAGATATTCAGTATGTGATTAAGGGGACTGAGATTATGACCTATGCTCCGGTAGGAGAGATGACGGTTAAGACTCCTTACAATCCAGAAAAGGATGTTGTATTATTTGACAACTCCAATCCAGGTCTACAGATTGCAGCAAAAGAGGATCAGTATATGATTTTCTTCCCATGGGATGCCCACAAGCCGAAGGCAGCCAACGGAGAACCAGCTCCAATTAAAAAAGTGATTGTAAAGATTAAAGAAGACTAATCCATAGAAAAAGACGGGTGAGAAGCAGTTGTGCTGATTGCCCGTCTTTTTACGTCTTTTTGAGCGCAGTTTTGCGGTGATTTTGTTACCCTCTGGTATCAGACTCTCCGGAAATACCCCCCCCATTTCCATCCGCCAGGAAAAGATCGGTTTTCTTTTGCCGAATAAGCCAGAGCCCTAGGAGAATGATTCCAACAGCAACTGCCAGCTGGGGAATCCAGCGGCTGAGCCAGAAGAGAAGATCTTTTATAGGCTCTGGAATTTCCAGATAGCGCCCAAGAAAGGTCTGGATAAAGTCGCTGAAGATTCGCCATAAGATAACGGCGCCTAAAAAAATCAGGGTGCAGGAGGTGGCTTTCCGGTATCTGGTCAACAGCAGGCTGCGGTTTTTGACCAAAACATCAAGATGGAAACAGTAATCGTCCTCAATCATATAGAATTCATCATCCGGCAGAGTGATAAGGTGGTTTACATGGAAAAAACTGTAAAACCATAGAACCGGCGAAAGAAACATCAGCGGAGGAAACAGGATGCCGCTGCAGAACAGAAGCAGGAAAAACAGACTCATTACGCTGATTCCGTGCTTAAAGAAGCCAAGATACATTTCTCCGGCGCCGGGAATCAGGGAGCAAAAAAAAGTAAATAGGCGGTTTTTCTTTTTTGTCATAGTAACTTACCTCCAGTTAAATAGATAATAGGAAAGATCAAGCATGGATTTCAGAGAACTTTCTGAAAGAGAAAATAATAGGAATAAAGCTCCGGCTACAGCAGTTCCTACCTGGAGGCTGTAACGGAGAAGCTGCAGTTTTTTGGATACCTGACGGGTTTTCACAGTGACCTGGACATCCAGGCTGCGGCTTTTCTTTAATACAGATTCAGAAAAGCCATTTGGAGCAGGGACAAAGTAGTACCGATCCGTTTCATCTGCAAATGCATTCATCAACTGGTCAGAGGTTGCAATTTCTTCCAGCGTTTCGATATAAATTCTGGATTTGGGGTTGTTTCTCATTTCAGATCCTCCCTTCGATAAAGTTTTTTCAGCATCCCTTTGGCACGGTAAATCTGGGTCTGAAGCGTTTTGATATTTTTGCCGGTTTTGGCTGCAATCTCGCTGATTTCGATTTCATGGCAGTAATAGTCCAGAGCCACATCCCTATAAGGAGGAGAAAGCTGACAGCAGCAGTCATAAAGCCGTTTTTTAACATCTCGTTCCAGACATTCGTCTTCGGGGGAAGAATGGCTGTCAGCAATCGTGGTAAAATAATCGTCTGCCGTAGGTACGCTGCGCCTGCCGGCGCGTTTTAGATAATCAATGCACTTGTTAGTAGCAATGCGGCACAGCCATGCCCGTTCGTTGGCCCCATCAAAATGGGCCAGATTTTTGTAAGCAGAGAGAAAGGTGTCCTGAGCTAAGTCCTCTGCATCAAAATAATCGCCGGTAAGACGGTAGCAGATGGAATAGATTAAGTTCTGATACTGCCGAATCAGCCGTTCCAGCGTTTCTTCATCATTCAAGCAAAGTTCTCCCCTTTCTCTATGTCGTTCTATTTATTATAACGGATGGAGCGGCGAAATGTCTTCATTAAATTTTTTTATAAAGCGCCAAATAGAGGGAATTCTTTCCAAGTGTCTCTGGTTATTTCGGGCAAAATATGGTAGACTAATACCATCATAAACTGGGGAGGTATTTCCATGGCAAGAATCATTCGCTATCATGTGATCGCCAGAGGGCGTGTCCAGAATGTAGGATGCCGCTTTTTTGTGTGTATGGAAGCCAGGCCTATGGGGATTACCGGATATGTAGAAAATCTTTATGACGGTACGGTCCAGATGGAACTTCAGGGAGATCCGGTTAAATTATCGGAGCTTTTAGACGTTATCCGTAAAGGCAACGGCTATATGGAGGTAGAAGATTTGGATATTACGGAAATTCCGGTAAAACCTGGGGAACGTCAGTTCTTGATGAGCTAGTTTGGACTGCTATGCTGAAAGGAGTTTGTGTATGAAACGAGTATTTTTAATGGTACTGGACAGTGTGGGAATCGGTGAGATGCCGGACGCTGCAGATTTTGGAGACGAGGGAAGCAATACCCTGGCTGCTGCGGCCACCAGCTCTTATTTTTCTATGCCGAATATGAAAAAGCTGGGCTTATTTAATATAGAAGGAGTAACCTGCAGGGAAAAAGAGGCAGATCCAACAGGGGCAGTTGCCAGAATGACAGAAGTATCCAAAGGAAAGGACACTACCATCGGCCACTGGGAGATTGCAGGCGTGATTTCGCCGGAACCGCTGCCAACATTTCCGGAAGGGTTTCCAAGAGAACTTCTGGATGAATTTGAGAAAGAAACGGGAAGAAAGGTCATCTGCAACAAACCTTATTCCGGTACAGAAGTAATCAAAGATTACGGCAGGGAACACGTAGAGACCGGAGCCTTAATTGTGTATACTTCTGCAGACAGCGTGTTCCAGATTGCCGCCCATGAGGATGTGGTTCCCATTGAAGAACTGTACCGCTACTGTGAGATTGCCCGCCGCCTGTGCACAGGAAAATATGGAGTTGGACGTGTCATTGCCCGTCCGTTTGAGGGAGAATGGCCTTACAAGAGAACATCCCGCCGCCATGATTATTCCCTGGTTCCACCAAAGGAAACCATGCTGGATGCAATCTGTGCAGCTGGACAGAAGGTACTTGCAGTAGGCAAGATTAACGATATTTTTGCCGGACAGGGTATCAGCGGGATGGTAAGAACCGCAGGAAATGCAGAGGGAATTGACCGGACTATCGAATACCTGGGACAGGACTTTGAAGGTCTGTGCTTTATTAACCTGGTAGATTACGATATGCTCTACGGCCACCGCAACGACGTAGACGGATATGCAAAGGCGCTGACTTATTTTGATGAGCGGCTTCCGGAGATTTTAGCCGCCATGAGAGAAGACGACCTGCTGATGATTACCGCGGATCATGGCTGCGATCCGATTACGCCGTCTACCGACCATTCCAGGGAATATACCCCGTTAGTCATTGCTGGCGCCAGGGTGAAAGAAGGCGTAAATCTGGGTACCAGAGCTTCTTTTGCAGATACGGCGGCAACCATTCTGGAGTATCTGGGAGTAAAGGGAGACATTGCCGGAGAAAGCTTTTTAAAGGAAATCTGCAGATAAGCAGGAAAAATAAAAAAAGAATCGAGGAACACACATGGATAAGAAAGAAATTTTTAAAACAGTCGATCATACTCTGCTGACCCAGGGGGCTACCTGGGCAGAGATTAAGGAAATCTGCGACGATGCAGTAGCTTACGGTACCGCTTCAGTCTGCATTCCTCCGTCTTTTGTGAAACGGGCAGCAGATTATCTGGGAGATAAGATGCCGGTTTGTACGGTAATTGGATTCCCCAATGGCTACAATACCACCAAAACCAAGGTGTTTGAAACCAGAGACGCCATTGAAAACGGTGCAGAAGAAATCGACATGGTAATTAACATTGGAGATTTAAAGGATAAAAATTACGAGAAGATCGAAGAAGAGATCCGGGAAATCAAAAAGGCCTGCGGCGACAAGATTTTAAAAGTAATTATCGAGACTTGTCTGCTGACAGAGGAAGAAAAGATAAAAATGTGTCAGATAGTTACAGAGGCAGGTGCAGACTACATTAAGACGTCTACCGGATTTTCCACAGCCGGCGCAACCTTTGACGATATTGCGCTGTTTGCAAAGCACGTAGGTCCGGATGTAAAGATGAAGGCAGCCGGCGGTATTAAATCCTTTGACGATGCAGAAAAGTTTATTGAACTGGGCGCATCCAGACTGGGAACCAGCCGGATTGTGAAGCTGGCAAAAGCAGAAACAATTGAAGAGGGAAGCTATTAATTCATAAGGCTGTCTGAATTATGGCCCTGAACCGGAAGATGAGGTGAATATCAATTCCGGACAGGGCCAACGTTTATTTCCATGCGATGTATGGGAGGATAGATGGGACAGTCATAAGAAGGAGGATACGCTTATGAGGATGTATGACTTAATTGAAAAGAAAAAACGGGGAGCAGCACTTTCGGATGAAGAAATTGCATATATGATCCAGGGATTTACTGCAGGAGAAATTCCGGATTATCAGATGTCTGCCATGCTGATGGCCATTTATTTTCAGGGGATGAATGATGAAGAGATTACCACAATGACCATGGAGATGGCAAAATCCGGAGATATGGTGGATTTAAGCGCCATTCAGGGTATCAAGGTGGATAAACACAGCACAGGCGGCGTAGGAGATAAGACTACATTAATTATTGGCCCGATTGTGGCGGCCTGCGGCGTAAAAGTGGCCAAAATGTCCGGAAGAGGCCTGGGACATACGGGAGGAACCATCGACAAGCTGGAAAGTATTCCGGGATTTTCTACCTCTATTCCCAGAGAAGAATTTTTCGATATTGTAAACCGCACCGGAATTGCAGTAATTGGACAGTCTGGCAATATGGTTCCGGCAGATAAGAAAATTTATGCGCTTCGGGATGTAACAGCGACGGTAGACAGCATTCCGCTGATAGCGTCTTCCATTATGAGCAAGAAACTGGCGGCGGGAAGCGACGGAATCGTGCTGGATGTCAAGACCGGAAGCGGAGCGTTTATGAAGACCCTGGAAGATTCCATTGCCTTGGCTCAGAAGATGGTGGCCATTGGAACCAGGGCTGGCAGACGTTGCTGCGCTCTGATTACAGATATGGACGTACCGTTAGGCCATGCAGTAGGAAATGCCCTGGAGATAAAAGAGTCCATAGAGGTATTAAAGGGAGGCGGCCCAGCCGATCTTAGGGAAGTTTCTTTAGGACTGGCAGCCAATATGTTATATATGGCTGAAAAAGGAACCATTGAAGAGTGCTGGAACCTGGCAGAATCAGCGATTCAGGACGGCAGCGCATTAGAAGCGCTGCTGCGCATGGTAGAAGGCCAGGGAGGCGATAAGAGTTATGCAGAGCATCCTGAAAAGCTTCCTGCAGCGCCATACTCGTTTGAAGTCCAGGCAGAAAAAGACGGCTTTATTACCCACATGGACACAGAATCAGTGGGGATTGCCTCTGTTATGTTAGGGGCTGGACGCAGCAGAAAAGAGGATGTAATCGATCCGGCAGCAGGGATTCTATTAAAGAAAAAGTACGGAGAGTCTGTAAAGGCAGGAGATATGCTGGCGGTTCTGTACGCTTCCGAAGAGTCTTTATTTGCAGATGCGGCTGGGAAACTGAAAGAAGCCTATGTCCTGGGAACGGAAATGCCGCCGGAAAAGAAATTAATTTACGCAAGAGTTACTAAAGAGCAGGTAGAACGATTTTAATCTGCGCAGGCAGTGAGGAAACTTTCATACAATTTTTCAGAAATGAAAAAGGCGATTGGTCAAATAGGATCGATCGCCTTTTTTACAGCCCCTTTGCATAAAGAAATTTATAAGGAAAATTGTAAGAAAAAAACAGCATTTCCTGTAAGGTCTCTGTGATAAGATAAAAGAAAACACGATGTATGGATGGAGACAGGAGGGCTGGATATGAGAAAAAAGAACTTTTGGACTGGAATAGGAATCTTGACCGTCTGCGCAGTACTGGAATTAGGCGGATGCCAGAGTGAGAACCCAAAGATTTCGGAAAAAACGGAAACCGGCGCAGAAGAAACTGGCGGGATAGAAAGCAGTAAAATAGAAACTGTTGAGACAGAAAATGGAGGAACAGGAGCCAGCCTGGAACCGTCTTCTGAAGCAGAAGAAAAACCGGCTGGAGTCGGAGCAGAAGAAGTTCTGAAAGCGCCTCCTGAAATTCAGTTGTCAGATTCCCTTTCCAGCAGTTATCAGCAGTTTTCGATTTCGTCTGGTTCTTATACCTGGAATATGGAGGGCAATGAGGATTTTGAGGGAGTTGTGGCCTGCGGTACACATCCGCTGGAAATGAACGGAGACGCTCCTAGATTGTATGTTACAGACTATCATCAGATGACCAAAACCCCGTATCTGGTATCCTGTCCGGTGATGCCGGATCAGATCCGGCTGACCAGTTGGGACCGTTATGCTCTGGGAAACGTGGAGAGTTCTGCGGAAGAAATGGTTGTTTATGAAGAGCAGTCACTGATTGAACTGGAAGCAGGAAAAGTTTATGCGCTGACGGCTGTGTGGGAAAAAGAAGAGGAAGAGCGCCGGGGATTTTCCGGAGAAGCACAGTATGTATTTCTGACAGACAGCAGGCATCCTGGTCAGTCAGAGCAGTCGGAACGGATTCAGCCGGAATACTTAGAACCGTTAAATGATATGGTTCTCTATACTTCTTATCCATTTTCCTATGGGGAGAAAGAGTGGGAACTTCAGAAATTTGTCCAGAAGGATATGCTGATAGATGGGGAACTGGCAATGGATGACAGGTGTCACTTTGCGATTTCTCTGACTTCAGGAGAAGCTGAGTACCGGTTCCTTGACGAAACAGTCCAGCTTGGAGAACCGCAGGCAGATGTCTGGATTGATACGGCCGACCAGCTTCATGTGGTACTTCGGGATAGCCGGACCGCCAGATACCAGATTACGGATTTTGTGTACAACCCAGAAACGGATGAATTTGTCGGCCAGAATGTAATCAATGGAGATGGGATAAATTATCTGGGAACGACGGAGTGAGGGAAAGAAGAAAAAATTAAGAAACCGCCCCAGGTGATTCACCTGGGGCGACGTCGTATTATCTTTGAAATTATAACTGAGGACCAGCAGGAACTAAAGCCTTGCCAGCTTCGTTGCCTTCATATTTAGCGAAGTTCTTAATAAATCTCTGAGCCAGATCCTTAGCCTTTGCTTCCCACTCAGCAGCATCTGCGTAAGTGTCGCGAGGATCCAGAATACCGGTATCTACGCCTGGAAGTTCGGTAGGAATCTCGAAGTTGAAGTA
>CAJMQQ010000049.1 GCA_905215625.1 uncultured bacterium
TGTGTTCAGCCTAGTTCATATAAATATGTGTCCAGGATTCTGGGTACATATCATTTGAGCCTGCGGCGTCTTTTTTACTTTTCCCGTTTCTTTCCCGTCCGGAAATCTACAATTTCCGATGGATCATAGTAAATCCGGTCACTTTCTCTTAATATCATATTTCCCTTTGTGCCCTCTGCCATGCTGACTGCACAGTTCGGCGGAACGTGTCCATGCCAGAAATCCTCTTTATTATCGTAAACACTGTTTAAAATCGCCCTGGATGCACATCCATGGGAAGCAATCAGAATCGTCTTATCCTGATAGTCTGGATTCGCTGTAATTTCCTCTAAAAACTCCCTGGTTCTCTTACAGACTGCTTCTACCGTTTCCCCGTCTTTGTCTGGCCGAAAATGAAAGGGATCCGTATAAAATTTATCAAATTCTTCTTTCGGAACCGGTATCTGGAAGTTTCCTTCCCTGCATCCTAAGCCTTCCCAGGATCCAAATCCAATCTCCCGGATTCTGTCGTCCTCAAGAATCGGAACCGGACGGCCATTTAAAATAATCTCCGCCGTCTGTCTGGCTCTTTTTAGCGGACTGGTAATACAAAGATCAAAGGGGATGTTTTTCATCCCCTCTGCAGTAATCCAGGCCAGACGGATCCCATTTTCATTTAACTGGGTATCCGCCTGTCCCTGAAGGCGTCCTGCTGTATTCCAGTCGGTTTCCCCATGCCGGATAATATATAGACGCATGATTATTCTCCTTTATGTTGGAAATCTTACTCAGACAGCAGTCCCATCAGTTCATTGCTTCTTGCAATAAATCTGGTCATTCTCTCAGGAGTCAGGGAACCATGGCTCAGAGAAGCCAGGTCATAAAGCTGCTCGCAGATTTCCTGGATATGAGCGCCGTCCTTGTTTGCCAAAATGTGCTGTACCAGCTTGTGATTGGCATTTAACACCAGTGTTTCCTGAGGTCCGAACATTCCAGGATCCATGCCGTACATATTATACATCTTCATCATATCCTGCATTCTTCTGGATTCCTCAGAAACTGTAATCATGGATGCAATGTTTTCATTTTTCAGTTTTTCTACCTGAATGGTCAGTTTATCGTTGTTCAATGCCTTTTTAAAGATTTCAGCCAGACTGTCTGCAGTCTCTTTAAACGCTTCTTTTTCCTCTTCTGGAGTTTCCTCTTTGAAAGAATCTGTCAAATCTGCATCAATGCGGAGGAACTTTACGCCTTCGTTCTTCTGCTCTAAGTGGCTGATAAACGGGCTGTCAATGTTGTGTTTTAAAATCACAGCATCCATGCCTGCTTCTTTAAACATATTGATGTACTGGCTCTGCTCTTTCTCGTCTGTTACATAGAATACGGTATTTTCATGCTTTTCTTTGTTTTCCTCTAAACACTCGGAAAGGGTCAGGTACTTGCCGTCCAGATTCTTAAAGATGATATAATCTTTCATCTTGTCTGCAAACTTCTCATCCTTGATGCAGCCAAATTTGATGAATGGATTAATGTCATCCCAGTATTTCTCGTAGTTCTCTCTGTCAGTCTTGCACATACCAGACAGCTTATCTGCTACCTTCTTGGTAATGTAATCAGAAATCTTCTTTACAAAGCCGTCATTCTGCAATGCGCTTCTGGATACGTTTAACGGCAGATCCGGACAATCGATAACACCCTTTAACAGCATCAGGAATTCCGGAATCACTTCCTTAATGTTATCTGCAATAAATACCTGGTTGTTGTACAGCTTAATGGTTCCTTCTAAGCTGTCATATTCCATGTCCAGCTTCGGGAAGTACAAGATTCCTTTTAAGTTAAACGGATAATCCATATTTAAGTGGATCCAGAACAAAGGCTCTTTGTAATCCATAAATACTTTATGGTAGAACGCCTTGTATTCTTCCTCCGTACACTCATTTGGATGCTTGTTCCACAGCGGATTTACATCATTTAACGCAACCGGACGTTTTAAAATCTTATACTTTTCGGTGGCAGGAGAAACTTCTACCACTTCCTTCTCGCCGTTTTCGTTTTCCTTTTCCTCGGTCTTTGCTTCTTCTACGATGGTCTCGACAATGGTGTCTTTGTCGGTCAGCTCATCTTTTTCAATAGTCTCATACTGAGGGCCTTCGGCAGTATTGGTTAAGAAAATCGGCACCGGCATAAAGGAACAGTATTTTTCAATGACCTCTCTTGCCCGGTATTCATTTGCAAACTCTGTGCTGTCTTCATTTAAGTATAGGGTAATGGTGGTTCCAAACAGTTCTCTGCCGCCTTCGCCCATCTCATACTCCGTGCCGCCTTCCGACTCCCAGTGTACTGGCTTGGCATCTGCCTTGTAGGATCTGGTATCAATAGTAACTTTGTCTGCTACCATAAATGCAGAGTAAAAACCTAATCCAAAGTGGCCGATAATCTGATCCTCGTTGGCTTTATCTTTGTACTGCTCTAAAAATGCCTGAGCGCCGGAGAATGCAATCTGGTTAATGTACTCATCGACTTCTTCTTCCGTCATACCAAGTCCATTATCAGAAATGGTAATGGTCTTTTCCTTGGAATTTACCGCTACCTCAATCTTATATTCCACATCTTCCGGCTTTTCAAATTCGCCCATCAGTTCCAGCTTTTTCAGCTTTGTAATTGCGTCGCAGCCGTTGGAAATCAGCTCACGATAGAAAATGTCGTGATCGGAATACAGCCATTTTTTAATAATCGGAAATATGTTCTCACTGTTAATTGTCAGACTTCCTGTTTTTGCCATGATTCATGCACTCCTTTTTTATTTAGCACTTTATTGCATATTGTAATACCGAAGTCTGGAAATGTCAATAAAAATTAGCACTCATTCAAGCTGAGTGCTAATAAAATTTTTATAAACATGAAAACTCACTGATTTCCAGAGGATCCCGATCATGAATCCAGAAAGACAATCGCCATTCTATTTCCTTTTGCGGCTCAAAATATAGGCTCGAAGACGCATAACGGACTGCCCCGCCAGACTGGCACATCCCAACACCGCCTCCAATAACCGCAATTACCGAACAGCCGGAAGCTGCCGGCTCAAACTGATTTTCTGGCTTCAAATAAGGCCGATCTCCTTCCTGGCAGTCCAGAACAGCCAGTTTATCCGGCGTTAATGCTGGATCGATCTCATATTCCAGAACTGCGCAGTGTTCTGGATATACCCACCTGCTGTCTTTTTCTCCCATGTTTATCTGCTGCCACCCATAGTCCCTTACCGTAATGGTATACTCGGTTCCAGTAACCGGATGGAAAAATGTAAACTTCTGGCCTGATCCGGTTACTTGAAAGTGAATGCCTGGAATCGATTTGGCATCCGGGCAAAGCTTCATAGAGATTGTCTGAATCTTTGGCTTTCTTTTTGTGGCCCATTGATAAAACGTTCTGTCAATCCGGTAAACCTTAGAAAGATCCATTCCATAGTGATTTAAAATTTCCTCTCCATCCGGCATGGCCGGCCTCTCTTCTATCAGTTTTTTTGGAATCCAGCACAGCCCGCATCCCTGTTCCTGCCGCAGTTTCCTTCCATTTAAAAGGATCTCTGCCTGGAAGCCAAGTTCTAAGGGATTTTCCAGTTCTATCCGCTCCCGTTCTTCCTGGGAAATTCTGCCGCCATTTTGCTCCCGTTCTTCCAGGTCTTTGTAGGTTTCAAGAAAGGCTTTTTCCTTTTCTAAATCGACTTCTATTAAAAAATCGATTACCAGTCCTTGCGTACAGACATAAACAGACGGAATGTAAACCGTTTCTTCTCCCCACAAAGCCTGCTTTCCTATTTTTATCTCTGTGCCTGGCCGCAAGCGAGCCTTGTGATGATCCCAGAAGCTTCCATTATAATAAACCTTCCAATACTCCTTCTTTAATGGAATCCTTCCATAATCAAAGGAAGCCTGCAGGTTCTTCACATATTCAAAAGGATGTTCCATCGGGGTAATGCCCAGCTTGCGGTTTAACTGATCTATTACCTGTTTTTGCGCAGCAGTGACCGGATTTTCTTTTAAAAACTGGTCAAATTCCTGCTGATTCCAGCCATGAATCTGTTCTATCGCCGAGGCATGGCCGCAGGCTGCCAGAAGACGCAAAAAGTCCTCAAAGTTTTCAGCTGCCGGATGGACATAATCCCCCTGAACAGCCATGGGATTTACGGAAAACACCAGATCTTCCAGTTCTTTTACCGAACAAAAATGAATCCCGTCTACTCCTTCCCAGCCGCAAACTTTCGCTCCTTTCGGAGTGCAGAAATAGCTGCTGATCCGGCTTCCTTTTTCCAGTCCCAGCACCGTCAAATCTATTTTCCTTCTTCCAACATCCCCATAAGCAACCATCTGTTTCCTCCTAATTCCTGGAACACTTTTCTGCATCAATGGCCAATACCAGCATCAGTACGCATAATCTGTCCCTTTCATCTGCCACATCAATCACATAGGTATCCGTCCAATTCCAGACTTCTTTCGACACTGTGGCAACCGTACTACCGGAACTGTCCATAATTTTATAATCCCACTCTAAAAAGTCACCTTCCATTTTCCAGCCATTGCAGTCGATGTGGAACCTGGGTTTTAAAAATGTCAATTCTTTGCTGATACATCCAATATACGTTTCTCCCAGGTACATCTCAAACTTCGGAAGCCAGGTCAGCACTTTTTCCTGAACCGTTCCGACTTCATTATTATACTGGTCAAAAATCTTCAGACAGTGCCCCCAGGAAAGCTGTCCTTTTACTTCATATACAGCATTTCCTGCCTCATCATAAATATCGTAACTGTCAAACCAGGAGAAAAATCGTTGTTTAAATAACAGTTTCATGCCATCATCCCCTTTCTATCATGGAATCATCTGTACCGGTTTTCCTATTTTCTTCTCCAGAAATCCCCGAAACTCTTGCAGGGTTCCTCCCTGAATATGCTTTTTCTCATAAATCTGTCCGTGGCTCATGCTGAATACAAATACGAAGTATTCTTTACTCTCTGCTACCAATTGGATTTTCTCATACTTCCACTGGGTTTTTCCCACCTGGGTTGTGGTGCAGAACCCATCTTCCGAAAACACCGTTTCTGCCCGTTCTGTCCCAGGTAAGATCCGTTTTCTTGCCACATATCCATTTATTTTATCTTCCATTAGAAGTGTCAGCACAATCACCAGCACTGCAATCCCTGTTATCACTATCCCAAAAGAAATTTCTCCGTTTTCTGACAAATCAAACATACACATCAAAGTCCCCAGTCCCACTACTGTCCATCCAAATATATGGGAACGCTGACTTTTCTTTTTCCGGACTGTTTTTCTTAGTGCTTTTGCCATAACAGCCATGGATTTTCCATTATATTCTGATTGACAGGTAAATTCCATCGGTTCTTCTCCTTTTCTTCTTCCTATCACGTCCTATTACGGAATTGCAAAAGCAGCTTCTTTTACTCTGCCATTGGGGTAATAGGTTACAATCAGATGCTCGCCGCCTTCCCTGTTCCAGATGTCCTGTTCCTCTCCTGCCACATCATCAGGTTCTCCCCATACGCTTCTTAACTGTCCCCGCTTATAGCCAGCCAAATCTTTCAGTTCCTCTGCCTGCAGCGTTCCCAGGCTTGGAAGGTTATCTGCACTCTTTGCATGACGATATGCATATCTCCATCCGAAAATCAGGGCCAGCAGTGCGCCCAACAAAATCACGCAGTTTCGAATTATTTTTCTCATTAGCATTCCCTCCTCATTACAAAATTGGTCAGAAGAATCCCCTGACGCTCCACTTGCTGCTCTTTCACCACCCGATACCCTCTTTGCTCAAAAAAAGGTCTGGCAGTAATGGACGCATGGGTGACAACCGGTTCCCTGACTGACTTTTCCAGCTGATCGCACAGTTTTGATGCAATCCCTTGTCCCTGATAGTCTTTGTGAACATACAGACGGTCTAAATATCCTGTATGGTCAATGTCTCCAAACCCAACAATCATTCCATCCTCTACTGCAACCAGGCTGTAATGGTCCAGAAATGACTGGTTCCACTGTTTCAAATCTACCTTTCCCGTTGCCCATACATTCTGCTGTTCCTCACTGTAGTCTTTTGCATTGATTGTATGAACGGTATCGTAAAACAACTGCGCCATCTCCCTGCAGTCTTCTGGCTGATAATTCCGGATTACCAATTTCATTTTCATCTATTCTCCTCTCCGATGCTTTACGGCAAAATAAAAGGTACTGATAAACGCTATATAAATAACCGAATGGCTGTTTTCTTTTTTATTTTACCATCTTTTTTCTCTTTATTTTTTAATGTTTGCTTACAATTTTACTGAGATTCCTTTATCTTTTCTTAAAACCGAACATTTTCTTCCCACAAGAAAAAACTGGAACAAAAGCTCCCCCAGCTCTTGCTCCAGTCTTTTTCATTTGTCATCTTATCTGTCTGCATTTTGCGGATTACGGACAGGCTCTACTGCTGCTGCCATCATATCTTTTAAAGCTTTCTGGAAATGCCACATATCGTTGCCCAGGATAATCATGTTGTATCCTTCTGCAATGGCATTTTCAATGTTTTCCCTGGTCGGAGGAACGACCGGTCCCAGCACGCCGATCCCTTTTGCTTTTGCTTTTTTAACCAGGATCTGAAAGGCTTCTTTGACCTCATCTCCCATAGAGTATCCGACCTTTAAATTTTTAGAAACTGCATAATCGATAGGCCCGAAATTTACAGCATCTACGCCTTCTACTGCCAGTATCTCGTCGATGTTGTCTGTAAACTCATAATCCTCATCCATGGGGATTACCAAGGTATCCCGGTTCTGCTGTTCCATATAGGAATTCCAGTCAAAATTGTGATATCCGAATCCGGCAGCCCGCACATTACTCTCTCCGCCTCTTCTTCCCATAGGAGAGAACTTTGCAGCCTCTACGCAGCGTCTCGTCATCTCTGCAGTCTTGCAGTGAGGAATGACTACTCCGTCTGCGCCCCACTCCAGCACCTTGCGAATGGCTACTTCGTCATCATCTGCCATTCTGACTAATACCGAAATGTCGTGAAGCCTGGCTGCCATAATCTGTTTTTCAAATTCTTCATTCAGCATCCAGTTGGTATGCTCCAGATCCAGATAGATAAAATCCAGACCTGACATTGCAATGTTTTCAATCACACAAGTAGTTCCTGTAAAACAGGCCATTCCGAACACGGGCCCCTGTTTCATTTTTTCTTTTAAATTCATTTGAATACCCCCTTACTCCAAACCCACAAAACTTATTTTTAAATGGTATAGCCAAGCAGTGACGGGAGCCATGTTGTAAGCGGTCCCCACAAGCTGATTGCAATCAGTACGATTACATTACAAATAACGTACGGCAGCGCCCCTTTAAAAATTTCTACAATTGGCATCCTGTTAATTTTATTGCAAGCATTTAAGCACATACCTACCGGAGGAGTTACCAGACCAATCGCAAGACCGGTAATCATCATAGCGCCAAACTGCAGGGTGGAAAAGCCATAATTCTGCATAACCGGAAGCATAATCGGGGTAAGCAAGAGAATAGCCGGACTTACATCAATAAACGTGCCAATTAACAAAATCATTACGTCAAACATCAGGGCAATCCCCCATGCCGGCATATTCAGTCCCATGAAAAATGCAGCAACCGTCTGCGGCACTTTCTGCATGGTCAATACCCAGGTAAAGATAGTGGTAAAGCCAATAATAATCATAATAGAGGAAGAAGAAATCATCGTCTTCTTTAATGCTTCCCAAACATCCTTCCAGGTCAACTCCCGATAAACAAAGAATCCTACAATCAATGCATACAGAACTGCAACTCCGGCGCTTTCTGATGCGGTACAAACTCCAAAGGAAACACATATAATGATAAAAATCGGCATAAGCAGCGCCGGAATACCAGAAAGGATGGCGCTTGTAAATTCTTTCATTACAAATGGCGTTCTCTTTGGATGCCAGTGTTTTTTGTGGCTGATCCAGAATACCAGAATCAGCTGGGTAAGGCCAATCAGGATTCCAGGAACTGCACCCGCCATAAACAGAGCTCCAACGGATCCGCCGGAGATCATAGAGAATACAATCATTGGCGTAGACGGTGGAATAATCATGCCCATGGTAGAAGATGCTACCGTAATACCAGCAGATGCTTCTGGTGGATAACCCAGATCCTCCATGGCTGGAATCAGGATACTTCCAAGAGCAGACGTATCTGCTACGGAAGAACCGGAAATGCCGCCAAAAATCATAGATGCTACAATATTTACTTCTCCAAGTCCCCCATGAAATGGTTTTAAAATCTGAAGGCAGAAATTGATAATCCGCTTCGTAATACCACCTGTATTCATCAGTTCACCTGCCAGCATAAACAGAGGCATAGCAATCATCAGTTCACTGAATACACCGTTCCAGATACGCTGGGGAACCATCTGCATAAAGGTAGGTGCATTCGTAGAAATATAAGTTACGCAGGAAGCGCCGATAGCAAAGGCCAGCGGTACGCCAAGGGCTGCAAAAAAGATCAGCAGCACCAAAAGAATCAACATTGCCATATGGTTTCACGTTCTCCCTTCCGTCTATTCCGACTTGTTCTCTTTTGCAAGCGCCTTATTTTTAGGTGCAAAGTAAGAAACATCTGCAGTAATAAACTCTACAATTTTCAGCACAATACATACTGCGCAGATAGCGCCGCACACCGGCATGATTCCATACATATATTTCATCGGAATTTCCATACCCTGGCTAATCTGTTTTCCTGCAACTCCTACATATTTAACGCCCTGATAAGTAAAAATCACATCTACAATCAGCACTATGACGTAGTTTGCCACACTGAGCCACCGCTTCACAGACGGTTTTACGCTGTCATAGAAAATATCAATAATTACGTGTTCATTTTTAATTACGTTAATGCCCATTCCCCAGAATGTCGTAAACGCAAACAATGTTACATTAAATTCTGAAAGCTGTTTCCAGCTTAGAGAAAAAAAGTAACGGGCAATTACGGAAAACACCACCAGCACCGCCAAAAGCCCCATGGCTGCAACGCCGATTCCAAAGTAAATATCAAACAATTTCTGCCCTGCTTTTTTCAGCTTTTCCATGGCATCGGACCCCTTTCTCCGACTTTGTTATCTAAATTTTATTTTGTATTTGCAACAATGTCCTGTAACTCTTTTAATTCATCTGCTGTCAGGATGCCTTCCTCTACGCACTGTTCGTATACTACCTGAACTGCATCCTGGAATGCTTTTAATTCTTCTTCTGTTGGTACATACACTTCACATCCTGCGTCAATGACAGCCTGTTTTGCTTTTTCCTGGTTTTCATCAATCAACTGATCGTTGTATGTCCCCATATCAGATGCACATTCCGTAATAATCTCCTGATATTCAGCAGGAAGGCCATTCCACCATGCAGCGTTTACATAGAATGGATCCGGATGGAACTGGTAATTTACCTCTGTAAAATATTTCTGTACTTCATAAAATTTCATACCTTCTACGTTTACCCACGGGTTTTCCTGTCCGTCTGCTACAGCAGTCTTCAAACCCATGTACAGGTCAGAGTAAGGAATGGTAGTGGTAGTAGCGCCCAGCGCGAGAAAGGTTTTATCAATAGTATTCATACCATTAGTACGCATCTTTAAACCCTTTAAATCATCTGGCTTGGTAATCGGGTGCTTACTATTGGAGAACTGTCTCCAACCGCCTGCATCACAAAGGTTAATAATAACAGTACCAGTCTCTGCTTCTGCCTCTGCACAAACTTTCTTTGCCAAATCACTGTTTAATAATGCAGTCACTTGTTCTCTGGTCTGAGCCAGAAATGGAAGCGTAAACATCAGCAAACGGGGACTGAAATCAAACTGGCCGCCTCTCATGCCCTGAACCGTACCGGAAACCACCTGCTCCAACATCTCTTTTTCTGTTCCAAGCTGTCCATTTGCAAAAACTTCAACGGTTATATGTCCGTTGGTCTTTTCTGCTACATCAGCAGCAAATTTTTCCATAGACTCGTAACGAGGGTTTCCTTCCGGCTGAGCGTGTCCAACTACCATCGTGAAATCGCCTAATGCCGCATATGGGTCTTCTCCCTCTGCTGCTTTTGCACTCGTCTCTTCTCCGCCAGCTGCCGCTGTGGTCTCTGCTGCCGGGGCTGCTGTAGTCGCATCAGCTGGTTTCTCTCCGCCTCCGCAGGCTGTCAGGCTGACTGCCATTGCCATTGCTAATAACATTGCTACTGTTTTTCTCATTTTACACATCCTCCTTCACATCTTGTTTCCCTTAATTCTTGTATTCTTTCACTGCTTGTATACAAGTTTAGCATTATACTACCACACACTCATCTACATTGCAAGAAGAATTTTTACATTTCACAACATTTTTATGCTATTTTTCTACATATTTTTGTGCATTTCGTCCATATTTTAACGTTTTTTTAACAAGATTCCTCTGTTGTCATCTATTAATCCTCTCATTACCCTTGTATACATTTGCTTTTTTCTTTTGTTTTTCAAATGTTTAGTTGCCATTTTATGTACCAAGAGATATAATAAATAGACAGAAGAAATTCTTTTATTTTCTTTTCTTGTATACAAGCGTATATGGGAATTTTCAGAAAGGATACACGGCACTATGGAACGCACTATCGAAGCTACTCTAAATAATGATGAAATTTACAAAATTCTGGAAGATGAAATTGTCTCTTTAAAAATACAGCCAGGTGATATTTTAAGCGAAAACAGCCTTTGCAAACGGTTCCACGTTTCCAGAACGCCTATCCGCAGCATACTGCAGCGCCTTCAGCAAAACCGTTTCGTCAATATCATCCCTCACAAGGGAACTATCGTAACTCCTATCAACTTAGACATTGCAAGCCAGCTGATCTACCAGCGTGTCGCTGTGGAAACCATGGTTTTGCGGGACTTTATTAATTTTGTTTCCCCTACCGAAGTGGAACGGGTGCGGTATTCTTTAAAGAACCTGGAAGATGTGGCGTTAAAAGCTAAGGATTTGGAACATTTTGACATTAATGACTTTTTGTTAAAGGATTTGCAGATGCACGAAATCTGGTTCCAGGCAACTGGGAAAATGTATCTGTGGGATCGGATTACCACACCTCACGCAGACTATTCCCGTTTTATCCGTCTGGATATTGTAGGAGCCAAAAACGTTCCGGAGGTTCTAAAGGATCATCAGAACATGATGGATCTTATCGATTCCAAGGATACCTCTAAAATCGAAGCCTTAATGAGCCATCATCTATACGGCGGCGTAAAGCGTCTGGGAGGCGTCCTCTTTTCCGACGAATATAAAAAATATTTCTTTTCACCTGACGATGTATAATAATAGAAACACCTGTCCAATTCTACGAAAAGACAGGTGTTTCTATTATTCAGGTTTCTGTTTTGGTCCACCCATAGGTCTTCCGCCTCTCATGCCGCTCGGGTTAGACTCCACATTATCATTGGTGGTCACATTTCCACCATTGTTTGTATTTCTAATACGATTGAACAGTCCATCTCCCCTGATTCGCTAAAGCGGTTTCTTGGACTGTCGATTGCAAAGAGTATTGTCAGCAGTCATAAGGGGAAAATACGGGCATATTGTCCAGAACCGCATATGCTGGCTATTTGTGTCGAATTTTTGGTATGATGAACACCTGCCTTTTCTAACAGGCAAGTGTTTTTATTTTCCTGCCAAATGTTTAGAACGAAATATTCAGACCAAGTCCTGGCTTTTCTAACAGACGGAACATATCGCCATTTCGTACAAATCCGCCAGGCATACCGGTTTCAGAATCTTTGTAGTATAAGAAGCTGTCGCAGTCTGCCTCGGTAATGCTCTTCCTTGCTGCAACCAGGCTCAAACCTGCTGTAATGGCGATTTTAGTCTCCATCATGCATCCTACCATACAGGTAAGTCCAAAATTTTCTGCCAGTGTGGCAATCTGCCCGCCGCGGTACAGACCGCCGCATTTCATCAATTTGATGTTGAAAATGTCAGCCGCATCCATTCTGCAGGCTTTTGCTGCATCCTTAGTGGTATGGATGGATTCGTCCAGCATCAACTGGATTCCGTTTACCTTTTTTCTAAGATAAGAAGCCCCTTCCATATCCCAGTCCGGAAGACACTGTTCTACCGCTTCCACTCCAAGAGCCTTCATTCCTTCCAATGCATACAAGGCGCGGCTGATATTATATCCCTGGTTGGCATCAACCCGGAGACGGATGTCATCTCCAACTGCTTCGCGGATCAGCTTCAATGCTCTCAAATCTTCTTTTGGGTCGATTCCGGCTTTAATCTTTAAAATGTGGTAACCCTGGTTCTTGACATAATTAACCGCTGCCTCAGCCATTTTCTCCGGCGTACTGATGCCGATGGTTACGTCATTCTGCACCTCATTCTGATAGCCGCCCAAAATCCGGTATAAGGGCTGTCCCATAACCTTTCCTTTGATGTCATGAAGCGCAATATCGACTGCACATTTTGCAGAACCGCATCCATGAACCAGACCATCCATCATCACATGAATTTTTTCAATGTCGAGGGGATTCTGTCCAATCAGACCCTGGCGGAACATCTCCAGCACCTCGATGCACCCCTGTTCGGTTTCACCCGTTACCGGTGCAAATGGAGCTGCCTCACCATATCCGTCGACACCTTCATCCGTCTCGATCTTAATCAGAATACTGACGGAATGGCTGATTTCCGCAAACGCCACCTTAAACGGCTCCGTTAATTCAATATAAAACTTTTCAATCTTCACATTTGTAATCTTCATAGCTTCTCCTTTGGTATCAGTTATTATCAAATAGAATGAACGGTTTTCTGTCTTTTCCTGGTTTACAGCACCATTACCAGGGTTCCTGCTGTAATCAGGATAGCGCCGATTGCTGACTTTGCTGTAAACTGCTCATGCAGGAAAACAAAAGCCAGAACCAGGGTAATCACTACGCTTAGTTTGTCAATCGGGACTACTTTCGACGCTTCCCCTATCTGAAGGGCTCTGTAATAACACAGCCAGGACGCGCCGGTAGCCAGGCCTGACAAAATCAGAAACAGCCAGCTTTTTTTGCTGATTGCCGAGATTCCTGACTGGCTTCCCGTCAGAAATACCATCCCCCACGCCATCCCCAGAACTACTATTGTCCGGATGGCTGTGGCCAGATTGGAATTTACTCCTTCTATGCCGATTTTTGCCAGAATCGATGTAAGCGCCGCAAATACTGCAGAACCAAGGGCAAATACAAACCACATATCTTTTCCCGCCTTTCTCAAAATGCCGTTCATTTTATTTTTTCCTTTAGTCTATCAAAATAGTTTATTTTAATCAAGATCTCCGGCGGACACCATTGTTATTTTATACAATTTCATTATCATATTTGACATTTTTTTATCAATATTATATACTAGACCTAAACTCACAAATGAAAGTGTTAAAGGAGGAACTCTCATGTTACAATCACGAGCACAAATCGCAGTGGATTACTATGTTAAATACGGGTATAACTGTTCCCAGGCTGTGGCAGTTACCTATGCCGATCTTCTGGGTTTAGACCCAATGGTATGTTTTAAGGGAATGGAAACTTTTGGAAGCGGTATGGGCGCCAGACTTGGAACCTGCGGCGCCATATCCGGAGCCATTTATCTGGCTGGCTTTGTTACCAGCACAGGGCATATGGATGAAGATCGGACAAATAAATCCAAAAAGACTTCTTATGATCTTGCCGGAAAAATCACACAGGCCTTTTATGAAAAGAACCGAACCGTAACCTGTCACGATCTGAAAGATACGAATGCCGATACCTTTCATTCCTGTCTGGACTGTATTGCAGATGCTGCCATTCTAGTTGAAACCTATATTTTTCCAGGACAATTTGAAGAGCCAACTTATTACAAAGAAAAAGGAACTCGATAATATCACTTAGGGGGGATTGTTATGACATATGTTATCTTTTTTGCAGTCAGTATTTTAGCTTCTGTTGTAGGCGCTATCTGCGGAGTAGGCGGAGGTGTGTTTATGAAACCCGCTTTAGACGCGGTAGGTGTGCTTCCTGTCAATACCATCACGTTTTTATCCACTTGTACTGTAATTTCTATGACCAGTTATAATGTCATCAGCTCTGCCATGAACTCCAAAAAAGGCGGAAGCGACAACTTAATTGACTGGAACCTGACAACCTGGCTGGCGGTTGGTTCCGCAATTGGCGGCGTAATCGGCAAATATATCTATGATATTATTAAAAATTCTTCTCCAAATAAAGAAATGGTCGGCGGATACCAGGCAATTGCCCTGCTTATTGCTGTATTCCTGACTCTTATTTATACATTAAACAAGCAAAAATGTAAATCCTATCATGTGACCAATCCTGCCGCCCTGGTTCTTCTGGGATTCTTATTAGGAACTCTTTCCTCTTTCGTAGGAATCGGCGGAGGCCCTATGAATCTGGCTGTGCTTTATTTCTTCCTTTCAATGCCTACAAAAACCGCGGCACAGAATTCCTTGTACATGATTCTGATTTCCCAGATTGCCAGCTTAATTGTAACCTTTACAAAAGGCAGCGTACCAGAAGCTTTATACAAAGATGTAGATCCTGGTCTCTGGGTTATGTTAATCGGCATGATGATCTGCGGCGTATACGGCGGCATTGTTGGTAAAAAGATTAACAAAAAAATCCCAACCAGTACTGTAGACAAACTGTTTGTCATTCTCATCTGCGTCATTATGGGACTTTGCTGCTGGAATATTTATACCAAACTTGGTCTCGGATAAACCATTCCTGCATCATCCACATTAAGAGAAAATCAAGAGAAAAGCGCCTCTGGACAAGCCAGTATTCTGGTCATCCAAAGACGCTTTTCCTTTCTTATCAGGGCTTATGCTGTTAATCCGCTTTTTGTACGGAAACAATCGTTCCGGTAATCACTGCTGTTTCTCCCTCTGCTTCCTTGAAACCTTAAAATTTTCAGCACTTTCCACCATACACTACCTGACTCTTTTCCCTGATGGAAAATGATTCAAAGTATCGGTTTTCTCTGGGAATCCACTCTTTGCGGAAGCGTTCTGCCATAACGTCTCCATTCCGGCGCCGAATCCGTAAAAACTGCTCTTCTTCACAAATCTCACAGAAAAAGCGGAGATCATACCCATCGCCAAAATAAGGGTGCTGGCTGTAAGAACCTTCGATGATATTTAAACATTTCCACGGAGTAAAAACCGGAGATCCAAGCGTCTGGCTTTTGCAGTCGTAAATCCGGTAGGATAAACCTTCCTGCTGGGAAATATGATTCAAAATTTCTTCCTGAAACCGCTCATAATCCACATTGCCTCCAACCTGCGCCATACGCTCTGGCGTTCTCTGTTCCGGCCTTAAAAAGAAATCATCCATGTGGAACAAATTACAGTCGTATACGCTCTGTAGCAGCCGTCCCAGGGTCGTTTTCCCGCTGCCGCACATCCCGTCTATTGCCACCAGAAGCTGAGATGGATTTGGCAGCGTGCTGTTCTGCTTTTCCCTCATTCTCCGGTCAATACAGCGCAACACCGGATAATACCGGACAAATCGTTCTTCCATTACCCGGTAAGCCGGATGATAAGCCTTTTTATAAGCCGGACTGTGGCTGACAGCCGGATACCCGTTTTTTTTGTATTCTTTTAAATATTCTTCTGCCTCTGTTTTATCAAAAGGAAGTTCTCCCATCCTGCACCACTCTAAAAACTGCTCCAGCTTCTTTTCAAAGGATTCCATCGTTCCTTTTTTATTTGCTGCTGACTGAAGAAACATCTGATTCATTGTTTCTGGAGAAAGTCCTTCCGAAAGAGCCTGAAGATACATCCGGTACATCCCGTTGCCAATATATTCACACACAGGAGAAGGAGTGCCGCAGCACTCCCCTGTTGATGTCTTTGCAGTATTCCACTCTTTTTTCAAAAATTCCAGGCTTTTTTGCGAATCGGAAATCATATGTCCGCCGCCAAATTCGCTTTGATATAAAAGTTTCACAGCATCCGTTACTTCCATTTCAGGATGATGCTGCCACTGTTCCAACAAGATTTCTTTCATTTTTTACTCCGTAATCATTTATTTTACTGTCTTTTAGTCCATGAATTTTGCCCGTCTTAATGCCAGAATGATAACTGGAATCAGAACCAGCTGCAGGATAATTCCAGGAACAGCGTTTAACAAAGCGCCGCCCAGGAAAATCTGCCATCCAAAGGCTTTTCCTGCAATTCCATACAGAATCATACTGACAATGCCCCATACAATACGGCCTGCAATCATAGCGCCTGCCAGACTTACATAAACAGACGCTGCAGTTTTCGGAAGTTTCTGATAAAGAATACCAGTTACCGCTCCATATACCGCCAGTTCAAAGGCCATTGCTGCTGCTGTCGGCATCATTGGAGGCATGGAAAAGAGGGCGCTTCTCATAAGCGGGAGGACAAAACCCACCAAAAGTCCCCACTGCCAGCCGCAGACAAAACCGCAGATGAGTACCGGAATGTGCATAGGCAAAAGCATACTTCCGATCGTCGGAATCTGTCCAGTCAGAAATGGCAGTACAATTCCCAGCGCTAAAAATACAGCAGAAAGAGTCAGTTTCGTTACAGATGAGTTGGTTTTCATGTTCATTCTCCTTGTCTTTTCGTAATGGATAGCAGAAAAATCCCTGCTCATGGAATAAAAAAGAGTTCGCTTGCGACATATTACATCTTCGCGCAAGTGCGCATCCTCGCGAAGCGTTTTTGTTTGATAGGAAAACCTTTCACACTTTAGTTTCACAGAGTCTTTCCTATAAAACAAAAATACCAGAAACACACCCAATCTTCTGATTGCTGTACCTTCCTGGTATTCTTGCTTCTATTTTTCACTTTTTATTTGTCTGAATCTTTATTTTGGATTTTTCTATCTTATCTTTGGAAGCTTCTGCTTCCTACAGCTTCTGCCGTATCCAGCGCCTTCTGACGACCATTTCTTTTATTATACCTCTTTTTCTGGAATTCGTCAAACTTTTGCTATTTTTTCAATATTTCTGTAAATTATTCCTTATGGATTACATCTTTTACAAGGGTCATACCCCTGGGAAATCAGTTCTTCTCTGGTTCCGGCAAATTCCTGTTTGTTGGAGTCCTTCATCTGACCTACGGAAGAACATCCGGGTCTATGAAATTTTTTAGAATCTATGTTTAAAATATAAATTCCATTCTGGGATGCTGTCTCCTTTCCTGTTTCTCCTTCTGGCGTACTGTCTCCCGTCTTGTAATCAATGGCGATTCCCGGCTGCACATTATAAACATACACGCAGAACAATATGCCTTCTCCGTTATCCTCTACCGATTTGCCTTCCATCAGAACGCCGGAAGCTACCAGGTTATCTCCCTCAAAAACCGGCGTCACACGGTACATAACATGATTTCCCGTTTCTTTCACATAATCAGCCACCATATTTTCAAATGACAGCATTCCTTCTGTATTAAAATATCTGGTTCCTGTAATCAGATTTTTCTCGTTGGCATTCTCTGCCGTAAGCTGGTAGCCAATCAGATGACAGCGGTTATAAAGGTATTTTCCATCTACATTGTCATACTTGACCGTATGCCAGCCAGTAGGCTTTACCTGCCCGATAGAACTCCGTTCTGCAGTCGGCATCAAATCCAGTCCCACGCTTGCAGATGCCGCAGTACACCTGCCAAGATGGTCCAGTTCTCCATATGTTTCAAAAGATTCTGATGTCACTTCTTCTTCCATAAAAAAAGGAACATTATCGTTTACTGGCACATAGGCCTGTCCGGAATACTCTGGAACTGCAGAAAAATCAAACTGGGCAGATGCGGACATGGAAACTATATTTCGTTCATTCTGTTTTGTTGATGCTTCCGTCTGCATCTGGGTATTTTCTGTCTGGATGTTTTCTCTCCAGGCATTTTCCGACGCCGCTGTATTTCCGCAGGCCGAAACGGTTACCGACGCAGCCAGAACCAGTCCGGCCAGCCAAATTGTCAATCTTTTCATCGTCTGTATCGCTCCTTTGTAATCTTTTCATGGGAAGAACCGACAAATTCTATTGTTTCTACCATTTTCCAATTCGTTAAGTCTGTATCAAACCAGATATCTGCCGGATACGTCCGGTTCCATTTATAAAGGATAATTTCCTCAGCTTTTTCTAAATATGGCGTTACGTCCACGTTTTCCACCAAACAGACCTCTCCGTTTCCAGCCTTTTCCAAAAAGTCCTCATCCACCTGAATACGGCCCGGATCCACATCGCTGAACAGTTTCGCGCTGTAGGAATTCATCCATATTTTGGAATTTTCAGCATCCGCCAGAATCTTCTCCCTAAGGATGCGGTCCTGGCTTTGCCGTCTGCCATTAAACATCATGCCGTTTTTGTCATCAATACAGAACACTATAATCATATCTGTCTCTCCCATTCATTTGAGCTTATCCGCTCTAAAAGCAAGCCATAAAATGTGCAAATATTTTTAATAGTTTGATTTATTTCATCTTTTGTAGTATATCACATTTTTTAAGAAATGGTAACACTATGTTTATCAGCTTACAGTCTTAAAGCGATTATAAACTGCAATGTCCTCAATAAACTAATGCCCATACAGCAAAATATCGTCAGCCATAACTCGACTGACGATATAAAACTTATTATTTTTTATTGTCTTTTTGCAGATAGCACAGATTTCAGCTCATACTTTATTTTATCGATGTAACTAATACATTATCCTCAACCAATCCTATATAAAACTCAGGGAGAGCGGAAGTTCTGCCTGCTTTCCATTCCGCAGGGATCGGAAAATTTGTAAGCTCTCCTTTCCACAATCCACCATCAGGATTGATATGCCCTTTAAAGTTCCAACCATCGTCTGCTATAAACATTCCCTCCATTCCCTTTACCGGACTCCATTTGCCCGTAAACGTACCATTCACACTTGTTCCATTAGTTTTTACATCTATCCTTGCTTCTTTTAATGGGATTCCCCAAATGCAGATAAACAGCATAATCACCATAAAAGCAGCCATAAAATATTTTATCAATTGTTTTCTTTTGCTCATCAATGCAAACCTCCGCTCTTGCTTTTCTCATTATACTGTATACACTAATTGAAATTCCTCACAAACAACCTCCATTGTTTCAGAAAAGGTCTTTTTTTCATCCATTAGTTCGCATGAAAAAAATTCTTCATGTACCTGACGCCAATATGCTAACGATAAGTCTCCCTCCCCTTCTTTTCGGGCATGAGTTTCTGAAACTTCACCAAATGGCATAATCGAGACCTTCGTTGTTTGTATAATGCACACTGCTCTGTTTTTCGAATCTAATATCACGCTATAATCGCCAATCTGAGGCAGACGTTCCCTTTCGTTTTCGTACCAATAATAAAGGCTGGAGGTTGCCGTTTTAATCCCTGTTATTACTAATTCTGCCAGTTTATCCGGTGCTCCGCCAAATGCCCATGCTTCATAGACCGCATCCTTTAAATTTTTTTCTTTCTGAAACTCTCTCCATAATTCATTTGCATTCATATTTTTATGTTTCTCCCGCTTTATCTACAATTTCTGTCACTTCTGATTCGGAAGAAATGCTTCACCCTGCAAGCAGTAAAACAGTGCTCAACAGCGCTAGTAACATTGTTATTATTTTTTTCATACCATCACCATCCCTCAAATGTGATACATTTCACAGACAGAATATACACATATGTTTAGAATATGCCTGGTAGTACCCTTGCCAAGAAAAATCCAGTTCCAAACGATACTAAATTTGCCACAAATGAATAAGTCACATAATACCAATTCTTCTGCTTTTCGGATTCTTTTTCAATCCAATACTTTCGATGCTCAGAACGAAGCCTAGTTTCTGACATTATTTGAGCAGACTCAGCAATGATAAAAATACCTGCAAATAACAATACCCCTAATGGAACCTTTTTTTCCAGAAACTTGAACATAGTTTTTACTTTCAGCATTTTCATTCTTAGCTCCTTCGTCTTATTCCTACTTGCTCGTTCAACCTTAACCGCGAAGCGTTCATAACAATAAAAATAATGCAAACAAATATTCCACAGGAAAACAGCTTAAATACACCAACCAGCTTTTCATTCCGTAAACCCTTCAACTGCCTTGTTTCTTATCAATTGCGGCCCTTAGTTCATTAGCATAATTATTAAGAGCTTCACAAGGTTCATATTTGCATTTATAACCAACGCCATCAATAATAACAAATGGATAGAATGCTGTAATTTGCATTTGAGATCCATCTGATAAATTCAGCGTAAACGTAACGTCTTGTCCGACATATCCTGCTGTATATGCGTCAGTTTTACTATAGATCACTACTTCTTTGAGATATGATACTAATTCCTCTATATCGGTTATTTGAATTGTTGTGTCAGG